>JBKDOV010000001.1:0-11897 GCA_046342815.1 Cyanobacteriota bacterium
GCCGATGCTGCAGGGCAGCGGCGTGACCTTCCTGCAGTTGCCCGGTGAGGACCCCCACTGGAGCGCCATGGCTCGCCCCCATGCCCACTATCCGGTGGTGTTCCGCCAGGTGCTGCAGTGGATCAACACCCAGGTGGGCCCCGGCCAGCTGGTGCTGGTGGGCGGCGGCCTGCTGGGCAAGCTCTACGTGGGAGCCATCCAGGCCCGCGGTGGCGTGGCGATCGACATCGGCAGCGTCATCGACCTCTGCTGCGGATCCAGCGGCCACCGCGGGGAACACCGCCTGCACCCCTACCTGGCCCCCCTGGCCCGCACTGCCTTCAGGCCGGCTGCCTAAGCTCCAGCAAACGGCACCGGAGCATGGCCGACCAGCCCTGGATCGACCAGGCGATTCAGCACCTGCACAAGGCCAACCCGGGGATGCAGGGTCAGGTGCTGCAGCAGCAAGCGGCCCTGGCGCTGCTGCAGGCCCGCCGCGAGGGTGCCGGAGGCGTACAGCTCGAACAGGCCCTCCAGGCCTGTGCCCTGGAGGAGCTGCGCCAGGCTCTCCAGCAGCTGCAGGGCTGATCCATACGCCGCCTGCGAACGGAGTTTCAGTTCTCCTTGAGGCTGCCCCACACCTCCAGGGTGGCGCGGCCGCGGAACACGGCCAGCTGCAGAGCCGCTCTGGCTTCATCGGACAGGCCCGGGTCTGCCGCCATCGCCGCGCAGGCATCAAACAATTCATCCAGGTGGCTGGGATCCGCCAGCTCCCCCCCCCGGCCCAGATCCTCGAGGGCCAGCAGCAGCCGATCGCGGATCGCCGGCACCACCCAGCTGCGCGCCTCGGGCAACAGCAGCAGCAGCCGCTGCAGCAGCAGCACCGCCCGGCGCCGCGCCACCACTCCCGGCTGGGCCAGCCAGGCGATGGCCCCATAGCGGCAGAGCTGTTCGGCCATCATAGATCGCAACGCGGATTCCTCATGGGGCAGGGCCTCCAGACGGCGCATCCAGCGGTCGGCCTGCCACAGCCCTTCGGCCCGCTGCGGATCCGCCACCACCTCCGGCGCCGGGTCCGGGCCGGCACTCTCCACCAGCCGCCGATGCAGTTCGGGCAAAAGGCGGCCCAGCAGCTCGGCCAACCGCGCCGGCTCCAGCGCCGCCGCCAGGCCCTCAAGCCGGCTCAGCCCCTCCTCAATGCCACTCTCCCCGATGCCGCCGATCTCAGTGCTGCCGCTGAAGCAGAGGGCCTCGATCCGCCCCAGCTCATGGGCCTCCAGGGCCGCCACCAGGGCGGCTCGCTCCTCGCTGGCCCCCTCCGGCAGACCCCGCAGCAGCTCCCGCCACAGGCTGGCCAGGGGTTCGGCCGGCAGCGGCAGGGCCAGCAGCCGCTCCAGCTCGATCCAGACGCCGGCACCGGACCCGGCTTCCAAAGGGGCCATCAACGGGGCTTCATGGTGAGGTTATAAAAGCTGAGCAGCCCCTCGGCGCCGGCGCCGGTGGGCAGGGGCCAGAGCGCTTCCGGCAGCGGCAGGGCCACCGGCGCCACCGGCAGGCCCACCCCCTGCAGGGCCGCCGCCAGCCGGTCCCGCACCACCACCTCGCCCCAACCGGCCTCGAGATGGGCGCTGGCCGCTTCCACCTGCCGCTGCCACAGCTCGGCCGAATCGTGCAGGGCCAGCACCTCGCGGGCAAAGGCCTCGGCTTCATCCGCCAGTCGGGCGGTCACGCCATGGCGCAGGCCCAGCCCCTCCGCCGCCACGCTGGTGGCCACCACCGGCAGCCCCGCCGCCATCGCCGTGAGCATCTTGCCCTTCACCCCGGCCCCGAAGCGCAACGGCGCCACGCAGATCCGCATCCGCCCCAGCAACGGCGCCAGATCGGCCACATAGCCATGAACCGTGACCGCTTCCCCCGCCAGGGCCTGGATCTGGGGCGGTGGATCGGCACCCACCACGTGCAGCTGGGGCGCGCCACCCAGTTGCTGCAGGGCGGGCATCACCTCCTGCACGTACCAGAGCACCGCATCGGCGTTGGGCGGATGGCCGAAGCCTCCCAGAAACACCACCCCCTGACGCTCGGCGAACGGCCGACCGGAAGCCTCGCGCCGCACCCGTGGCGGCAGCACAAAACCGGCGGCCCGGGGCTTGAGACGCTCCTGGGCCTGACGCTGTTCGTCCTCGCTGAGATACAGCACCCCATCCACCACATCAAGGATCCGCTTCTCCAGCGTGCGCATCCGGGCGATCTCCTCCTCCGACACCGTTCCCGGATCGATGCTGCGCTGGCGCTCCATGCGCAGATGGTGCAGGTCGTGGGTGTAGTAGAGCAACCGCGCCAGCGGGGCGTGGGTCTTGATGGCCTCCAGCCAGCGCTGGGCCACCTCCGGCCGCGCCAGCAGGATCGCCTCGTAGTGGTCGCCCCGCTCCTCCAGCAGCTGCTCCACCGACCGCACCCAGGGGTGCACCAGCACCTCCACCCCCATCCGCTGCAGGGCCGTGCCGTAATCCGGCTGCCAGAGGAGGTTGTCGGCGGGCAGGAAGCTCACATCCCAGCCGAGGGCCAGCAGGTCGGTGAGCAGGTTGAGCACATAGAGCGAGCCGGCATCCCGATCGGGCGTGGGCAGGCTGGCCTCCATCACCAGGATCCGGCCGACCCGGCCGCGGTTCCGCTCCCGCCACACATCGGTGCCATTGGCGCCATGGCTCTCCAGCCGTCGCTGCCACTTGCTGCGGAACAGTTCGGCATTGCGGGCCTGGAAGCGCTTGGCACCGCTCTCCTCATCGCGGCCGCTGGACACCCCCTCGTAATGGATCACCCGCGAAAGGGGCTGCATCAGCACCCGGTAGCCCAGGTCCTGCACCGCCTGGGCCAGGTCGGTGTCCTCGTAGTAGGCGGGGGCGTAGCGGCTGTCGAAGCCACCGATGCGTCGGAACAGCGCTGTTTCCATCAGCAGGCAGGCCCCCGACACATAATCCACATCGCGGCAGAAGGCGTAGGCAGGATCGCCGGGATCGGCGTCGCGGCCGTAATTCCAGGCGCTGCCATCGCGCCAGACGATCCCACCCGCCTCCTGCAGGCGCCCGTCGGGATAGAGCAGCATTGGCCCCACCAAGCCGGCTTCCGGGAAGCCATCGAGGCTGGCCACCAGTTCCTCCAGCCAGTCTTCGGTCACCACCGTGTCGTTGTTGAGGAAGCAGAGCAGCTCGCCGCGCGCGAGGGCGGCGCCACGGTTGCAGCTGCGCAGATAGCCGAGGTTTTCGGGCTGCCGCACCAACTGCAGGGCTTCACTGTCGAGCTCGGCCACCACGGCGGCGAGCCGGTCGAGGGAACCGGCCGGGGAGGCGTCATCCACCACCACGATCTCGAGCCGGGCGCAGGGCTCCGCCAGACGAAGCTGTTCCTGCAGCAGGCTCACCAGACAGCGCAGGGTCACCTCCTCCTGGCCATACACCGGCACCACCACGGTGACGCTGCGATCGGGGCGGCCCCGTTCGCGCACCAGCGGCCAGAGGCGCCGCAGGGTGGCCATGGAAACATCCGCGCCGGGAGGTTCGAACAGGCCATCCGCGAAGGGATGGGTTTCGAGGGGCTGGGGAGCCCACAGCGGCCTGGGCCGCTGCTCCAGCCAGCGGTGATAGCGACACCAGAGTCGCGCCAGGGCCGCTTCGGTGGGGAAGCCCTCCAGCCGGCGATGCAGCTCGAGCGGATCGTCAAACAGGGTGGCGGGATCCTCCAGACACAGCTGCCGGGCCATGGTGAGCAGGGCCGTGCGCGCCGAAAGCCGGCGCCACTGCACGCTCAGCCGGGCCTCGGGCAGATCCGGCAGGGTGAGCTCGACGGCCACCGGATCGCTGGCCAGGGGCAGCACCACCAGGCCGCTGCAGGCCCCAGCTCCAAGCCGCAGCGTCTGTTCGATCCACTGGCCATCGTCCTGCTGAAGCCGCAGCAATATGGGCAAACCGAGGGGATCCTGATCCACCCGGATCGCGCCTTCAAGCCAGACAGCCTGGCGGAGGTCGCTCAAGAGCTCACTCCAGCCAGGCAGGCCTGGGAATCAGTTGTTAGTCCGGAGATCACACCACGAAGAAGATGTCTGCCTGCTTCCACTGATAGCCAGCCTGAGCCTGAACGGTGGTGGTATTTCCGTTGATGTCCTGGATGGAGAGCACATTGGTGCCGAAGCCGCCGAATTTGTTGAAATCTGCCACGGTTTTCTGATCCACAGCCAACTTGTCAGCCTCACCATTAAGACCGAAGTCTTTTACCACGTCATTATCACCGCCAAGCAACTGATCCTGAGTGTAATAAATGGTGTCTATCCCTGACCCCAGGGTAAATTCATCGGAGCCATCACCACCCCGCACCAAATCGTTGCCGGCGAAGGCATAAATCGTATCATTACCCATACCTCCACGGAAGAAGTCATTTTCGGTACTGCCATAGATTATGTCGTTACCAGTACTGCCATGGGCATAATTCTGGAATCCAGCTTCGGGCAACATCCCGCCTGCAGCTTCTGCAATAGTAGCTGTTTCGCCAATGATATTGCCATTCACTACAACATCTGTAATTACCTGAGTTGTTCCAGTATCGTATTGAGAAACGTTGCCGAATGCACCAGTACTGATCACCTTAGTGCCGTCACCAAGCACCTGTACAGATTCAACAATATTGCCTCCACCAATCACCTGTACGTTTGCATCACCAGGACCTACAATCAGCTGATTGTTTTCGCCGCTAAGTACAATATTCTGAGACGTGCCTGGTGGTGTAAGGGATGTTACATAGATCTCATTAACACCGCCAACTTGAACACCATTGGGGTCAGTTCCATCAACCGCATCAGGGTCACCAGTCCACGTTTGTATTTCAGGGGGCGGCGTCGTCCCTGGAAGGTCCCAGATATTGGTCTCCCCTGAAGCGTCAATAACATTAATGAAAGACATCAGCGTTGAGGGGAAGAAATTGACTGGCTTGAATTAAAGGTAGGCTGCTGAGCCCGAAAACAGAAGTAACGGTCGACACAAATTAGAGAAAGATTGTCCGAGATTCCATTTAAGAGGCGCTTGCTGAAGATGAGAAATGGCTTAAGGCTGCGGTGGATGCACAAGAGCCCATGGAAAAACCTTCCACAAACCAGGAACAATCAACGAATGGATGATGAATGTACATTGAGCCCTATGAGCAAAAGTACCCAGAAGCGCTTTCAAGTCGCCATTCCTGCACTTCCTGCCTGAATCGCAGAGTGAGACCAGCGAACAAACCCCCCGGCCTCACTGGCTTTTAGCCGCTGAAGCGGACCGAATCAAACAGCTGCCAGCCCGCCAGTTCCGCCAGTGGCCCACCTTCTGCGGGAGTCACCAGCCCCTCCGGCACCAGCAACCGGGCCGCCCGCGGCAGCAGCTCCCCCAGCGCCACCGGCAACGCCGCCGCCCCCGGCCGAGCGATCACCAGCAGGCCCACCGGCTGCTCCGCCTGCGTGGCCGCCAGCTGACGCAGCAGCGGCGCAGGCTGCTCCGGCCGCGGCTGGAAACCCGCCGCCCTGAGCTCCGCGCCCAGCACCAGGGGCTCGCGGCTGGCCACCGGCTGAACCGCCAGCCCCTCCGGCAGCAGCTCCTGTTCGCGGCACCAGCGCAGGGGCTCGGCTCCATGGCCATGCACGAGCACCACCAACCCCTTCACCGCCAGCAGGCGTCTGAGCTCCAGCCGCCGCGGCAGCGACAGCAGCGGCGCTGCCCCCCGGCCCAGCCCTGACCGCTGCCAGCGGCCCCGTTGACGCTGCAGATCTGCCCTGGGGCCTTCTCCGCCTGGCAACCCCTGGGGATCCGCCGCCAGCTGGTCAAAACTGCGCCAACCGCCGCCGGCCAGCAGGATCCTGGCCCGCAGGTTGCGGCCCCAGTCGCTGGCGGGATCCTGCGCCAGGCCCTGCTGCACCGATTCCAGCGCCTCATCCAGCACGCCCTGGTCGAGCAGCAGGCGAGCCAGCTGGAACCACAGCCGGGGCTGGACCCGCTGCTTGCTGAGGCTGGTACAGAGCCAGCGTTCGGCCTCCCACCACTCGCCCTGCTGCAGCAGCACGGAAGCCACGGCATTGCAACGCTCAGGCGCCAGGCCGGTGCTCAGGGCCAGGCGCCGCAGCAGCGCCAGGGCCGCCGGCCGCTCCCCCACCGCCAGCAGCGCCTGGGCCCACTCCGTCACCTGCGGCGCCTCCGGAAGCTGCGCCTGGGAAGCCAACGCCGTCCGGGCTGCCACCAGCGGATCGACTCTCAGCTCCTCCCCCGGCGTCAGGCCCAGGCGGGTCAGGTCCTGGCGGGTCTGGGCGATTGCCGCCGCCAGCCGCTGCGGTGGCGGCGGCAACAGGGCAAGAGTGCGCCAACGGGCGGCAGCGGCCGCTTCCCCCAACCCGAGGAGGGCATCGGCCAGCAGCTCACACGCTTCAGCCACGTCTTCCGTTTCCACCGCCCGCTCCAGGCGGTCGAACAGCCCATCCAGCTCCTTCATGGGGCGCCGCGATGGGCCAGGGAGGGGGCGAGCGTGCGGCAACGCACCGGCAGTTCGGCCGGCAGCTCCGCCGCCAGGTGATCCAGACCGAAGGCCTGCAGCAGCGGTGCGGTGGTCACCGTCGTGCCGCAGGCGCGGCTGAGCCGCTGCAGCTGCAGGCGCACACTCTGATCCGCCGCCCGACCGCTCGGCCGCTCGCGGGTGGCCGTCGTCTCCAGCCAGGTGCGGGCCGGCGGCGCCTCCGCCCCCTCACTCTCGGCGCCGCAGCGGGGGAAGCTCTCCCAGAGCATGGATCGATCGATGGCGGGGATCGAGATCAGGCGCAGGCCCGCCGCTTCCGGCTCCAGCGACCAGTCGCCCAGGGCCGCGATCCGCACCCCCAGGGGCCGGGGCTGGGGCGTATCGCCCTCCAGCACGGCAATCAACCGCTGGGATCCGGGCTCGAACCTTCCATTTTCCGGCACCAGATGGGCCACCCGCCGGCCCGGACAGTTCACACCACGACTGCCGCCCCCTTCGCGGAAGGCGGGGAAGCTGCTGCTCTGGTCGGCCGCCCCAGCGGCGCCGGCCGCAAGGCTCAGCAGCAGCAGGCAGGCCCGGCGCAGGGGAAAGCGGAATCGGCGGCGGATCAGAGGCTTCACGAACTCCATGGCAAGCATGGGAACAGCACCAGGAGCAGTCTGGCCTTGCGAGCCGCCGGGCGGGTGACGGAAGCCGGAGGCCGATGTGATTCCGATCACGAACGCCGGTCCGCCGCCTCGCCGCCAGCGCCCCCCCCCAGCACCGAAAACAGACTGCGCATCGCCTCCACCAGGCTGTTGGTGTGCTGCTGCAACTCCTCACGCCCGAGACTGGCCAGCTCGGCGCGCCTGGTGCTGACCAGCTCCGCGAACCGCTCCAGCAGGGCCGGATCGCGCCCCAGCAGTTCCGCCACCCCGGCCCGGTCCAGCCGCAGCAACCTGGTTTCCTCGAGGGCCCGCACCGTGGCGCTGCGGGGCAGCCCCTGAAACAGGGTCATCTCCCCGAACACCTCGCCGGCGCCCAGCTCCGCCACATGCAGTTTCCGGCCGGACTGGCCCTGCTTGAGCACCTCCACCCGGCCCCGGATCAGCTGGTACAACGACCGGCCCGGGGCCCCTTCCTCCACGATCGCCTCCCCGGCCGCGAACACCACAGGGCGGCTGTGGGCCAGCAGGCAATCGAGATCCGCAGGCAGCAGCTCGGCGAACAGGGGATGGGAGGCCAGCAACCGCCGCCCCTCCTCCGGCGGCAGGGAGAGGCCAGCAGCCGCTGCAGGCTCCGGGCGGCGCCGCTGCAGCTCCCGCACCGGGAAGGGAAAGCTGCGCCCCTCCCGCTGCATCGCGTACCAGATCTGCTGGAGCAGTTCGCTGCGCACGGTGCGCCGCACCGTCTCGCTCGGTTCCCGGAACCACACCTGCAGCTCGTAGGTGATCGCGCTGTCGGCAAAGCCCCGCAGCCACACAAGCGGCGGCGGATCCTCCAGCACCAGCGGGTGCTGCCGCAGCACCCGCTCGAGCAGACGGCTGGCCTGGGCGGGGGGAAAGTCGTAGTCGAGGCCGAGTTCGAAGCGATCGCACACCGCCCCGGAAACGCTCAGGTTGCGGAACACCCCTCCGGTCACCTGGGTGTTGGGCACCACCACCCGCACCCCCTCGGAGGTGCGCAGGGTGGTGTCGCGCCAGCTCACCGATTCCACCACCCCCCGGGCCTGCCCCCCGATCTCCACCAGATCCCCCAGCCGCAGGTCATCGCCCAGCTGCAGCTCCAGGCCGGCCAGCAGATCCTTGAGCGGCTCCTGGGCCGCCAGGCCCAGCACGGCGGTCAGCACCGCCGAGGTAGTGACCAGGCCCACCAGGTCGAAGCGGGCCACCTGGCGCACCAGCAGCACGGTGGCGAAGGCCCCGCTGGCGAACAGCAGCAGCTCCACCATCAGTTCCGGCGGCCGGCGCCACCAGCCCAGGCCGCCGGGCAGCTCCAGCACCAGCCAGAGCAACAGCCGCACCAGCGCCAGCACCAGCAGCAGGTTCACGCCGATCGTGATCCAGGGGCGGCTGGCCCAGGGCAGCAGCGCCATCGGCACCAGTTGCAGGCCGCCCAGCAGCAGCAGCGCCAGCAGGGGGAGCCGGCGGGGCGGCAGCGGCAGAGCGCAGCGGCGGCACCACAGGGCCGCCAGCACCAGCGCCGCCACCAGCAACACCAGCAGCCAGGCAGGAAGCGAAGGCAGTGTGGCCATCGGTCCGGACAGCGCAACGGCCCCATCCTGCCCAGAAGCGGCTCCGGGGCCAGAGTGAGACACGAATCCCGCGTCACGGCCGATGAGGAGGTCCCCCGCCAGCCTGCTGCTCCCTGTGGTGCTGCCCGTGCTGCTGCCTGCGGTGCTGCTGCCTGTGGTGGTGGGTGTGCCGGCTCCGCCGCCGGCCCGCAGCGCCGACAGCGCCGTGATCCGGGAAATCCTCGACGGCGATCAGTTGTTTGTGGAGGGCCGCAAGGCAAAGGTGAGCCAGCAGGCCTCCGCCCCCGAAGCGGTGAGCACGAAGGCCAGCAGGGGCGCCCTCTCCTTTCCCAATGGTGCGGTGGGCCGCATCAACCGCTTTTCGCAGATGCGCCTGGGCCAGAGCTGCTTTCTGCTCGACCGCGGCCAGGTGCTGGTATCCGGCAAGGCGGCCGGTTGCACTCGCTCGGCGCGGCTGAGCGTGCGGGGCACCAACTACCTCCTGGAGGTGGACGAGCAGGGCGAATCCCAGCTGTCGGTGCTGGAGGGGTCGGTGGAGGTGGACGTGCTGCGCGATGGCGAACCGAGCGGCACCGCCCCCACCACGGTGCAGGCGGGCCAGCGGTTGCGCCTCTCGGCCCAGGGGGTGGTGCTGGCCCTGCTGAGCCTGACCAGCGGGGACTACGACGCGATTCTGCGGGGGCCGCTGTTCAACGGCTTCCGGTTGCCGTTGCCCCAGTACGGCTCGCTGGAGAGCTACCTGCGGCGCTACCAGCCCAGCGTAACGCTGCCCGCGCTGCCGGGAGTGCAGGGAGTTCAGGGAGTGCCGGGGGTCTCCCTTCCCTCCATCGGCCTGCCCCGCCTGTTCTGATCCCCTGCCGAACGGGGGGAGTGGGGTGGGGGAGGGGCGAAAGGTTGGATGATGGGGCGATCAGGATGAACCTGCCCCCGGCGTGAACTCGCCTCTCCCCGCCCGCCGCCTGCTCAGCCTGCTGCTGCTGCTCTGGGTGGGCACCTGTGCCGGCTGGCCCGGTGCGCGCTGGCGGGTGGCGGAACGGGGCCTGGAGGATCAGCTGCAGCGGCTGCTCGGTCCCCGTCGCCCGCCGCCGCAGGTGGTGCTGGTGGCGATCGACGACGCCACCCTGCAGCAGGGGGATTGGTACGAACAGAACCGTCAGGTGCCGGCCTGGGCCCGGGGCGTGGGCTCCCTGCCCTGGCCCAGGGCCGCCTACGGCCAGGTGACCGAACGGCTGCTGGCCGCCGGAGCCAGGGCGGTGGCGATCAACGTGGTGTTCGAAGGCCCCAGCAGCCGCGGCCCCGAAGACGATGCCGCCCTGGCCGCTGTGCTGGCCCGCCACCGGGGGCGGGTGGCCCTGGCGGCGGAAATGGAGGAGGGGGAGGACCGGCAGGGGGCAGGCGTGCTGAGCCTGGTGCGCCCCCACGAACCCCTGGTGGCGGCGATCGGGGGCCCGGCCCAACTGGGCCTCACCAACCTCCTGGTGCCCCGGCCCGGGGATCGGATGCTCCACCCCGAGGCCTATGCCCGCGGCCTGCTGCGCTCCCAGCAGGTGGAGACCTCCCTGCCCGCCCTCTCCACCACCGTGCTGCGGCTCGCCGGCCGGCCGCCCCAGGGCGAGGACAGCCGCAGCAGCCTCAACCCCTACGGGGCGGAGGGCAGCCTTGAGCGCCTGAGCGCCTGGGAGGTGCTGGATCCGGAGCGTTGGTCCCGGGATCCGCGGCGCCAGGCCCTGGCCGGTGCCGTGGTGCTGGTGGGGCCGGTGGTGGACCAGAGCAGTGCGGGCTACGGCACTCCCTTCGGTCCCCTCTCCGGCCTGGAGATCCTGGGCACCGCCACCGCCAATTCCCTGCTGGGCGATGGGATGGTGCCCTGGCCCGCGGCGCCCTTCGCCCGGGCAGCACTGGCCCTGGCGCCGCTGCTGCTGGCCCTGGCAGCCGGCCGGCGGCTGGCCACGATCCAGGGCCGGCTGGCTCTGGTGGCGCTGCTGCTGGCCCTGCAGCTCGGCCTGGGGCTGGGGCTCGCCCAACAACGGCACCTGTGGCTGCCGCTGCTGGCCCCCCTGGCCGGGCTCACCCTGCTGGCGGTGCTCTACGGCGGTGAGGCCTACCTGCGGGAAGCGGGCGAACGACGAAGGCTGCGGCAGACCTTCGAGCGCTACGTCGCCCCGGGGGTGGTGGCGGAAATCCTGGCGGACCCGGAGGCGGCGGAAGGGATCCTGCGGGGTCGCCGGCTGGAGGTCACCGTGCTGATGAGCGACATCCGCGGCTTCACCACCCTCACCCGTCAGCGCAGCGCAGCGGGCCAGAGCGAACTGCACGTGCGCCAGCTCAATGAATATCTCGGCGCGATGGTGGAGGTGGTGGGCCAGCACGGCGGCACGATCGACAAGTTCATCGGCGATGCGGTGATGGCGGTGTTCGGTTCGCCCGTGAGCCGGGGCCAGGCCCAGGAAGCCCGCCAGGCGGTGCGCTGCAGCCTGGCGATGCGCACCGCCCTGGCCGCCCTCAATGCCGACTGGCGGCAGCGGGGGCTGGCGGAGCTCGACAACGGGGTGGGGCTGGCCAGCGGTGCGGTGCTGGCCGGCCAGATCGGCAGCCCGAAGCGGCTGGAATTCACCGTGATCGGCGATACCGTCAACCTGGCGGCCCGCCTCGAGGCGATGACCCGCAAAGTCGAGGCCGCCGTGGTGTTCGATGCCGCCACCGCCGCGCTGCTGGCGGGCGATCCCCAGCTGACCCCCCGCAGCCTCGGCAGCGGCGAGATCCGGGGCATCGGCGCCGTGGAGCTGTTCACCGTGGAGGAAGCATGAGCGCCCCGGGCCGCCACGGCTTCCGCCTCGTGGAGCTGCATCGACCGCGGCCGAACCGACTGGAAGCCCTGGTGGTGCGCGGGCGAAACCGCCGGGTGCTCTGGTTTGAGGGCCAGGATGGGGTGCTGCGCGAGCAGGCCGACGCCTTTCTGCCGGTTCTGCTGCCTGCGGCGATGGCGGCAGGTGCCGAGCTGCAGATCGAGGTTCCCGTGGCTCCGGAGATGCTGGCGGCGGCCCAGCGGGTCGGCCGCCTGCTGGCCACCTGGCACCCCAGCTGGTCCGAGATCAGCCCGATCGCCACGGCGGGCAGCGTCTCCCCGGCGTCCTCCGCGGCGTCCACCGAGGCACCCACC
>JBKDOV010000002.1:0-3066 GCA_046342815.1 Cyanobacteriota bacterium
TCACCTGGCTGAGCCGCAGCGAACTGCTCACCCTGCCGGTGGCGATGGCGCGCATCGGCAGCTCTTCGGTGTTCACGATTCCCTACGGAGCCTTCGCCGCCGCCACGGTTCTCGGCAGTCTTCCCCTGCTGCTGCTTGTGCTGCTTGGCCAGCGCTGGATCGTCAGTGGCCTCACCCAGGGAGCGATCAAGGGATGAGCCTGCGTGAAGGCCAGGGCCTCGAACTGCGGCAGCTCAGCCGCAGAGTCGGGGAGCGACTGCTGCTAGATCGGCTCGATCTCGAGGTGGGGCCCGGCGAATGCCTGGCCCTGCTCGGCCCGAGCGGTTGCGGCAAGAGCACCACCCTGCGGCTGGTGGCGGGGCTGGATGCCCCCAGTTCGGGCCGGATCCTGCTCCAGGGAGAAGACATCACCGACCGCAGCGCCGGCAGCCGGGAGGTGGCCATGGTGTTCCAGAGCTACGCGCTCTACCCCCACCTGAGCGTGGCCGACAACCTGGCCCTGGGCTTGCGGGTCCGCGGCGTGGGGGCAAGGGAGCGGGAACGGCGGATCGCCTCCGTGCTTGAGCTGCTCCAACTCGGCGAGCTGCGCGAGCGCCGGCCGGCCCAGCTCTCCGGCGGCCAGCGCCAGCGGGTCGCCCTGGCGCGGGCCCTGTTGCGCCAACCGCAGGTGGTGCTGCTCGATGAACCGATGAGCAACCTCGATGCCCAGCTGCGGGAGGAGCTCCGCCCGGAACTGCGCAGGCTGCTGTGCGGCGGCGAGCCGCCGGTGATCTATGTGACCCACGACCAGCAGGAGGCGATCGGCATGGCCGACCGGATCGCCCTGCTGGAGGGCGGCAGGCTGCAGCAGGTGGGCAGTGCCAGGGAGCTCTATGCCGACCCGGCGAACCGCTTCGTGGCCACCTTTCTCGGCCGCCCGGCGATCAACCTGTTGCCGCTCGATCCGGAACGCCAGCTGGGGCTGCGGCCCGAACACCTGGTGCCCGTCGATCCCGAGGCGACAGGGCAGCCAGGCCTGGCCGCCCGCCTGCAACGGCGCGAGTGGTGGGGCAACCAGCAACTGCTGTGGCTGGACACCGAACGGGGGCCGCTGCGGATGCTGCTGCCCGGGGACCAATCCCCCCCGGAAAGGCTGTGGGTGAGCTGGCAGCCGGCCCATGAGCTGCACTTCGCTGCCGGCAGCGGCGAACGCCTGCCCTGAGACCAGAGCCCTGAACCCCAGGGATCCGGTTTGTTACCATCGCCGGGTGGGCTTCGGCCCGGTTTCCTTTTTCACTGGTTGATCGTCATGTCCCGGGTTTGTCAGCTCACCGGCAAGCGCGCCAACAACGGGATGGCCGTCAGCCACTCGCATGTTCGCACCAAGAAACTCCAGCAGGTGAACCTGCAGGAACGTCGCCTCTGGTGGGCGGAAGGCAACCGCTTCATCAAACTGCGCGTCTCCACCAGGGCCCTCAAGACCATCCAGAAGAAGGGTCTGGGCGCCTACGCCAAGGAACTCGGCATCAATCTGGCCCGCATCTGAACTCCGGCCCTGCTGCCAGCATCGACCGCTCCACCTCGATCCCATGCAGCGTCGCCAAGTTCTGAGAACCCTCGGGTTCGCTCCATTACTGCTTCTGCCTGCGGGCCTGCTGGGTCATCCCCGACAGTCCTTTGCGTTGGGAGGTGTGCTTCCGGAGCTTGACCAGCCCGCTCCCACCTTCTCCCTTGAGGGTGTGGCGGTGGATGCCGGCAAGGGAAGCTCCCTGGCGGCCCGGCAGACCCACCTCTCCCTGGCGGACCTGGCCGGTCGTTGGGTGGTGCTCTACTTTTACCCGAAGGATTTCACCGGCGGCTGCACCCTCGAAGCCCGCGGCTTCCAGAAGGATTTGCCCGAATTCCAGCGGCTGGAGGCAGCGGTGGTGGGCATCAGCGCCGACGGCCCCGAAGACCACGCCTCCTTCTGCGACAGCGAAGGCCTGGCCTTTCCGCTGCTCTCCGATCCGGGTGGCGAGGTGAGCCGGCGCTATGGCTCCTGGATCTCGCCCTACTCCCAACGCCACACCTTCCTGATCGACCCCCAGGGAATCCTGCGGGCCCGCTGGGTGGCGGTGCGTCCCAGCGGCCACAGCCAGGAGGTGCTGGACGAACTGCAACGGCTGCAGCGCACAGCGGCATGAGCGGCCAACGTCCATTCCTCCGATGAACAGAAAGGGATTGTCCCGCCGCGGGCTGCTGCAGCTGCTGCCGCTGGTCTCCGCAGCGCTGCTGGTTGCCTCCTCGCGCCCCCTGCTCTGGGCCGCCCCCAACCCCAACCAACTTCGCTTCCTTGCCCTGGCCGACAGCGGCAGCGGCAACGCCAATCAGCAGGAAGTGGCGGATCGCATGGCCGAAAGGCATCGGCTGCAGCCGGTGGATCTCGTGCTGCTGGGGGGCGACAACATCTACCCGAGCGGCGACATCGCCCTGCTGCAGAAAACGGTGGTCCACCCCTATCGGGCCCTGCTTCAGGGCGGTGTGCCGTTCCATGCCGTGCTGGGCAACCACGACATCCGCACCGCCAACGGTGCCGCCCAGCTGCGGGAACCGGTGCTGGGCATGGGAGGCCGCTGGTACAACCTGCGCCGCGGGCCGGTGGAGTTCTTCCTGCTGGACACCAACACCAATGCCGCCTGGCAACACCAGATGCCGTGGCTGAAGAACGCCCTGGCCCGCAGCACGGCCCCCTGGAAGGTGGTGGTGGGTCACCATCCGCTCTATTCCTCGGGCCTCTACGGCGACGATCCCCGGCTGCAGGTGAAGCTGATGCCCCTGTTCGAGCTCTATCAGGTGCAGCTCTACATCAACGGCCACGAGCACAACTACGAGCGCACCGTGCCCCTGCGCGGCACCACCTTCCTCACCGTGGGCGGCGGCGGTGCCTGGCTGCGTCCGGTGCTGGGCAACCGCAACAGTGCCAGGGCCGTGAGCGCCTACAGCTTCGCTGAGATCGAGGTGGTCGGCGATCAGATGCGCCTGAGTGCCTGGAATTCCAAAGGCAAGCGGATCGACCAGGCCGTGATCAACAGATAGAAGTCAACAGGC
>JBKDOV010000003.1:0-2868 GCA_046342815.1 Cyanobacteriota bacterium
CATTCTGCCGTGCCGGCCGCTGCCCCGCAGCCCTACAGGCCGCTGCCTGGGCGCCCGCTGCCAGTAGCTTGCGGCCAGCCGATGCCGGCCATGGCCAGCGGCCGCCACCACGAACGCGCCACCGGCCTGCTGGCGCTGCCCTTCGGGTTGCTGTGGGCGCCTGCCCTCGGGGCGGCAGGGGTGGCGGTGGCCGCCCTGGCCTTCCTGATCGGGGGCCTCTGGCTCTCCCCCGACCTTGACACCATCTCCCGCTCCAGCCGGCGCTGGGGACCCCTGCGCTGGTTGTGGTGGCCCTACCGGCGCCTGCTCAGCCATCGCTCGCTGATCTCCCACAGTCCGCTGCTGGGCAGCAGCGGCCGGCTGGCCTACGGCGCCCTGTGGCTGCTGCTGGCCGGGGCCCTGCTCCATCCCTTCGGTCTGCTGCCTTCCCCCCAGCAGCTGCTGGCGCTGGCCCGCGGCCTCTGGCAGCAGCACCGCCCGCTGGTGCTGGCGGCTCTGGTGGGCGTGGAGGCCAGCACCTGGCTGCACCTGCTGCAGGACGGGGACCCTGTGCCGCGCCTGCCCCGCCCCCTGCGGCGCCTGATCCGGAAGCGGCGCAGGGGGCCGAGGATGGGAAGGTGAAGCCGCCGCTGCCCCCTTCCGGCATGGATTCCTCCCCCACCCAGAGCGCCCTTGCCGAGCTGGTGGCGGTGGTGGATCGGCTGCGCGATCCCCGCACCGGCTGCCCCTGGGACCTCGCGCAGACCCACACCTCCCTGATTCCCTATGTGCTGGAGGAGGCCCACGAGGTGGCCGATGCGATCCGCCATGGAGACGATCAGCATCTCGAGGAGGAACTGGGCGACCTGCTGCTGCAGGTGGTGCTCCATGCCCGCATCGCCAGTGAGCACGGGCGCTTCGATCTGGCTTCGGTGGCCCGGGGGATCAGCGCCAAGCTGGTGCGACGCCATCCCCATGTGTTCGAGCCAGGCGGCGAAAGCGCGGCGGTGAACCGGAGCTGGGAGGCGATCAAGGCCGAGGAGAAGCCGCAACCCGTCTCCGCCAGTCCGCTCAGCGATCGGCTCGCCTCCCGGGTGCGGGGGCAGTCCGCCCTGGCCGGTGCCATGACGATCTCGAAGCAGGCCGCCGCTGCCGGCTTCGAATGGGACGACCTCAACGGCGTCTGGGAGAAGGTGCAGGAGGAGCTCGAGGAGCTCAGGCAGGCGGTGGAGGAGGCGCGGGGCGGCGGCGATCCGGCCCATGCGCAGTCCGAACTGGGCGACGTGCTGTTCACCCTGGTGAATGTGGCCCGCTGGTGCGGCATCGACCCGGAAGAGGGCCTGGTGGGCACCAACCGCCGCTTTCTTGAGCGCTTTTCCCTGGTGGAGGAGGCCCTCGGCGGCGACCTGGGCGGGCGCAGCCTGCGGGAGCTGGAGGGCCACTGGCAGCAGGCGAAGGCCCGCATCCGCAGCGAACGGGACGATCCGCGGGCCTGAAGCCGCCGGCTGCCGGGCTAGCCCTCCGGGGGGATCCGGCCCTGGCGCCGGGCCTTGAGGCCACTGCGCTGCCGCTTGGCGGTGAGCCGCCGCTCCACCGCGCCGCGGCTGGGCCGGGTGCGGCGCCGCGGCGGTGGCGGCGGGGCGATCGCGCTGCGCAGCAGTTCCGCCAGGCGCCGCAGGGCCGCCTGGCGGTTCAGCCACTGGGAGCGGTGTTCGCTGGCCGCCACCACCAGCACACCTGCCACCAGCCGATCGGCCAGCCGCGCCTCGGCCCGGCGCCGCAGCAGCGCCGGCAGCGCCGTGGTGCCGGCCAGAACAAACACCAGCTCCACCCGCGAGTCGGTGGTGTTCACCCCCGGGCCGCCGGGCCCGGAGGAGCGGGAAAACCGCCAGCCCAGCTCCGCCGCCGGAATCACCAGGTCGGTGTCGATCGGCAGGTCATTCGCCATCAATCTGCCTAATCTGCCGCGAACAGGAGGCTCGCCATGCTGCAGATCATCGTGTTCCAACTTTCGGCCCTGATCTGGCTGGTGGCGGCCCTCAACCCCGTGCACCGCATCAAGGCGGCCGGGATCGTGATGGCGATCGTGTTCGCCCTGGCCGGGGTGGTGGAAACGGCGATGCTGCGCTGAGGCCTCAGCGACAGGGGGCCGCCGCCAGCAGCGCCAGCACCGCCTGATCATCGAGCTGGTCGAAACGTTCGTACCAGAGCCCCACCGCCTGCAGCTGGGAAACGGTCGCCAGGGCCTCGAGCCGATCCACCAGCCTGCGCAGCTCCAAGGCCACCTCGGCATCCACCACCGGCACCGCCAGGGTGAGGTGGGCCGGCCGGGTTTGGCGCAGCGAAAGGAGCGCCGCCCGCACGCTCATGCCGGTGGCGATGCCGTCGTCCACCACGATCAGGTGGCGGCCTTCGAGCTGGCGGGGCGTGGGGTCGCCGAAGCGCTGCTGGCGCCGCTTCAGTTCGTTTTCGGCCGTGGCCAGCCAGCCGCGGCGCCGGGCCAGGGCCGCCAGGGTTCCCTGCGGGCCTTCCCGCCACACCACCACCCCGCCGGCGGCCACGGCACCGATCGCCACCTCCGGCAGCGCCGGGTCCACCACCTTGCGCACCGCCCAGGTGGCCAGGGGCAGCTGCAGCTCGGCCGCCATCACTGCCGCCACCGGCACGCCCCCCCGGGGCAGACCGATCAGGGTGGTGGTGGCTGCCTGGTGGCGCTGCTCGGCGCAGCGCCGCGCCAGGGCCCGGCCGGCCTCCTCGCGATCGCGCCACAGCGGCGGCTGGAGCGGCGGACGGAGCGGGGGGGAGGAAGGGGCCATCTATGCGGCGTCTGCCCTGCCGGGGTTGCGTTAGCCGCGTCCGCGGCGGCTGGAGGGTCGGGGGCGGGGCCCG
>JBKDOV010000004.1:0-9776 GCA_046342815.1 Cyanobacteriota bacterium
CGACAACAGCAGGTGAAGGTTGTGTTCTCCGTGGGGCCGTAGCCATTGATCAGAACATGGCCAGCGGGCATAGCCTGGAGCATCCGCTCGACAGCAGCGGGCGAAAGCACCTCTCCACCCGCCAGAACCTGCCTCACTCCAAGCAGACTCTGCAGTTCATGCTCCACCATGGCGTGAAAAAGCGTGGCCGTGAGCCAGAGGGTGGTGATGCGATAGCGGCGGAGACAGTCCGCCAGGGCCGGGAGTCCTTGAAATCCTGGCGGAGAGAGCACTAACTGGGCGCCGTTGAGCAAGGCACCCCAGATCTCAAAAGTGGCGGCATCAAAGGCAATCGGGGCAAATTGCAACATCACCTCAGAAGGCCCGAGGTGATAATGGCTACTATTGCGCACCAAACGGATCACAGCACGCTGAGGAATCTCAGCAGCTTTTGGACGGCCTGTCGAGCCGGAAGTATAAGCAAGGTAAGTCCGATCTGTGGGCAGAGTTTGGGCATAAAACTCGCTATCCGAATGGGAATCACGCTCGCGCACGATTGAATCAAGCGTGAATATCTTCGGGCAGGCCGATGCGAATCTCGATGAACACTCACCCTGTGTGATCAGCAGATCCGCGGCCCCATCAGCCAGCATGAACGCAAGCCGCTCCTCAGGGTCATCCGGAGACAGGGCAAGATAGGCAGCACCGCACTTGAGGATGGCCAACAAGAGGTTGATCATCTCTGGCCCGCGCCTGAGCATCACCGCGGCCACCATCCCATGGCCCAAACCGAAAGACTGCAGCAATCGCGCGGTGCGATTCGCACGTTTGTTCAGGTCTTGGTAAGCGAGTTCACCGCCATCCCATCGCAGGGCCGTAGCAAGCGGATGACGGGAAACCACCTCCGCAAACAGGGAGGCAATACTGGCCTCGCGTGGGTAGAGGACGCTTGGCGTTCCCCACTGGTCAAGTTGATGTCGCTGCGCTTGATTCAGAAGACTGACGCGGAAGGCATTGGCATCAGGATTGAGCACCAGCTGCTGGAGCAGCTCACCATAAGCATCGGCTAGCCATTGAATGCGAGCCTCCGTGAAAAGGCCTGTGTTGTATTCCCAGATCAGCTCAACCTCGCCATAGCGCTGCGACGCCTGGGCCGGAATGGCGATGACGTTGAGTTCAAACTTTGCGGATGAATTGTTATAGACACGTGGCGGCTCGAATCGATGCGACTCGGATCGCAGCTCTTGGAGGGGAGAATCATGGAAACTGAACATCACCTGAAACAGGGGATGTCGATTCGAAGCACGCGAGGGATTGAGCGTGCGGACTACCTGATCAAAGGGAACATCCTGATGCTCAAAGGTAGCCAGCTTCGCTTCACGCGTTCTGCGCAGAGCATCACGGAAGCTGTCCGACGTATCCAAGCGGAAGCGGAGCGCCAGATTGTTCACGAGCATGCCGGGCACCTCCTCCATTTCCCGCCAGCGCCGCGTGGCGACGCCGGTGCCGAGCACCAGATCCTTCTGGGCCGATACACGGCTCATCAACAAGACAAAGCAGCAGAGCATGCCATCAAAGAGGGTGGCCTGCTCCCGCCTGCAGATGGTGAGAAGCGGTGCGCTGATGGCCGGTGGGATGATCTGCCGATGCACAGATCCATGCACACCTGCAACCCCTGCAGCAGGGCGGTGGGGAGGAAAATTCAGTTCAGGGGGAGCCCCTTCCAGATAGTTTCGCCAAAACTCCAGCTGCCTCTGGCCCGCCCCTGATTCCACGTAGGAGCGCTGCAGGGCGGCGATGTCTGCGAACTGGAGAGCTGGCGTTGTGGCGTCCACCGCCTGACCAGCGACCAGTGCCGCATGGATCTTGAAGAGATCCTTGACGAGCAGGTGCAGAGACCAACCATCATGTAGCAGGTGATGCTCCACCTGAAGCAGCCGGAAACGGGTCGACGAGAGGCGGAGCAGTTGCCAACGCACCAATGGCAGGTGATCCATCTCCAGTGGCACATCCGCCAAAGCCGCAACAGCCCGCTCCACCGCGGCCTCCTGGTCAGCGTCCGGCACAGAGGAGAGATCAAGCACGGGAAGCTGCACCGGGAAGCTGGGATGCACCTTCTGGAGCGGTCCCCGCTCGCTGCTGTGAAAGGTGGTCCGCAGAATGGCGTGTCGCTGAACGAGAATGGTGAGCGCCTGCTGGAGGAGCGATCCATCGCCGAGCGGGCCTTCGATTGGAATGGCCACCTGCATCTGGTAGGCGTGGTTAGTGCCTGCCCCCTGCAGGAGCCACCACAGCCGTTCCTGGGAATAGGAGAGGAATTTTCGATCGCTGGGTGAGGGAGCCTGCACCGGAGTTGGCAGGAACGGCCGATCACTTGCGACGATGAGTTCCGTCAGGGACTGGACCGTTGGGTGAGAGAAAAGAGCACTTGCAGGCAATTCAATCCCTAGCAAGTCGCGCAGACGCGATAACACGCCAAGGGCACGCAGAGAATCTCCACCCAAGGCAAAGAAGTTGTCCTGGGGAGTGAAATCGACGTTGCCAAAAGTCTCAGACCAGGCCTGTAGGACGGCGGCCATCGCGGCGTCGATGTCGGCGAGGGGGACAAGTTCGTTACGGCAGGGCCGAGGACCGATTTCTGCCATTGCCTTCCCTTGGTCGGCAGATAACAGTAACAGGCGAAAGACAGCACCAAGAGCTATGGGCAAGCGCGCCCAGATTCAACATCTGGCATGAGCCTGGGCGGCCATCAACAAAGCCCATCTCCAACTACCTGATGCATCAAGAGCACGCTCCCAGCATCTAATGCGGATCCCTATAACGCCGTTCGAAACGATACAAAAACGAGATTCCCTCAGATCTCCTCGGGCCCATCCGGTTCACCGAGCTGGGTGAGGGCGAGCTGGCGCATGGTTTCGCCCCAGGCCCCGCAGCTGGCGGCGCCGGCCACCAAGAGCACGGCTCCCAGCAGGGGGATCGGCTTGATCGGCTGGCCCGGTGTGTGGGCCGCCCGGTGCACCAGCAGCATCAGCACCATGGCGGCCACGGCCGCCAGCGATGCGCTCAGCAGAATCCGGCGTCGATCCACCCGCAGCTGGCGGCGAGGGGTATAGCCGGACGGGGGAGGCAGAGGCATTGGCTTGGGGACGATAGGGAAACCAAAGAGGCGGGCTCAGCCTGCAGAGGATTCGGCAGGAGCCTCAGCATCGCCAGGCAGCGGTTCGCTCTCGCCGCTGGCGGGGAACCAAGCAGCTTCCAGCTGCTTCATCAGCACGTAGAAGGAAGGCACCACGAACAGGCTGAGCACGGTGGCCACCAGCAGGCCCCCGAAGATCACCGAGCCAAGGGAGCGCTGGCTGAGGGCTCCGGCCCCGTCCGCCACCATCAGGGGGAAGAAACCTGCCAGGGCCGCCATCGCCGTCATCAGGATCGGCCGCAACCGGGAGCTGGCCGCACCGATCGCCGCATCACTGGCGCTCATGCCGCGCTCCATGCGCTGGTTGGCGAGGTCCACGATCAGGATGCCGTTCTTGGCGGCCAGCCCGATCAGGGTGACCAACCCCACCTGGGCATAGACGTTGTTGACCTGACCGCGCATCACCAGAAAGGCCAGGGCTCCGAGCATGGCCAGGGGCACCGTCATCAGGATGATCAACGGATCGATGTAGCTGCCGTACTGGGCCGAGAGCACCAGATACACCACCACAATCCCCAGGGCAAAGACCAGGGCCGCCAGGGAGCCCGCCTGTACCTCCGAGCGGGTGAGGCCGGACCAGTCGGAGCCGATGTTGCTGAAGCCCATGCGGCGGAAGGTGGCCATTAGGCTGTCGATCGCCTGGCCGCTGCTGCGACCCAAGGACTCCACCCCCTGAATCAGGACGCTGCGGTAGAGATCGAAGTGGCTGATGATCGGCGGCGCGCTGTCCAGCCTGGCCTTCACCACGTTGGAGAGCGGAATCAGCTTGCCGGCCCGGTTGGGCACGTAGAGGTCGGCCAGCGACTGCACGAGGTTGCGATGTTCGCCATCGGCCTGCACATACACCTGGCGGTACTGCTGCTGCTCGTAGGTCTGGTTGACGAAGCTTCCCCCCGTGAGGGTGCCCAGCACCTCCATCGCCTGGCCGTAGTCGATGTCGAGGGAGGCCATCCGATCCCGGTCCACATCCAAACGCCAGACGGGGCTGTCACTGATGAACTGGGAATAGAGATTGGCGAAATCTCCGGTGGCCTTGGCGGCACCGATCAGCTTGCCGGCCATCTGGCCCAGGTCCGTGGGGCTGTAGCCGCCGTTGCTGAGGTCATTGAACTGGAAGGAAAGCCCCCCCTGGGCACTGAAGCCCGGAACGGCGGCAGGGGACTGGGCCATCACCAGGGCGCCGGGGATGGAATGAAACTCTTTGTTGAGCCTGGCGATGATCTCCTGCGCCGACTGGCCCTTGCCGCTGCGTTCATCGATCGGACGCAGGCCGAAGAAGAAGAGGCCCTGGCTGAGCGAGCCGCCATTGAAGCCGGCCCCGCCCACGATCTCGCCGGAGACGATCTGGGGCTCCTTGGCGAGGATCGCCTGGGTCTTGCCAGCCACCTCCATCGTCGCTTCGATCGAGGACTGGGGAGGCAACTGGATGATCCCGAGGCCATAGCCCTGATCTTCCGTGGGCACGAAGCCGGTGGGGATGGCAGCAAAGGCCACCCCGGTGAGAACGACCCCACCGAGCAGGAAGAACGCCACCAGACGTCGCAGCCGGATCACCTGCCTGAGCGCCCGGCCGTAGGCCTGGGAAAGGCGATCGAAGAAGCCATTGAAGGCCGTGAAGATCGGCATCAGGAACGAGCCCACCACCGCACCGAGCAGCCCCAGCAGGAGAGCCGCCAGCCAGCCCCCGGCCATGGCGCCATAGAGCCCCCCGAACAGACCGCCGATCAACGTCCAGATCCTGCCGCGGGGTTCGGTCTTGCCGCCACCCAGCAGCAGGGCCGATTGGAGCGGCTTGCCGCTGATGGCATTGAACGTCGAAACAATGATCGAAAACACAATCGTGAGCGCGAACTGGCGGTAGATCACCCCCGTCGCCCCCGGAAAGAAGGTCACCGGCACAAACACGGCCAGCAGCACCAGGGCGGTGGCGAGGATCGCGCCGGTGAGTTCCTTCATCGCATTGGACGCGGCCTGGAACGGCCGATCCCCCTCCTCGATCCGGGCCGACACCGCCTCCACCACCACAATGGCGTCATCCACCACCAGGCCGGTGGCCAGAATGATGCCGAGCAGGGTGAGCTCATTGATCGAGAAGCCGAAGGTCTTCACGAAGATCAGGGCTCCGAGCAGGGCGATCGGCAGCGCCAGGGCCGGAACGGCGGTGGCCTTCCAGTCCTGGAGGAAGAGGAAGATGATCAGCAGCACCAGCACCACCGCATCCCGCAGGGCCTCGAGGGCACCGGAAATCGAGGCGTTGATGAAGTCGGTCTGCTAGAACACCTACTCCAGCACCACACCGGGAGGCAGGGTGCTGCGGAACTGGGTCAGCACCTCATCCACCGCCTTGGCGGTGCTGATCGCATTGCTGCCGGGTAGCTGAATCACCCCGAAGCCCACACAGGGGTGCCCGGTTCGGGCGTTGATCGCCGACTGGTTGAAGTTCTGGAAGGCATATTCAGCACGGCCCACATCACCGACGCGGATCAGACCACCGTCGGGGCCCTTCGCCAGGATCACATCCTGAAACTCCTCCACGGTCTTGAGGTTCCCATTCACCAGGATCGGGAAGGTGGTGCGGTTGGCAGCAGGGGAAGGGGGGCCACCGATGCTGCCAGCGACTACAACCTGGTTCTGGGATTTGAGAGCATCCACAACATCACTGACCCCAAGATTGAAGCGGGTGAGCTTCAGCGGGTCCACCCACACCCTGAAGGCAGGATCACTGGCCCCGAACACATTGACCTGGCCGACCCCCTCGGCACGGGTGATCGGATAGATGAGATTCAGCTGTAGCAGGCCATTGAGATAGTTGCGGTCAAACTGGCCTTCGGTGGAGGTGAGGTTGTAGACCAGCAGATAACTGCTGGCCGTCTGCTGCACCGTCACCCCCTGGGCATTCACCTGGGGGGGAAGCTGGGACGTGGCGGTCTGTACCCGGTTGAGCACATTCACCTGATCGATATCGGGATCGGTGCCAGCCTTGAAGAACACATTGATCTGGCTGCTTCCCTCCCCCGTACTGGTGGAGGTGATGTAATCCATCCCCGGCGCACCGTTGATCTGGTTTTCGAGCGGACCGGTCACCGCACTTTCCACGGTGAGCGCATCCGCCCCGGGCAGGTTGGCGTTCACCTGCACCGTGGGCGGAGCGATGTTCGGCAGGTTCTCGATCGGCAGCAGGGGCAGGCAGATCAGGCCGGCCATCAGGATCAGGATGCTGCACACCGTGCTGAGCACGGGGCGCCGAATGAAGGTATCGGAAAGACTCATTTGCCGCCCATCTTCCCTGCCGCAGGCCCCGGCGCGCCGGAGGGCAGCATTGATGTGGCCGGCTGTACTGAAAGCCCGCTGCGAAGCTGGGCCAGGTTGCCCACCACCACCGTATCGGCGGCAGTGAGGCCCTCCAGCACGGGATAGGCGCCTCCCTGAAGAGTTCCCAGGGTCACCGGCGCCTGGATCGCCACGGGCAGGTTGGCCAGGGGCTCCGGCTCAAGCGTGCGGCCGAGCCTCCGTTTCGCCTCCTCCGGACTCACGGCCAGAAACACAAAAGGCTTGCCGGCCTGAAGCAACACCGACTGCTGGGGAATGGCCAGCACCTTCTGCTGGGCGAACACCAGGGTGGCATTGACCCGCTGGTTATTGCGCAAGGCACCGTCCGCGTTGCCAAAGACCGCTTTGACCAGCAGGGTCTGGCGCTCCTTATCCAGAGAAGGGCCAATGAAGCTCACCTGCCCCTGGGCGACGAGTTGATTGCGGTCGGGAGCGCGGAGAATCACGGGCATTCCCAGCTTGACGCGATAGGCGAGTTCGCCGGGCACATTGAGACGCACCCAGAGCCTGGAGTTGTCCACGACACTGGTGATGGCCGTGCCCGCCTGCACCACATCCCCGAGCTTGAAATGAATATCTCCCACCACTCCGGGGATGGGGGCGAGCACATTCTTGTATCCCAGGGTGGCGACCGAAGCCTTCAACTTGTCGCGGCTCTGGATGGCTTCGGTTACGTAGTAATCACGCTCCTTGGTAGATACAGCGCCTTGCTGATTGAGGAAGATATAACGCTCCGCATTGACACGATTCTTGCGAGCCTCGGCGGCATCGGCATTCACCGTGGCCTGCTGCTGGACCTGGTCGAGCGCATAGAGAAACTGCCCCTGCTTCACCATTTGCCCTTCCGTCACCGGCATCGCAACGATGCGTCCAGAGATTTCAGAAGCCAGACGAATCTCTCGAATCGCCTCAAGGGTGCTCTGATAATCAGCCGAATCCAGAGTGGAAATCTGGCGAGGATTGACAAGACGAACCTGGGGTGGCACGGGAGCTGGAACGGTTGCGGAAGAGCAACCTGCCAACGAGGCCAGGAGAACGAAACCCAGACACAACGGAGGGGAAACTGAAATCCTCACAGGCCAGAACATCCTGGCCCGGACCCTAGGGCCAATGCCTTGGGAACTCAATGAACCCGGAAGATGTGTCATGGAGATCCAACCTCACCTGTTCTCTGCCCCAGGCGCACCGGCTGGCCATGGCGCAGATTGATCAGGCTGGAGGTGATCACCTCCTGGCCGGGCTGCAATCCACCGAGCACCGGGTAGCGATTGTTCTGCATGGCTCCGAGTCGCACCGGAGTCTGCAAGGCCACCGTCGTGGTGGGCGGCAGGCGTCGCAGGGCCTTGAGATCGGCTTTGCCCGGGTTGCGCTCCAGTTCGGCGAGCGTGCCCACCACATACACAAAGCTCTGGCCGGCCATGGTGGTGACCGCCGCGAACGGCACCGAGGGCTGAATGCGCTGCTCGAGCAGCAGGCGGGTGCGGAGGCGCAGTCCGGGGCGAAGCCGGCCTGGGCTGTTTTCGAACTCGGCCTTGGCGAGCAGCACCTGGGTTCCGGGGGATACCGCCGGATCCATCGAGCGCAACGTTCCTGCAGCCATCGGCTGTTCCGAGACGGGATCGAGAAGCTGCACCGGCAGCCCCACCCGCAACCGGGAGGCATGGATGGCCGGCACGTCGATGCGGGCGAGCAGTCGGTCGTCCCGCACGATGCGGGTGAAGGGGGTTCCGGTCTGCACCAGGTCCCCTTGCTTCACCTGCAGATCGGCAACCGTGCCCCCGATCGGGGCCCGCAGATCCCGGAACGCCAGATCGGCCTCGCGGGCCGCCAGCTCCTCGCGGGCCGAAAGGTACTGCTGGCGGAACTCATCGCGCTGGTAGGCGCTGGCGGCCCCCTGGCGCACCAGCCAGTCGTACCGCTGATCGTTCAGGCGCTTGGTGGCCATCTCGGCCCGCAGCCGAGCCACTTCGGCGCGGGCCTGGGTCTGGTCGAGCACCAGCAGCAGCTGGCCGGCGCGCACCCGATCCCCCTGGCGCACCAGAAGTTGCTGGATCCGGCCGCTGGCCTGGGCCGCCAGCTGCACCTCCTCCACCGCCTCCAGGGTGCTCACCGTATCGACCACATCACCGAAGCTGGCGTCCCACACCGGCGCAACGCTGACGGCCAGGGGAGGGCGGGAGCGCGGTAGCGCGGGCGGACGACAACCGACCAGCGCCAGCAGCAGCAGGGGGAGGGTCCATCCTCCGGCCCTGCGCAGAAGAGAGGCAACGCCAGCGGCGCACCCCAGAGCTGAACCAGAACGCCGCATGGGCGGAGCGTATCGGAATCTCCGAACCACCGCAGACGGGATGATGGGGAGGTGAGCGATCTGTTCAGCCATCGGCGCCAGCAAATCCTGAGCCGGATCGCGCCGCTGGCCGATCGGCTCCGGCCCCGCTGCCTTGACGACTTCGTGGGCCAGGAGGCCATCCTTGGCCCTGGAAGGCTGCTGCGAAGGGCGATCGCGGCCGATCGGGTCGGCAATCTGATCCTTCATGGCCCCCCCGGCACCGGCAAGACCACCCTGGCGCGGATCATCGCCGGCTCGACCCGCGCCCACTTCAGCAGCCTCAATGCCGTGCTGGCGGGCGTCAAGGACCTGCGGGCCGAAGTGGACGGAGCCAAGCAGCGTCTGGAGCAGCACGGGCTGCGCACGATCCTGTTCATCGATGAAGTGCATCGCTTCAACAGCGCCCAGCAGGATGCGCTGCTGCCCTGGGTGGAGAACGGCACCCTCACCCTGATCGGGGCCACCACCGAAAACCCCTACTTCGAAGTCAACAAGGCCCTGGTGAGCCGCTCGCGCCTGTTCCGCCTGCAGGCGCTGGAAGCGGCCGATCTGCGCCTGCTGCTCGAGCGTGCCCTGAGCGATGAGGAGCATGGCTACGGCGGCCGGCAGATCCACCTCACCGACGAGGCGAGCGCCCACCTGATCGATGTCGCCGGAGGCGACGCCCGCAGCCTGCTCAATGCCCTGGAGCTGGCGGTGGAAACCACGCCGGCGGCCGAGGACGGCAGCCTCACGATCGACCTGACCATCGCCGAGGAATCGATCCAGCAACGGGCGGTGCTCTACGACAAGCAGGGGGATGCCCACTTCGACACGATCAGTGCCTTCATCAAGTCGATCCGCGGCTCCGATCCGGATGCGGCCCTGTTCTGGCTTGCCCGGATGGTGGAAGCGGGCGAGAACCCCCGGTTCATCCTGCGGCGCCTGCTGATTTCCGCCGGC
>JBKDOV010000005.1:0-15776 GCA_046342815.1 Cyanobacteriota bacterium
GGACACCGCTGAGCCGCACTTTCGCCTCCAGCTCAGCCAGCCTGGGTTGTTGCGGCCACTCCAGGCGAGCGAATTCTCCGATGGCACCCTGCGCTATCTGCTGCAGATGGCTGCCCTGTTCAGCCCCCGCCTGCCGCCGCTGCTGGTGCTCAACGAACCGGAGAACAGCCTCCATCCGGATCTTCTGGCTCCTCTTGCCCGGTTGATCACGGGCGTGGCCGAGTGCACCCAGGTGTGGGTGATTGCTCACGCCGAGGCTTTGATCGGCGCCCTGGAGGAGAGTGAGGGCTGCCGCACGCTGCGGCTGGAGCGCCAGCAGGGGGCCACGGTGCTGCCTGGCCAGACGGTGCTGGAGCGAGCCGCCTGGCGCTGGCCGGGCTGAAGAGTTTGTTGGGATCCAAACAGACCCTGTTGGCCTGCAAACAGGCAGATGACATCATGGTTTTGATCCACAACTGCGCCAATGTCATTCAAACGCAATTTGTATCTGCTTCCCACCGCGCTGATGCTTCAGGGCGTCCTCGCTTCCGCCTCTCTGGCAGATACCGTGGCACGCGCCAATGGCCGTTGCTCACTGAAGCAGAATGGTTATGAAGCTTTCAACGGCTACTGCACGGTGAAGCAAAAGCAGAATGGTCCAACAACGGTCTTTGTTGTTGATCTTGAAAACGGCAATCACTTCCGCTTTTCGGGGCCAAGCCGTCAGCAGTTGCATGTAGAAACTGTCTCCGGAATTGAGCAGAATATTCTGTTCGAGGACCAGGGCAGCAAAGGGGTGTTCACCTGGAATGACGGCAGCAGCACCACCAGGCTGTCGGTCAAGACCGATGAGGTGACCAATCCCAATGCCCAATTCGACGACCACCCCAGCACCGCCACAGGATCGTCGTTGGCAGGCGCTGCGGTGGGGGCTTTGATCGGCGCCTTGCTGAGCGGAGGCAAACCTGCGAATGTCTCGGGGGCTGTTGTGGGGCAACCGGTGGCGGAATTTCAGAATCTGATCAACAGTGATCCTGGCTTGGTGGAGAGCCGCCTCACCGGCTCCGGTTACACCTACATCCGCAGTAGTTCGCGGGAGAACGGCGAAGATTCCTTCTGGAAACGTGGTGGTAGCTGCGTGGATGTTCGCACCACTTTCAACCGCTATCAGTCGTTCACCTACGCCAATCCTTCGAACTGCAACTGACCGGGCCGAGAGCTCACACGGGCCAGCACCGACGGGGTGCGGTTCAGGTTGCCTGGTACACCGCCAGGGCAGCCTCCAGTTTCTGCCGATGCTCGTCGCGCAGGGCCTGGGGGCTGTCAATGCGGATGCCGGCACCGAAGCCGAACAGCCAGTTGCGCAGGTCGATGTCCCGCTCCACGGTCCAGGCGGGCAGGTCGAGTTCCACCGGATAGGGGTGGCTGTCGGCGGCGGAGCCCGGCTCCAGGATGTGCGGTGCCTTGGGGTGGTGCCACCAACGCTCGCCGGGAAGCGGTTTTGAGAAGCGCGTGTGCTCGATCGGGTAGCGCTGTAGGCCCTCGCGGATGAAGGCGAAGGCCCAGCCCTGGCAGCAGAAGCGCAGGGTCACCAGGTGCCTGGCGCGCTGGCGCGGGTTGGGACTGGCCAGGCGCAGCTGGGCCGCCAGATCGTGGCCGAAGTAGATGCCACCGCTGTGGTGCAGCAGCAGCTCCAGGCGTCGCAGCGCCTGGTGTTGGGCGTCGTCGCTGCGGCGGTTGCCCCGTTCGCTGCGGCGCAGGGCCAGGCGATCGAGGCGTTCGCAGCGGATCAGGCCCACACCGGTGCCGATCGCGTCTTCCTCGTACACGAGGTACCAGCCGATGTTGTGGAACAAGAGCTGCAGAGGCCACACCCGCAGGGAGCCAATGGGGCTGTCGTCAAAAGAGCCCACCGAGACGTAGCGCTCCAGCACCAGGCGCCGCCGCTCCACGATCGCCGTTTCCAGTGCTTCCGCCTGGCGCTCGGCGGCCAGCGAATCCTGCCGCACCAGGGCGCTGCTCACGATCGAGCGGTTGGCGAAGGCCCGCACCGGAGTAGTGGTATCCAGCGCAATGCCTCCCCAGCTGAGCCGTTGCTCCAGTTCGGCCAGCAGGCCCTGTGCTGTGGGATCGGCGAGGCGGCCGGCGGCCTGGCTCACCACCCCATGCACCTCCCGTAGGCGGGGTCCCGAGAGCAAAGCTGTCCCGAGGGCGTTGCGATGGCGTATGTTGTCGTTGCGGCTGCGGAAGCCATAGGGGGTGAGCAGCTTCTCGAGGTCCTTGCGCAGGGTGGCCTCCTCGCCGGGCAGATAGGCGCCGGGGATGGATTCCAGCTGGGTGATCAGATGCTCCGGCAAGGGGATGCCGTCGGCCCGATCGAAGGGTTGCTGCAGCAGGTGGCGCAGCAACGTGAACACCCGTTGGAATACCGCTGCCTCGCCCAGGGGCGGGTAGCCACCATGCACGCCACCGAGCAAGGGGTTGTTGCTCCCGGCTTCCGGCATCGGCGGCTGCGGTACCGGCTGAATCGGTGCCAGCGACGGTTCGGCTGTGCAGAACCCATTCGCCTTCAGCCAGACCAGATCGGTTCGGATCGCAGCCGCATCGCCGTAGCACTCGCCATGCAGCCGCCGCAGGTAGGCCCCTGCCTGATCGGCCAGGTCGCCCGCCGGCAGGGGCGACACGATCGCCTCCAGCTCCGCGCGGGTGGCGGGATCGGCGGCGGAGGGATCGGGGTAGGTGCTCAGCAGCCGCAGCAGGTATAGCAGCCGTTCCAGATCGAGCAGCCGCGAGTGGCCGTGCAGGGCAAAGCGCTTCTCGCGGTTGCGTGCCGAGCGGATGCGGTGATCGAGACGGGCCAGTTCTTCGCGCAGCAGCGGCGCCAGCTCGCGCTGGTGGGTGGGCACCACCGCCACCACCGCCGCAAAGCCCTCGGCGCGCGATGGGCCGAACACGGGATCCGCCAGCGAAGCGGCCATCTCGCGGATCACCGGCTCCGGCACCAGCCGTTTGCGGCTCTGGTTCCACTGCAGGCAGGTGGAGAGGGGGGTGTAAAGCCACCAGCCGATCCATTCCACCGGAGCCGGCAGACTCAGGCCTTGGGTGATGGCCAGCCGCCAGGGGCGGCGGGCGTGGGTGGCATCCACGATCACCGGGATGCCGGCCGCCACCGACTCGCGGATGCGCTGGTGCAGCTGGGCCTCGATGTCGCGCCAGGGCCCCTGCACGGCGGCGTCGCCGAAGAGTTCAGCGCGCACCACATCGGTGGAGAGCACCACGGCGCCGGTGAGCTCAGCCAGCACCCCGGCCAGGGTGGTCTTGCCGCTGGCGGGCGGCCCGATTAGCAGGTGGCAGCGCAGCGGAGCTGGTGGGGGTGCAGGGCTGGGCGAGCTGGGCATTCAGGCAGCCTGGCCGTTGCGGGGCCTCCACGCAAGCCTTTCCTGCGAAGGAGCATTGTTGTCTGGCGTTGAGAGTGCTGCCGCCCCTGGTCCGGCACCCTGCAGCACATAGACAGCGATTCAGTGCGGAACCTTGCTGTGGCTGAGCCGGAGCAGCTGCAGTGAGCGAGCATTTCTTCAACGGTCCGAACCTCAACTCTCCCTACGGGAAGCAGAGCCATTCGGACAATTGGCCAAGACCTCCAGTCACAACAAAGAATTCTGAAATTGATTTCCACTGCAGTAACTCTAATGCACGGCAGAATTCTGAAAGATTTCACCGGGAAATGCATTGTATGCGGTATTGAGAAGCCGTTAAACGATGAATAATTTCATGCTGTTAGGTCATTTGCCAAAAGATATTTTTTCTACTGTAATAAGTGCGATGCGGAGTCGAGAAAACAGATAAGACGCACCAGGCCAATTAAGACGTCCGGCAAAGGCAATGACGAAACGCCTTGATTTTTAGGCGAATTCGCCTATTTGATACAACTTTTTTGCTTCAAGTAGATTTGCTGTCTCTGTGCTAAGCATTCTTCGCAGCCTGCATGCAGTCGCCTGGTATGGCCAGGTTCAGAGTTCATCCTCCACACCGGTGGTGATGGTGCAGTCGCTCGTCGGGTAGCTCACGCAAAGCAAAGCAAAACCTGTGGCGATTTGATCATCGTCAAGGAAGCTTTGATCAGACTGGTCGACAGCGCCGCTCAGAATTTTGCCCGCACAGGTGCTGCAGGCACCAGCCCTACAGGAGGAGGGGAGGTCAATGCCCTGCTCCTCGGCAGCATCGAGGATGTAGGTATCAGAAGCACACGTAAACGTTTTACCGTCTTCTGTCGTGATGGTGTAGGTGTCAGCCATGGGTCATGGTGAGGCACGTGGCTATTCAAGGCGAAATCCCCAAAAGGGTCTGTCGGGCAGGACACACTGAGCGGGGGTCATCGCTGGGCAGCAAGGCATCAAGCCGTTGCTGGCACAGATCTCGATCGATCCGCAGCACAGGGAAGGCTTCAGACCGGCGTGGCGTCTCGCACACTCTCGAACAGGTCGATATCCCAGGCCACCAGATCCCGTCGAATGGCGTCAGCACGGGTACGGGGCAACAGCCGGGCCAAATCCTCCCCTGTGACCACCCCCGCCAGTTCACCGCCCTCCTCTCTGATGAACTCCAGGGCATGCCAGGCCAGGATCGCTGCACCCACGGCCGTGGGATAGGAGATGTAGGTGGCGCCGGCATAGGGGCTGCCCAGAAGGCCCCGGTAGCGCAGGTAGCTGAGGCCGACGGTCTCGATCGTGACCTGACGGTCGTTGCGCACGTTCTCCGTGTAGCGGATCTCAGCGGCTGCAGCGAAGTGGGCGCGGCGGATCACCCCATTGCGCAGATATTCCTCGATGCGGCGCGGTTTATTCATGCCCGGCAGGATGGCCCGCACCATCGCTTCCACCGTCAGCTCGCTCTGCTGCTGCGGCAGGGTGCGCTTGGAGAGCAGGTTGAGTTTGAACAGAGCCTTCACCAGCTCCACCTCGGAGCCACCCGTGTAAACGCCGATCGATTCGATCTCGGGGAAGGAGCGATGCAGTGACAGCAGCTCCTCCTGGTACAGGGGGTACTGGCGGGTGGGCTCCACTTCGCCATGAAACTGGTGCTCGCGGGCGGCGCTGAAGGGGTCGAGCACCTGGATGCGTCCATCGCGGAGCAGCCGGGGCCGCGCAGCCAGCTCCTCGAGAGCCACCAGCGGCGACCAGGAAAACACGATCTCATCGGCGTCGATGTCTTCCAGGAGATAGAGATCCACGCTCTCGATCTTCAGGTCGCGGCGGCGGGAACCGCGCAGTTGATGCAGGCGCAGGCCGATCAGGAAGTTCGTCAGACCGGGGGATACGCCGAGGTTGATCAGGGCGGTGCGGCCGCGGTCGCGGTAAGCCTGATGGAAGGCGTACTGGGAGAAGGTGAGGCTGCGCTCGGTCTCGGCGTCATACATGTCAGACGCCAGATCCACCACATTGGCGTCGAGCCTGAGGCCGAGATCTAGCAGCGGCGTGTTGAAGCCGGGCTGGGCGGCGTTCACCAGCAACTGGGCGCCGGCCAGCCGCTTTAGTTCCGGAGCGCTGCCGTCGAAGAGCGGAGCGAAGTCGGGCAGAGCGATGAAGTCGATCCGGTCGAACAGGCGTTCGGCGTGGAACAGGGCATCACGGGCCAGCTCGTCATTGAGCACCACCACCACGAAGCGCAACGGCACGTCGTCGCGTTCGGCCAGCTCCGAGAGGCAGATCAACATCGACGAGCCCACCGCCCCAAGACCGAAGAAGGCGATCGTGAGCGGTTCTGCTGATGGGTCGGGGGTGGCGGCGATTGGATCCATGCGCAGCCCAGGGAGGGCACCCTTCCTACTGTGGCCAAGCAAGTTTGGGTTGGGATGCCGGGCCTGAACCCCCTAAATGCCAGGGGCACACAGCATCACGGTGGGCACGGTCGTGGGGCTGATCGCCCTGATTGAGGCCCACTGCCCCATGCGGTCAGCAAGGCTAGATCTCCTGAGCCGCTGCTCCGTCCGCTCGGCATCAGTTCGCGTCCACTGGCCGGGCGGCGTTTTCAAACAGGGCGAGATTGGCAGGAAACTTGCGTTGTTCCGGGTCGCGATCGGCGGCGGCAGGGGCCCGCAGCCTGGTGGTGTATTCGAGCCGCAGACCGTTCACTGGATCGTCAAAAAAGAAGGAACGGTATGGGTCGAGATCCAGCAGCTCTCCCACCACAACCCCTGCCGTGATCAATTCCTGGCGGCGTTGCTCCAGGGCCACCAGCGACGGGCAGCGGAAGGCGAAGTGGAACGTGCCACGGGGTACACCCAGGCCGTGATTGATGTCGCAGTCGTAATCCATCGGCACCCCCGGCACCGCCTGCCACTGCATGAACGCCAGGGCGCAGTCGCCGCCGCAATCAAAGAAGACATGCTCCACCGTGCCACCCTCCTGCATCAGCATCCGCTCGTGGATCAGCACAGGAAAGCCCAATTGGCCCTCATAAAAGCCACGGGTGGCGGTGATGTCGTGGGTGCCGAAACTCAGATGGTCAAGGGTCATGGCGGTTGCTGGGAAGCCCTTGGGATCGGGCAGTGCTTCCCAGGCTGCAACCTCGGCGGCATAGGCAGCACGCCGCTGGATGGCAGAACGGCATGGATTCCCCCGTATATACTTGTCTGTACACACGTGGAGTCATGGTGATGGAGGCGATTCCCAGTCGGGTGTTCATGAATGGCAACAGCCAGGCGGTGCGCATCCCGGCGGAGCTTCGGCTCAGCACCGATCGCGTGCAGGTCAGCCGCACCGCCGCTGGCGATCTGCTCATCCATCCCTGCCCTGCCCAGCGGGGGCAAGCACTTCTGCAGACGCTCGCTGGCTTCGACGCCGATTTCGTTGCCTCCCTGGAGAAGCAACAGGCCCAGAAACTGCCGGTGCAGGAGCGGGAGCTGTTGTGATTGTTCTGCTGGACACCAACATCCTGATCTACCTGATCAGGAACCAGCCGCCCCAGGTGGCCGAGCGCATCGACGCCCTGGACCCCAATGACGACCTAGCGATGTCGTTCATCACCTGGGCCGAGTTGCTTCAGGGTGCCGAGGGCAGCCAGCGGCGTGAGGCCACCCTCCGGCAGCTCGATCAGCTGGCACGCCAGGTGCCGGTGCTCACCCCCGAGGGGCCCGAGATCTGCCGGCACTATGCCTACCAGGCCACCGCGCTGAAACGGCGCGGCACACCGATCGGTGCCAACGACCTGTGGATCGCCTGCCATGCCCTGGCGCTGGGCGCCACGCTGGTGAGCCACAACGTGAGCGAATTTGCCCGCATTGAAGGGTTGCGCTTGGAGGACTGGGCCGCCAATTGAGATTCATGCCGTCCCTATCGGGTGGAGTGGATCAGCAGCCATGGCTGAGTTGACGCGCCGCGGGTTTCTGCAGGCCGGCGTTGCAGGAATTCTTGCCGCCACCGCCCTTCCTGCAATGGCCAAGCATCGCTAGTTGCTGAAGCTGTACCACCAGGCCGGAGCCCAGGCGGTGCTGGCCGTGGCTTCCACCGGCGAAATGCTTTCGATCACCTGGCCCAGGGCAGTGCCCTGCCCCTGGGGCTCTATGAGGCGATCGCCGCCCGGGTGCCGGCCGGATTCGCCCTCTATGAGGCCAATACCGCAGACCTCTTCGCCGTATTGGAAGCGGGGGCGCCTGGATCGCCGCCACAGACGCGGCCCTTTCGAGCGAGCTGCCGTTTCCGCTCAGCGTCAAGGTGGTGAACGCCTTCAGCCGCGAGCACCAGCAACGGGCCGCTGATCTGGTGCGGCAGTTTGAGGGGCTCTGCCACGACCTGGGCATTGCCTCGCTGCTCTGATCTCCTGCGAGCTGCACGACCCGCTCAGAAGCCTGAGCCCGGTGTCTGCAGAAAGGCCAGCTCCACCGCGCTCGATGCCCGCCCCAGGGCGGCATTGCGGTGGGGAAAGCGGCCGAAGCGGGCGATCACATCCCGGTGCCGTCGCGCGAAATCGGTGGTGCGGGGATCGCTGAAGCGCTCGAACAGGGGCAGCGCCGCCTCCTGCACCGCCAGGTCTTCGCTGTGCATCAGCGGCATCAGCCAGAATTGCCGGCGCGACTGCTCCGCTTCGGTCTCCAGCCAGCCCAGCTCCACTGCCCGCAGACTCAGTTCCAGGGCCTGGGGGTCGCCGGCGAAGGCCCTGGCGCTGTCGCGCCAGATCTGCCGCGGGAATTGATCGAGCAGCAGCACCAGCGCCAGGGCCTGGCTCGCTTCCGTGCCCCAGTCGGCGAGCTCGCCGGCGATCGCCTGCCCGGTGAGCCCTTGGAAGCGTTGCCGCAGCAGCTCGTCGAAGGCTTCGTCCTTGGCGAACCACTGGCGCGGCTGCGTCTCCTCAAACCAGAACCGCAGGATCGCGGCTGGGGCGTCGCTTCTAGGTGGAGCCATCGCCACCGGGCTGATCCAGACACTCCACCCAGCGAAGCACCGCCTCGGCGGTGGCGATCGCTTCGCGGGCATCCTCCGGATCGAACAGGTCCAGGGGCGGGGTGTCGTCGAGCGGGTAACGGCTCGACACCGTCATTCGGGTCAGTGACCGCAGCGGCAGAGCCTCCAGGGGCTCTCCGTTCACACCCTGGGCGATCAGCACAGCCAGCAGTTGCCACTGGCCAGAACGGCAAGGTCGACGTCGCTGCGGGCCTGGCGCCACAAGGCCAGGGGGCGTGCCTGGCTCATGACTCCGGGTGCAGCTGCAGGGCCTGGCGACGGATCGCACGCCAGTGGGGCGAGGGCGAGTCGACCATCCCCTGCCAGCGCTCACTGGCCACGGCGATCACGTCGTCCCCCACCAGCGCCTGGCGCAGCTGATCCGCCCACTGTTCTGCCTCCGCCGCATCGGGCGCCACCATCAGCAGGTCGGTGTCCGAAAAGCCGTCCCAGTCGCCCCGAGCCAGGGAGCCGAACAGCCACACGCTGCACTCCGCCGGGCCCAGCAACAGCTGCAGTTGCTCTCGCAGCTGGCGCAGCCGACTCTCGCGCTCGCTCTGGCGCAACCGCTCGAACGGGCTGAGAGGGAGATCCATTGCTTGAGGCTACGCAAGAAAACAGCCTGCCGATCCAGGCTGTCCAACGCATCGGGCGGGCCCCGGATCTAGCCATGATGACCACAGCGTCAGGGCCAGGCCCCGGCAAGCCCAGAACCCGAGACACCCGTGCTGACAACCACCTTCGCTGCGTTTGCTCAACGGGCCGACTACTCACTGCTGGATTCCCTCCAGCCCGATCCTCAGGCCACTGGCGATGGCCATGATCACCGGCCCCGCCAGGTGTTCTCCGGTCATTACGTGCCGGTGTCACCCACGCCGCTCCCAGCCCCGGAGTACGTGGCGCACAGCAGCACCCTGTTCCACGACCTGGGCCTGAGCGATGCGCTGGCCCACGACGACCAGTTCCGCCGTCTGTTTTCCGGTGACATCAGCGTGGCGCTGGAGCCGATGCGACCGTATGGCTGGGCGACCGGGTACGCCCTCTCGATCTACGGCAGCGAGTACATCCAGCAGTGCCCCTTCGGCACCGGCAACGGCTACGGCGATGGCCGTGCCATTTCCGTGTTCGAAGGCGTCTTCAACGGCCGCCGCTGGGAGATGCAACTCAAGGGGGGTGGCCCCACGCCCTACTGCCGCGGCGCCGATGGTCGTGCGGTGCTGCGCTCCAGCGTGCGCGAGTTTCTGGCGCAGGAGTTGATGCACGCCCTGGGGGTTCCCACCTCCCGCTCGCTGACGCTCTATCTGTCGCGAGCCGAAACCGTGCGCAGGCCGTGGTACTCGCCCAACTCCACGTCATTTGATCCCGACATCCTGGTAGACAATCCCGTGGCGATCACCACCCGCGTGGCCCCATCGTTTCTGCGGGTGGGCCAACTGGAGCTGTTTGCCCGTCGTGTGCGCCGCGATGCCCATCCAGGGGCGCTGAACGAGCTGCGGTTGATCGTGGCCCACCTGATTGAGCGGAACTACCGGCAGGAGATCGATCCGGGCCTTCCCTTCAGCGAACAGGTGCTGGAGCTGGCGGGATTGTTTCGCACACGGCTCACCTCCCTGGTAGCCAACTGGATCCGTGTTGGCTACTGCCAGGGCAATTTCAACAGCGACAACTGCGCCGCCGGTGGCTTCACCCTCGATTACGGCCCCTTCGGATTCTGCGAGCTGTTCGATCCCGGCTTTCAGCCCTGGACGGGAGGCGGTGAGCACTTCTGCTTCTTCAACCAACCGGTGGCGGCTGAAGCCAACTATCAGATGTTCTGGTCTGCCATCCGGCCGCTGCTCGCTGGGAATACGGAGGCCTTGGCCAGGCTGGATGCGATCCGGGAAGGCTTCGCCGCCGTGATGAACCAGGAGATGGAGGCGATGTGGGCCCGAAAGCTCGGCCTGATCAGTTACGACGCGGCGCTGGTGAACGAGCTTCTTGAGCTGATGGTGCTCTCCAAGGCGGATTACACGATCCTGTTCCGCAGACTCTCTGCCATTCCAGAGCACCTCTCAGCCCTGAAGGAGAGCTTCTACCTGCCCAGTTCCGAGCAGCTCGATGTGCAATGGGAAAGTTGGCTGCAACGCTGGCGCGATCAGCTCACAGCCAACGGCGATCTCCGCGAGACATCCGCAGCGATGAAACGCGTCAACCCTGCGATCACCTGGCGCGAATGGCTGGTCGCCCCCGCCTATCAACAGGCGGAGCATGGCGAAACCAGCCTGGTCCAGGAGCTGCAGGAGGTGTTCCGCCATCCCTACGACGAACCTTCAGCGGAGCTGGCGGATAAGTACGACCGCCTTAAGCCCCGGGAATTCTTCAACGCCGGTGGTGTGTCCCACTACAGCTGTTCGTCCTGAGCTGTTACTCCTGCTCCTGCAGGACGAGATGATTGAACAGTGTGATCACAAAGCCGAACATCAGGAAGGGCAGCGAGAGCGAAAACAGAACTGCAATCAAGGTAACCCCTGCGATCGGATGTTCCGCAGCCATCAGCGACATGCCTGCGGCAAGCCCCAGAAACGACACAAGCAGCCACACCAGAATCTGCCCGTAGATATCACCGTAGACAAGCGTACAGCGGAGCTGAAGTTGAGGGCTGTCTGTCATCAGCTTGACCCTTTCGAGTGGCAGTTTTCTTCTTAGGCTTGGAGGGAAAGGTTGTGGCAACTGCAGCGGTTCTGCAGCCCTTCTACTCGAACATCATTCAGTTGTCGAAATTATGGCCTTGCGTGATGAAACCTGTGTTCCCTGCCAGGAAGGTGGCAGCACCCTCAGTGCCGAAGATCTTGACCTGCTGCGTGAGGAGCTGCCTGGCTGGGAGGTGGTCGATCATCACCACCTGCATCAGCGCCTCAGTTTCCCGGACTTTGCCACGGCGCTCGGCTGGATCAACTGCGCAGCTGCGATCTGTGAGCAACAGGGCCACCACGCTGATTTCCGGGTCGGCTGGGGCTACGTCGAGATCGACATTCATACCCACAAGGTGAACGGCTTAACTCGCGCGGATGCAGTGCTCGCCGCGAAATTCGATGCAATGAGCAGCTGAAGGGCTTCCCATGCATCCCGAGAGCGCTTCGCCCAGTGGGCCCATGGCCAAGGATCCTGTCTGCGGCATGGTCGTGCCCACGGCAAGGGCGTTGTCGGCCCAGCGGGCTGGCCGCAGCTATTACTTCTGCAGCCAGGGTTGCCGTCAGACCTTCCTGGCTCCGGAGCAGGAGCTCCGCCGCATGCGCCGCCGGGTCGGTATCGCCCTCGGTGGCGTTCTGGCCCTGGCGGTGCTGCGGGTTGCTGCCTTTATCGCCCTCGCCGCCGGCGTCAGCCTGCTGAGCTGGGCGCCGGTTTCCCAGCTGCCCTGGCTCACCTGGGGCATGTGGCTGTTCCTCCTGGCCACCCCCGTGCAGGTGTTCGGTGGTTGGGGCTTCTACACAGGCGCCTGGGCCGCGCTCCGGCGCCGGGCCCTGAACATGGATGTTCTGATCGCGCTGGGCACCTCGGTGGCCTATCTCTACAGCGTGGTCGTCGTGTTCGCGCCTCAGCTGCTGCCGGTCGGTATCGACGAGCGCGGCGTCTATTTCGAGGTGTCGGCGGTGGTGATCGCCTTCGTGTTGATGGGCAAGGCCATGGAGGAGATCATCAAGCAGCGCTCTTCCGTGGCGGTGCGGCGCTTGCTCGATCTCCAGCCCGCCAGCGCCACGGTCCTCCGCGACGGCCAGGAGCTGACCGTGGCCGCCGAGGCTGTGCTCCAGGGAGATCTGGTGCTGGTGCGCCCCGGCGAGAAGGTGCCCGCCGATGGGGTCGTCGTCGAGGGTCAGTCATCGGTGGATGAGGCCCTGATCACCGGCGAATCGCTGCCCGTGAGCAAGCAGCCAGGCGCCGAGCTGATCGGCGGCACGCTCAACGGCCGGGGGCTGCTGCGCTTCTCCGCCACGCGGGTGGGGGCCGACACCGCCCTGGCCCAGATCATCCGCATCGTCGAGGAGGCCCAGACCAGCTCGGCGCCCGTGCAACGGTTGGCCGATCGGGTGACGGCCTGGTTCGTGCCGGCGGTGGTGGCCGTGGCTGTCCTGGCCTTTGTGCTCTGGAGCCTGGCGGGCAGCTTCAGCCATGGCCTGCTGGCCTTCATCGCCGTGCTGGTGATCTCCTGCCCCTGCGCCCTCGGGATCGCCACGCCGGCGGCCCTGATGGTGGGGGTGGGCAAGGGGGCCGAGCTGGGCATCCTGATCCGCAGCGGCGAGGTGCTGGAGCGGGTGGAGCAGCTCACCACCGTGGTGTTCGACAAGACCGGCACGCTCACCCGTGGCAGGCCAGCCTTGACCCAGGTGGTGCCGATGGCTGGCGTATCCCGCACGCTGCTGCTGCAGTTGGCGGCTTCGCTGGAGCACGGTTCGGAGCATCCGCTGGCGGCAGCTCTGCTTGAGGCGGCCGCCGCCGAGGGGCTGGAGCTGCTGCCGGCCACACGATTTGAGGCCCAGGTGGGAGAGGGGGTGCACGCAGTGGTGGACGGCCAATCTCTGTGGCTGGGGAACCGGGCCATGGCGGTCCGCTTCCTGCCCGACCTCGGCGAGGAGGTGTCAGGTCCGCTGCAACAGCTGGAGAGCGCGGGCAACACCGTGATCCTGCTGGGCCAGGGCGATGCCGTTCTCGGCCTGCTGGCGGTGGCCGACACCGTTCGCCCCGAGGCCAGGGAGGTGGTGGAGCGATTGCAACGACGCCGGATCCGGGTCGTCATGCTCAGCGGCGACAACCGCACCACCGCCCAGGCCATCGCGGCCCAGGTAGGCATCCACCAGGTGATCGCGGAGGTTCGGCCCGGCGAGAAGGCGGCCACGATCAGGGCCCTGCAGCAGACGGGGCAGGTGGTGGCGATGGTGGGTGATGGCGTCAACGACGCGCCTGCTCTGGCCACAGCCGATATCGGTATCGCCATCGGTTCGGGATCCGATGTCGCCAAGGAGGCCGGCGATCTGTTGCTTCTGGGCAACGACCTTCGCGCTGTGGTCACCGCCATCGGCTTGTCGCGGGCGACGATGCGCAAGATCCGCCAGAATCTCTTCTGGGCCGTGATCTATAACAGCCTCGGCATTCCAATTGCGGCGCTGGGCTGGCTCAATCCGATGATCGCAGGTGCCGCCATGGCGCTCAGTTCTCTGTCGGTGATCGTCAACTCCTCGCTGCTGCGCTTCTATCGCGAGAACGGATTCAGAACCGCAGCATTTTAGATCTTTTCTTCTGCTGATCATGCACCTGAACTGCAGCACCTGCAAGTCAGGTGCATGATCGGCCGCTCCTAGACTCAGGAAATCCGGACAATCAGGCCCCATGGCTACCGATTCTTCGACCCATCCTGAGGATGCCGAGATGGCATCCGATGTTCTGCATCACTTGAAGCAGCTGATTCAAAGTGACCCTGCTTTTGCTCAGGCCTTGCGCCATATCGAGACCACAGAACAGGCAGCTGAATTGATTCATCAGCATGGTCTGGAGATCACACTGGAAACCCTCTGGCGTCACCGCGGCACTCTGGTGGAGGGTGGTCTCCCCACCTGGCGCGGTTGAAGCCAGGTTGCGTCCACTTCCGCGTCGCTGGCTGGCCCATGTTCACCCCAACCACCACCCTGGCGGAGATCGCCTCCACCGCCCCGGCCCTGATGCAGGAGCTGGAGCGCCTTGGCCTCGACTACTGCTGTGGCGGCAAGCGCAGTCTCGCCGAGGCCTGCCGCGAGCTGAACCTCGATCCAGAGGTCGTGATCGACGAACTATCGGTCTTCCGTACTCCTGGCGAACCGGCTGCCTTGCCTCACCTCAGGGAACTGGCTGCCAAGGTCAGTCGGGTGCATGGCGAGAAGCACCCCGAGTTGATCCGGGTCGCCGAGGTGATGGCAGAGATCCGAGCCGATCTGGAGCCCCACCTGCGTAAGGAGGAGGAGGTCCTTTTCCCGATGATCCGCTCCCTGGCGTCAGCCAGCAGCAGGCCCAGTGTTCCTTGTGGCTCGATTGCCAATCCGATCGCGGTGATGGAGCAGGAGCACGTCGCGGTGGGTGGGTTGCTGGCAGAGATGCGGGTCTCACGCACGGCTACCAGGCGCCTGCCGATACCTGCGCCTCCACGCGTGCGTTGATGGCGGGGCTGGCGGAACTGGAGGCTGACACCCACCTGCATGTGTACAAGGAGAACAACCATCTTTTTCCTGCGGTGATGCTGCTGGAGAAGGGGTTGTCGGAGGGATGGAGCGGTTGAGCCTGCACGTCCGGCCAACCCCGCGCTGATGCTCAGGGGGCAGGCAGGGCTCCGGCCGCCGCCAGGGCCAGGCGTTGCGCCAGGGTGCAGGTATCCCCATGGTCCTGCCTCCCCGAGGCGGCGTCGGCCCGGTTCACTGCCGCCAGCGTCGGCTGATCCAGAACGGGCCCCAGCACAGAGAGAGCTGGGCCTGCAGCGATGCGGCGAACCGGCAATACCCGCCCTTCCTGCACCGTTCCCCAGACGGGGATGTCCTTGATCCGCACCGGATCAACCTTCAGGGGACTGGCGGCCAGGATCGTGAAGTTGGCGAGCTTGCCCGGCACGATGCTGCCCACCTGTTTCTCCATCTGGAGCGAGTAGGCGGCATCCAGCGTCACGGCGCGCAACGCCCCCAGAGCGCTCACCCGTTGATCCTTCCCCCGCACATTGCCGTCATTGGTGATGCGGTTCACGCCGGACCACATCAGGAACAGCGGTTGGCCCGGTGCCATCGGCATATCGGAGTGATAGGAGAACGAGATGCCTGCCCGCTCCACATCGCCCATGCGCACCATCGCGTCGGCTCGATCGGGTCCGAGTCCATGGACGCGATAGTTATCTGCCAAGGCCACGGGATAGTAGGGATTGCCGCTGACAATCGCGCCAAGACGACGGATGCGATCCACCTGCTCTGGCCGCGAGACGGCGAAATGCACGATCACGGTGCGGTGGTTCTTACGAGGGTTGCGCTTCAGGTTCTGCTCCAGCTCAGCCAGCACCATGTCGAGGCCGGCATCGCCATTGACATGGATGTGGAGCTGGTAGCCAAGATCCCAGTAGACACGGAAGGTACGGGCAAAAAACTCCGGGTCCATCATCCACTCGCCCTTGTGACCATCGAGATAGCCCTGGCTCACCTGCATGGACATCAGCCACCAGGCTCGGCGCCGAGTGTGACGCCATTGGCATGGTAGTAATCACGCACGAATTGCAATCCTGCCTGGATGCGTTCCGGCGAGGCGATGGCCGTGCCGATCTTCGGCAGTACGGCAAATAGCCCCTGTTCCCAGTAATGGGCGTTGGCGAAATCACTCTGC
>JBKDOV010000006.1:0-9848 GCA_046342815.1 Cyanobacteriota bacterium
GCGCACCCCGCCGCCAGACCTGCCCTCGCTGCTGCTCAAGGAGCGGATCGTCTACCTGGGCCTGCCGCTGTTCAGCGATGACGACGCCAAGCGGCAGATGGGCATCGACGTGACCGAGCTGATCATTGCCCAGCTCCTCTACCTGGAGTTTGACAATCCGGAGAAGCCGATCTTCTTCTACATCAACTCCACCGGCACCAGCTGGTACTCGGGCGATGCCATCGGCTTCGAGACCGAAGCCTTCGCCATCGCGGACACCCTCCGCTACGTGAAGCCGCCGGTGCACACCATCTGCATCGGCCAGGCCATGGGCACCGCCGCGATGATCCTCAGCGCCGGCACCAAGGGCCACCGTGCCGCCCTCCCCCACGCCTCGATCGTGCTGCACCAGCCCCGCAGCGGCGCCCGCGGCCAGGCCAGCGACATCCAGATCCGGGCCAAGGAAGTGCTGCACAACAAGCAGACGATGCTGGAGATGCTCTCGGCCAACACCGGCAAGAGCGTGGAGCAGCTCTCCAAGGACTCCGACCGCATGACCTACCTCACGGCCCAGGAGGCGGTGGAGTACGGCCTGATCGACCGCGTGCTCACCAGCCAGAAGCAGCTGCCCGGAGGCCTGCCCAGCGGGGCAGGCGTCAGCCCGGGCAATCCCGGCATCGGCTGACCCCGCCGCTTCCCCCCCTGCTTCCTGCCCTCCTTCCCCCCAGGCCTTCCCGCCATGCCCATCGGCACTCCGAGCGTTCCCTACCGTCTCCCCGGCAGCCAGTACGAGCGCTGGGTGGACATCTACACCCGCCGGGGGGTGGAACGGATCCTGTTCCTGGGCTCCGAGGTGAATGACGCGATCGCCAACAGCCTGGTGGCGCAGATGCTCTACCTGGATTCGGAGGACAGCTCCAAACCGATCTACCTGTACATCAATTCGCCGGGGGGTTCGGTGACCGCCGGCCTGGCAATCTACGACACGATCCAGTACGTCAAGAGCGACGTGGTGACGATCTGCGTGGGACTGGCCGCCTCGATGGGGGCGTTCCTGCTGGCGGCAGGCACCAAGGGCAAGCGGCTGGCGCTGCCCCACAGCCGGATCATGATCCACCAGCCCCTGGGGGGCACCAGCCAGCGCCAGGCCTCCGACATCGAGATCGAAGCCCGCGAGATCCTGCGGATCAAGGACATGCTCAACCAGAGCATGGCCGACATGACCGGCCAGCCGCTGGAGAAGATCACCAAGGACACCGACCGCGACTACTTCCTCAGCGCTGCCGAGGCGGTGGAATACGGCCTGATCGACCGGGTGATCGCCCATCCCAGCGAGGCCTGAGCCGATGGCCACCACTCTCGAGGAAGCCGCCGACGCCTTCTATGCCGCCGGCAACCGCCTGCTGGCCGGTGATCCCAGCGCTTTCTCAGAGATCTGGTCGGAGGCGGACGACATCAGTCACCTGGGCCCCACCGGTGCCATCTGCACCGGTCGCCAGGCGGTGATGGAGCAGTTCGCCCGTGAAGCCGCCATGGGGTTTGCGGGAACCCTGGTGGCCGATGACCGCCGCTACGTGGAAACGGCCGAGATGGGCCTGCTGGTCTGCACCGAACGCACCAGCGGCATGACCAGGGATGGGGAAGTGCTGCAGCTGGACATCCGCTCCACCACCGTGTTCCGCAAAGAGCAGGGCCACTGGCGGGCGGTGCACCACCACACCGACCGCTTCTGAGATCGCTTCTGAGCGGCGCCTGCCGGGGGCTCAACCCTTGCCGGTGAAAGCGAGCAGGCGGCCGGCCGTGTGGGGATCCACCGGCAGGCCGGCAGGATCGAGCAGGCCCAGCTGGGCCAGCAGGCCGGCCTGGTCCCAGTAGATGTGCTCGTAGGCCACCTTGCCTTCCTTCACCCCCACGATCACCACCAGGGCCATCTCCACGCGCCGGCCGGTCGGCGCCACCCCCGGCAGCAGGTGGCCGATCGGCTCGGTGTGGGTGAAGCGGATCACCATCTCATCCACCAGCCGCTCCCCATCCACGGTGCGGGAGACGGGGATGAACTCCACATCGGAGGGAAAGAACTGGCCGATCAGGAAGTTGGCGTAAAACTCGCGCACCCCTTCGTGCCCCTGGCCGCCTGTGCCTGAGGCCAGGTTGAGCAGGTGGGGGGCGTCGACCATCGTCGCCATGGTGGCGTCGAGATCGGAGGCGAGCTCGGCCTGCATGTGGGCCTCGAACAGGGCCGCCGCCCCAGGGGATCCGGAGGCAGAAGCAGCAGCGGAGGCGGCATCAGAAGCAGCAGCGGAAACCATGGCGCTCGGACGGATCTCCCTTAGTACCCATGCCAGCCCTGCCTGTCAGCCAGGCGCTTGCGTAAGCTCGACCCTTGCCCAGCCAGGATCCGACGCCACGATGGCCCAGCTCTACTACGACACCGATGCCGACCTCAGCCTGCTGAACGGCAAGACGGTGGCCATCATTGGCTACGGCAGCCAGGGCCACGCCCACGCCCTCAACCTCAAGGACAGCGGCGTGAATGTGGTGGTGGGCCTCTACGAAGGCAGCCGCTCGGCCGAGAAGGCCCGGGCCGATGGCCTGGAGGTGCTGAGCGTGGCCGACGCCTGCGCCAAGGCCGACTGGATCATGGTGCTGCTGCCCGATGAGTTCCAGAAGGCCGTCTACGACGCCGAAATCGCCCCCCACCTCAGCGCCGGCAAGGTGCTGAGCTTCGCCCATGGCTTCAACATCCGCTTCGGGCTGATCCAGCCCCCCGCCGATGTGGACGTGGTGATGATCGCGCCCAAGGGCCCCGGCCACACCGTGCGCTGGGAATACCAGAACGGCATGGGCGTGCCGGCCCTGTTCGCCATCCATCAGGACGCCTCCGGCAAGGCCCGGGAACTGGCGATGGCCTATGCCAAGGGGATCGGGGGCACCCGCGCCGGCATCCTCGAGACCAACTTCAAGGAAGAAACCGAGACCGACCTGTTCGGGGAGCAGGCCGTGCTCTGCGGCGGTCTGAGCGAACTGGTGAAAGCCGGTTTCGAAACGCTGGTGGAAGCCGGTTATCAGCCCGAGCTGGCCTACTTCGAGTGCCTGCACGAAGTGAAGCTGATCGTGGATCTGATGGTGAAGGGCGGCCTCACCGCCATGCGCGATTCGATCTCCAACACCGCCGAATACGGCGACTACGTGAGCGGCCCGCGCCTGATCACCGCCGACACCAAGGCCGAGATGAAGCGCATCCTGGCCGACATCCAGGACGGCACCTTCGCCCGCAACTTCGTGGCCGAATGCGAGGCCGGCAAGCCCGAGATGAAACGGATCCGCGAGCGCGACAGCCAGCACCCGATCGAGCAGGTGGGCACGGGCCTGCGCTCGATGTTCAGCTGGCTGAAGGCCTCCTGATCCCACACCACCCCATCGCCACCAGCGGTCCCTTCCTGCTGGTGGCCCTGGCCTGCGCCCTCGACCGCCTGCTGGGAGATCCCCACAGCTGGCTGCACCCGGTGCAGGTGATGGGTGGTGCCATCTCTGTGCTGCGCCGCTGGGCCGAGGCCTGGGGGGGCGATCGACCCCGCCGGCTGCGGCTGGCGGGGCTGCTGATCACAGTGCTGGTGGTAGGCACCAGCGTGGCAAGCGGCTGGCTAGTGGAGCGCCTTGCCCTGGTGGTGCCCTGGCTGGGTCTGCCGCTGCTGCTGGCGGGCATGGCGAGCGCCCTGGCGGGCCGCAGCCTGGAGCAGGCCGTGGAGAACGTACTGGCCGCCCTGCCGGACCTGGCCCTCGCCCGCAACCGCCTGGCCTGGATCGTGGGCCGCGATGTGACCGCTCTGGAGGAGCCGGAGATCCTGCGGGCAGCGGCCGAAACGGCGGCCGAGAACGCCGTGGATGGCCTGTTCGCGCCGCTGTTCTGGCTGCTGGTGGGAGCCACGCTCTGGAGCCGGGGGCTGCAGAGCTGGCCGGGGCCCCTGGCGCTGGCCTGGGGCTTCTAGGCCGCCAGCACCCTCGATTCGATGCTGGGCTACCGCCGCGGCCGGCTGCAGTGGCTGGGCACCGCCGGCGCCCGCCTCGACGATCTGCTCACCTGGCTGCCCTGCCGGCTGGTGGCCTGCAGCCTGCCGTTGGCGGCCGGCCGGGCCACCGCCCTGCCGCAGCTGCTGGTCTCCGCCCTGGTGGATGGGGCCCCGGACCCCTCCCCGAATGCCGGGGTTTCCCAGGCGGCCTATGCCCACACCCTCGCTGTGCGGCTGGGAGGCGCCAACCGCTACCCCGAAGGCATCCGGCAGAAGCCACTGCTGGCGGCCCACTGCCCACCACCCGACGTCCGCGCCGTAGGGCGGATCCTGCAGACGAGTCTGCGGCTGGAGGGGCTATGGCTGCTCGTCTGGGGGATGGCGGTGACGCTGACTCGACGCTGACTCAGTAGGCGCCCCGGTCGCGGGGGTCGAGCATCACGCCGATGGTGCGCACGATGATCCGCAGGTCCATCAGGAAGCTGCGGTGGCGGGCGTAGCGAATGTCGAGGTCCACCCTTTCGGCATAGGTGAGGTTGTTGCGGCCCGAAACCTGCCAGAGGCCGGTGAGACCGGGGCGCACCGCCAGCACCTCCTCCATGCGGTCGCCGTAGCGGGGCAGCTCGTTGCGCACGATCGGCCGCGGCCCCACCACGCTCATCTCGCCCCGCAGCACATTCACGAACTGGGGCAGCTCATCGAGGCTGGAACGGCGCAGAAACTTGCCCAGCCGGGTGATGCGTGGATCGTTCTTGAGCTTGAAGTCGTTGCGGAATTCCTCCTCCAGATCCGGGGATTCAGCCAGCAACTTGGAAAGAAGCTTGTCGGCATCGCGGCGCATGGTGCGGAACTTGAGACAACCGAAATCGCGATAATCACGGCCCACACGCTTCTGCACGTAGATCACCGGCCCGCGCGAGCTGAGCTTCACCAACAACGCCAGGGCCAGATAGAGAGGGGAACCGAGCCCCAGCACCAGCAGGGAGAAAAAGATATCGCCACTGCGCTTGATCACCCGGGCCCGCCGGGACTGCAGATCAATCAGCTGCTCCGCGGAAAGCAGTTCTCCGGAAACGGGAAGCAGGGGGGAAGGAGGAATGGGCGAAGCGGAAAACGTGGAGGCGAGGGAGCGGGATCCGGGCGGGAACGACGCGAGCATGGAATCCCCCTGCGGTGGGGGAATCTAAGAAGCTCGACAGACGAGACTCCAGCCAGCGGGGCCACTCAGGCCAGAGGCACAGGCAGGGGAAGGGGCCCGGTGCCGCGCCGCAGCCGCTCCCGGTGCTCCGCCCAGCTGCGCTCCAGCACATGCAGCATCCGCTGCCGGAAGCGCTCGGGCGCGAAGCTTTCGGCCCACTGGCGCTGGCGTTCCGCCGGCAGCTGGTGCCACAACCGGCCGGCCTCGAAGTGGGCCAGCGCTTCGGCCAGGCCGGCGGCGGTCTGCTCGGGGAACAACAGACCGGTGGGGAACGGATCCCCGGCCGCCAGGCAACGCACGCTGTCGAGCAGACCGCCGGCGCCGTAGGCGATCACCGGAGCCCCGGCCGCCATCGCCTCCACTGGGGCGATGCCGAAATCCTCCAGCCCGGCGTACACGTAGGCCCGGCAGCGCTCCAACCAGTGGGCGGCCTCCCGATCGGAGCAGCGCCCCAGGAAGCGCACCGAGGGGCCCGCCATCGCCTCCAGGCGCTTGCGCTCGGGGCCATCACCGATCACCACCAGCGGCAATCCGGTGCGACGGAAGGCCTCCACCACCACATCAACCCGCTTGTTGGGAACGAGACGGCAGAGACTGAGATAGAAGTCTTCGCGCGGCTCCTGCCAGCGGAAACGCTCCACCGCCACCGGCGGCGGCACCACCACGGCACGGCGACGCCAGCAGCCCTGGATGCGACGGGCGGTGAAGCGGGAGTTGGCCACCAGCTGGTCCACCCGCTGGCTGCTGCTCCCATCCCACTGCCGCAACAAATGCAGCTGCAGCCGCACCAGGGGGCCGAGGGGGCTGCGGGCGAGGGCGGAACGGGCCAGGTAGGGATGCATCTGGTCCCAGGCGTAGCGCACCGGGGTATGCACGTAGCTCACATGCAGCTGGTCGGGACCGGTGAGCACCCCCTTGGCCACCAGGTGGTTGCTGCTGAGCACCAGGGGATGCTCCCCCACATCGAGCTGCTCAATCGCCAGGGGCAGAAGCGGCAGGTATTGCTGCACATGGCTGACGCCCCAGGGCATCCGCTGGAGGAAGCTGGTGCGGATGTCGCGGCCCTGCCAACAGCTGTCGGCCCGGCGGCTCTCGCCGTCCACCAGGGCATAGAGCTGGGGTTGGATGCCCTGGGCCGCCAGCAGGCCATCCAGCTCCCACACCACCTGCTCGGCACCGCCCACCGAGCGGGGAGTGAACCACTCGTGCACGAGGGCGATGGAAGAAGGGAGCGCTGCCATGGGGGGAACCCTAGGCAGCGGCACATCACGAAAACTCTCAGCCGATTGCCCTGAGGGGAAGGTCTGCCGAAGCTGGTGCGAGTGGGGATGGCATCAGCCAATCAACGATGGCGATCCGGGAGCTCCTCGAAGACGCACTGAAGGAACCCGCGATCGGAACCACCCCGCGGTTTCGATGGCATGCCACGCCGGTGGGCATCGCCGCGGTGTGGAGCGAAGGCAAGCCGCCAACGGCACCACCCTTCGACATGGCTCTGGAGGAGGGCCTGCAGGTGGGGCTCGACCTCAGCCGGGAGGAAAGGGAATTCCACCAGGTGAAGTCCGGCCTGGTTCTGTTGTTCCATTCCTGAAGTTTCTTCCTTCCTGAACCCGAATCCGCTGTTGCCTCGATTGCCATGCCCCGCCTGCGTGCGTATTCCCTGAAGGTGGCGATGGCGATGGCGCTGGTGCTGGCGGGGGCGGCGGTGCCCCCCCAGGCCGGGGCCCAGCTTTCCCCCAACTGCCTGCTGAACGGCGCCAAGGCCTATTGCGCGATCACGCCGCTCACCGCCGCCGCCAGCCCGGAGGACACCGCCTTGACCGTGACGCTGGCGGACCACCGCGCCTTCCGGCTCACGCGACGCGACAAGAGCTGCCAGCAGAAAGGCACCTCCACCCTGTGTGCGGCCAGCATCACCCTGTCGAACGGCTACGGCGAAAAGTTTGAAGGCACCTATACGGGAGTTCCCTACGAAGGGGGGTACCGGCACACCTACAAGGCCGGCACGATCACGATCACCTACTTCTATCTCGACTGAGCGTCCGCTCAACCAGCCACTGCGGCAGTTCGGGATTCGGAACGGAAGCGATTCATCGCCGATTCCACCACTACGTGCATGTCCATGTACTTGTATTCGGAGAGACGCCCCCCGAAGATCACATCAGGGATGGCATCGCTACGGTCGCGATAACGGCGATACAAAGCCTGATTGGCATCGTCATTGATCGGGTAATAGGGAGTGGACCCAGCGGTGTAATCGCGTGGATATTCATGGGTGATCACGGTGGTCTCCGTGTTCACCGCCTCAAAATGCTTGTGTTCGATGATGCGCGTGAAGGGAATCTCGGCATCGCAGTAATTCACCACGGCATTGCCCTGGTGGTTGTCCACCGGCAATTCCTGCTGCTCGAAATGGAGGGAGCGATACTCAAGGGCGCCATACTCGCCACCAAAGAAATCATCAATGCAGCCGGTATAGACAACCTTGCGGGCGAGAGAGCGGAAGTAGGCCGGGTCAGCAAAATAATCCGTATTGAGCCTCACTTCAATGCCTTCCAGCATGCGCTCGAAGATGGCGGTGTAACCGCCGATCGGAATGCCCTGATAGCGGTCGTTGAAATAGTTGTTGTTGAAGGTGAAGCGCAGGGGCAGCCGCTTGATGATGAAAGGGGGCAGCTCGGTGGGAGATTTTCCCCATTGCTTCTGGGTATAGCCCTTGATCAGGGCTTCGTAGATATCACGGCCCACCAGGGAAAGGGCCTGCTCCTCGAGGTTGGTGGGTTCGCCACGAAAGCGCTGGGCTTCGATGATCTCCTTGGCCTGGGCCGGAGTCTGGGCCTGCCAGAGCTCATGGAAGGTGTTCATGTTGAAGGGCAGCGAATAGAGCCTGCCCCCGGAAAGCGCCTTGGGGGAATTGATGTAGTTATTGAACTCCGCGAATCGATTCATGAACTCCCATACCACCTTGTTGCTGGTGTGGAAGATGTGCGCCCCATAGGTGTGCACATGGATGCCGGCGGTCTTCTCGGTATGGCAGTTGCCACCGAGATGGGGCCGTTTGTCGATCACCAGGCAGCGGTGGCCGGCCTCCAACGCCAGCCTGGCGAAGGTGGATCCGTAGAGCCCCGCTCCAACGATCAAATAGTCGTAATCAGAAGCGGACACGGCGACTCGAAACTGGCGCAGATCGTAGCGGCAGTGGCCGGAGTCGCTCGGTGCCGAACCCTCAGCAGCTGCCCTTCTCGAGGCTGCACAGCTCCACAACGCCGGCGATCAGGCCGGCCAGCAGGGCAGCCCTCCAGGCGGAGCCGGCCAGCCTGTGCAGCAGGGAGGCGAGTACGGAAGCTACGGGGAACATCATCCTGACCTGAGGCAGCACTGGGTACGTCCTACCCGCATCCGCCGCCAGAAATGGAAAAAATGCTTAAGCCCTGACCTGGCGCAAGCAAGCCCCCAGCCAGGGGGCGGCTTTTGGATAGGAGGCTGTTGGATGGGCAGCTACTGGATGGGCGGATGAAGCAGGCAGCGAGCAAACGGCGGGCCCTGGCCCTCTGGCCGCTGGCTGTGGCGGCGATGGTGGGTCCGGTCCAGGCGGGAGGGGTGGACTGCCGCCTGCTGCAGGAGCAGCGGGATCAGACCTTCCGCCAGGCGATGGGCCACGAGATCGCGCTGGTGCAGCGGTACCGGGAACGGCACTGCCCGCAGCTGGCGCGGCTGGCGGAGCAGGCCAACGCCAGCTCCCTCACCGCACCAGCCAGCTTCCCCACGATCGACTACGCCGCCTGGAGCGAGTGCCGCAGGGTGGCCGAAGCGGATCTGGAGCGGACCCTCAGGGTGCGCTACCGCAGCAGCGGCACGGGATTCCGCTACTACAGCCCCCAGGGCGCTGCCCTGGCCCGCGAAGCCGATCGGCAGAGCGAAGCCAGGCAGCGCGCCGGTTGCCGCTGAGGGCCGGACTCAGCTCCCTCAGCCCTCCACCTTCACGGTCACGGCGGTGACCTTGTTGGCCTTGGGTGCAGTCACCGTGAGCAGACCATCGCGGTAGACGGCCTGGAGCGCCTCGCGCTCGATCGGCACCGGGAAGCGGAAGCTGCGGCTCCAGGTGCCGTAGCGGAACTCGCTCATCAGCGGGGCCTGGGCCTCCGCACCGTCAACCGGCTCGCGCGAGCTGCGGCGCTCAGCACTGATCAGCAGGGTGCGGTCGGTGGCCTTCACCTCGATGGCGGCCTTGTCGACTCCGGGCAGCTCCAGAACCACCTCGTAGGCCTCGGCGGTTTCATGCACCTCTGCGGCGGGAGTGCGCTCGGCACTGTGGAGCTGCTGGCTGAGCTGCTGCTCCAGGCGATCGAAGATCTGGAGAGGAGAGGAGGTACGGATGGTACGCATGGAATAAAAGGCGATGGGTTGAAGCTCGGGGTGATTCGCCCCCGGTGCAATCACTTTCGCCGCCACCTCCGGGAGCCAAGATCAGGAGAGCCGAACCACAACCTTCGGCTCTCCCCACCGAGGTGGGGCAGACCGAACCGTTGGCGGGAGAACCGCCCTGCATCCGCAGAATGGGGCGAAGGAAAGCGAGGGGCGATGGAAGTCCATGCCGATCTGCGCCAGCGCGTGCTGCTCGACACAGGCAGCCTGGCCTGGTCGCCATCCCCGATGGCGGG
>JBKDOV010000007.1:0-50175 GCA_046342815.1 Cyanobacteriota bacterium
AGCAGGGGGAGGTGCCAACCCCGCAGCGATTCGATCCGCCACTGCGCAGCAGGGGCGCCGGGGTTGCGTGGCTCCAGACCCCAGGCCCTCTCAGCCGGAGACGGGAGGGAGTCCGCTGCCGATGGGCTGGCCGCGGAGGTGCTCGCGGTACAGGCCCCGCCAAGGGCGGTGCCCATGGCGTCACTCATGCTCGCCGCCCCGAGCGGGTCTGTGGTGAGGGTCCCGGCGGAGGGAGGCACGGTGACGGAGCGGGAAGGGAAACGAGAGGGAAGGCAGGCCTTCCCATCCATCCTAGGGGCGCTCCCTGGCGATGATCGGGGCGCGGGGCCGCCGCTCAGGCCGGACGCACCAGCACCAGAGGGGTGCGCTCGTTGGCATTGCCGGCCGGGTTCGGCCGCAGGGCCCGTTGCAGCAGGGCCTCGTCGCAGCCGCTGCTGGAAGCCAGCACCTTCACCCTTCCCAGGTCGTTGACATCGACCACGGCCACGGCCACCCCCAGATCACGGGCCATCCGTTCGCAGAAGGCCTCGGGTTGATCGGGCCCGAGCACGATCGTCTGGTCGTAGGGAGGGGTGGTGCCGGTGATGTCATCGATCAGCCGGGCCTGATCGCCGGCGAGGCGATAGAACCAGCCTTTGCTTCCCACGGCCTTGAGGGCGGTGCCCACCAGCCAGGCCATCAGCACCTGGGCCGGGCCGACCACATCGATCAGGCTCTGCATGCCACAGGCGGTGGCCAGGCTGCTGGTGGGGTGGAACACCCGGCAGAGCAGCCGGGCCAGCATCGAGGGCTCCACCGTGGAGGGATGGTGGTAACGGCCCTGCATCACCGCCAGGGGCGTTTCGCCGATGGTGAGCACATCCCCGGGCTGCAGCAGCGTGCCGCAATAGCGCTCGAGCACGGCCTGGGGATCGTCGAGCACGCCGAGCAGGTGGGTCCTGACGGGCAGCACCCGACAGTCCTCTCCCTGGCGCCACTGGGCATCGGCGGCCACCAGGGCCTGGGGTTTCTGGACGGGCACCAGAATGCCGTTGCGGCGTGGCAGCCGGCCGAACGGGCCGTAGTTCATCCAGTGGAGGTCGAGCCAGACGGTGTCGATCAGGCTCTCCAGGTCGACGCCCGCCGGTCCGTTGAGGTTGACCCGGATGTGGGCGCCGGTGCTCTTGCGGCCCTTGACGATGTAGGCGGCCCAGTAGCCGTCCGGGCGGGCCTCTTCATCGGGATGGAGGGGCGTGATCCTCACCTCCGAGCGCACCTCGGTCATGTCGCCCTTCCCGAGCAGCACGGGTTTGACGGCGATCTCCGGTACGAACACCTCCATGCGGGGATGGGGGTTGCGGATCGTGATCTCGCCGCTGATCTCCAGGCCCTGGGCCTTGCGCTTCACCTGGAACGGTCCCGGGATCAGTTGCAGTGGGGAGGCCGGCCGCAGCCGATGGCGCAACTCCAGCCAGAGCAGGCTCAGGCCCAGCAGCAGCAGTAGGAACAGCAGGAAGGAGGCGAGGAAGGGCAAGCCGGAAACCCAACAGGGAGGGAACGGGCGGAGCGTAGATGGGGAGATGGCCCTAGGTTCGATCCCATGGCACCGGCACGGCCACTGGCATGCGCAAGACCTTCGTTCTCGACACCAACGTCCTGCTCCATGACCCCCTGGCCCTGACCCGGTTCGAGGACAACAACGTCGTCGTGCCGATCGAGGTGGTGGAAGAGATCGACCGGTTCAAACGCGATCCCTCCGAGAAGGGGCGCAACGCCCGGCAGGTCTCACGTCTGCTCGACGAACTGCGGGAGAAGGGCAATCTGGCCGGGGGCGTGGTGATCGATGAGGCCCTCGGCGGCCAGGTCAAGGTGGTGTTCTGTCGCAGTGAGACCCTGCAGCAGCTGCCACCCGAACTGAAGAGCGGCAACGGCGATAACAACATCCTGGCCGTGGCCCTTGAGGAGCAGCGCCTCGGCGATGTGATGGGCAGCCGGCCGCCGGTGGTGCTGGTGACCAAGGACACCAACCTGCGGATCAAGGCCGATGCGGTGGGCCTGATCGCCCAGGACTACACCACCGACAAGGTGGATATCGCCGACCTCTACCCCGGCTTCTGTGAGCTGTGGCTCAACGCCGAGCAGATGGATCGGGTCAAGGGGGAAGGCGGCCTGCGGGTGGCTGATCTGCCGGAGGCGACGGTGGGCGCCATCACCCTCCATGCCAACGAGGGCGTGACCCTGGTGGACCAGGCCCAGCCGAATCACACCCTGCTCAGCCGCTACGACAGCCGCGATGGGGGCCTCCATCCGCTGCAGCGGGCTCCGAAGGTGCGGCTCGGCAGGATTCAGCCCCGCAACCGGGAGCAGACCTTCGCCCTCGACCTGCTGCTCGATCCCGCCGTTGCCCTGATCACCCTGGTGGGTAAGGCGGGCACCGGCAAGACCCTGCTGGCCCTGGCGGCGGGTCTCCATCAGGTGGCCGACGAGCGTCTGTACGACCGTCTGCTGGTGACCAGGCCCGTGATTCCGCTCGGCAAGGAGATCGGCTTCCTGCCAGGCGACCTGGAGGAGAAGATGGGGCCGTGGATGCAGCCGATCATCGACAACCTCGAGTTTCTGCTCGGAGGTGGTGATGAGGGGGGAAGCGGCGGCGGTTCCCAGGCCGGAGGCCGACAGGCCCAGCGTGGTCCCCGCAACAGCTGGAGCGATCTCAAGGGGATGGGACTGCTGGAGGTGGAGGCGATCAGCTATATCCGCGGCCGTTCGATTCCCCGCCAGTACATGGTGGTGGATGAGGCCCAGAATCTCACCCCCCATGAGGTGAAGACGATCGTGACCCGGGTGGGTCAGGGCACAAAGATCGTGCTCACCGGTGATCCTTATCAGATCGACAATCCCTACGTGGATGCGGAAAGCAACGGGCTCACCTGGCTGGTGGAACGGTTCAAGGGCCAGCCCCTGGCCGGCCATGTGAGCCTGATGCGGGGGGAACGCTCCGAGCTGGCGGAGCTGGCGGCCAACCTGCTCTGAGCCGATCCTGGCCAGAGCTCCTGCCCAGCACCTGTGGCAAGCTTCGGCCCAGCCTGCGCCTGCCTCCATGGTCCCCTCGCTGTTCGGCCGTCTCCTGCTCGGCACCGGCATCGGCCTCAGCCTGGGGATCGGCGCGATCAATCGCGCCGCCGCCCTGCCGCCGCCCGCTCCCACCGCCCCGGCGCAGACGGCCATGCCCGTTGGGCCATCGCCTGACCAGCCCCAGGCCCCGGTGTACGAGCACGCCGCCGTGCGCCAACTGGTGGCGTTCGTGGAAGCGGCGGCGGCGCAGATCGAACAACGCGGCGAGAAGGCCTTCCCCGAGCTGCGACGGCGGGGTGGCCGCTGGTTCCAGGGCGACCGGTATGTGTTCGTGACCGATCCCCAGGCCCGCCTGCTGGTCTATCCCCCGGACCCCGGCAGCGAAGGGGCCAGCATCCTCGGGGACCAGGATTTCGGCGGCAAACCGATCGGTCGGATGCTGGTGGAGCGCGCTGGCGAGGCCGATGGGCGCGGCTGGGTTCACTACCAGTGGCGCCGCCCCAATCGCCACGATCGCCGGCCGGTCTGGAAGTCCACCTACGTGGTGCGGGCGAAGCTCCCCTCCGGCGCCAGCGTGCTGGTGGGTTCCGGGCTGTATGAGCCGCCGATGGAGAAGGCCTTCGTGGTGGACGAGGTGGAGGCGGCGGCTGTGCTGCTGCAGCAGCAGGGCCGGGCGGCCTTCCCGCAGCTGCGCGATCGCCGCGGCCGCTTCTTCTACAACGACACCTACGTGTTTGTGGACACCCCGCAGGGCGTGGAGCTGGTGAACCCGGCCTTCGCCGAGGTGGAGGGGCGCAACATCCTCCAGCTGCGGGATGCCGAAGGCCGACCGATGGTGCGCGATTACCTGCAGCTGGCCCGCGAGCGCGGTTCCGGCTGGACCCGCTACCTTTGGCCCCAGCCGGACCACTCGAGCCTGCCGGTGCGTAAGCACACCTATGTGCGGCAGGTGGTGCTTCCCGATGGGGAGATCCTGGTGGTGGGTTCGGGTCTGTACGACCCCTGATTTCCAGCGCCGAGCCCCGTTGCCCCCGCCCGGACGCCCCTCAGGTCATCCGCTCCGGCACCACCCAGCGATCGAACTCCTCGGCCTCGATCGCGCCGAGGGCCAGGGCGGCCTCCCGCAGGCTCAGACCCTGCTGATGGGCGTGCTTGGCGATCGCGCAGGCTCGGTCGTAGCCGATCGCCGGGGTGAGGGCCGTGACCAGCATCAGGCTCTGCTCCAGCAGAGCGGCAATGCGCTGACGATCGGCCTGCAGGCCCTCGAGGCAGTGTTCCCGGAAGCTCTCGCAGGCTCCGCTCAGCAGGCGGATGCTTTCGAGCACGTTGTGGGCGATCAGGGGCTTGAACACGTTGAGTTCGAAATTGCCCTGGCTCGCGGCCATCTGCACCGCGGTGTTGTTGCCCATCACCTGTACGGCCACCATCGTCAGGCTCTCGCACTGGGTGGGGTTCACCTTCCCCGGCATGATCGAGGAGCCCGGTTCGTTCTCGGGCAGGATCAATTCCCCCAGGCCGCAGCGGGGCCCGCTTGCCAGCCAGCGGATGTCGTTGGCGATCTTGAGCAGGCTGCCGGCCAGCACGCAGAGGCCGCCATGGGCCGCTGCCAGGGGTTCATGACCCGCCAGGGCCTGGAATTTGTCGGGGGCGCTGGTGAACGGCAGACCGATCCGCTGCGCCAGCCGCTCCGCCACCGCCTCACCGAAGCCGGCCGGGGCGTTGAGGCCCGTGCCCACCGCCGTGCCACCGATCGCCAGCTGCCGCACCTGGGGCAGGCTGGCCACCAGGCTTTCGAGCCCCAGCTCCAGCTGGGCCGCGTAGCCCCCGAACTCCTGCCCGAGCCGCAGCGGCACCGCATCCTGGAGATGGGTGCGGCCGATCTTGACCACCGCATCGAAGGCCAGGGCCTTTTCCCGCAGCACCGTGATCAGCTGGCGTACCGCCGGGATCAGGTGCCGTTCCAGGCCGAGGGCCACGGCGATGTGCATCGCTGTGGGGAAGGTGTCGTTGCTCGACTGGCTGAGATTCACATGGTCGTTGGGATGCACCGGCACCTTGCTGCCCAGCACACCGCCGCAGGTTTCAATCGCCCGGTTGGCGATCACCTCGTTGACGTTCATGTTGGTCTGGGTACCCGATCCGGTCTGCCAGATCCGCAGCGGAAACTCGCCATCGAAGTCGCCCCGCGCCACCTCTTCGGCCGCGGCCACGATCGGGGCGGCCAGGCTGGCGTCCAGCTTGCCCAGGGAGCCATTCACCTCAGCGCAGGCCGCCTTGAGCTGCCCGAAGGCATGGATCAGCTCCAGGGGCATCGGCTCGCCGAAGGGGAAGTAGCGGAGCGAGCGCTGGGTCTGGGCTCCCCAGTAGTGCTCCGCAGGTACCTCGATCGGGCCCATGCTGTCGGTTTCGAGGCGTTGGCTGCTCATCGCCCGTTGGTCACCACTTCGCTGTTGAGTTCGTTGAAGCTGATGGTGGCGTTGCCGATCGCCTGCTCGGGCAACGGGATGCCGGTGGCATCGCTCACCGCCCGGTTGATGGAGTCCAGGTCCACCTGGCCCTCGGCGTCGAAGATCACCTTGCCTTGGCGGTCGAACACCACCACCTGGGGAATCACCCCTTTCCAGTAGCGGGCCGGGTCCCCCTTCGCCTCGGTGCCGCGGTTCTGCAGAGGGTCGGTGGCGAGGGGAATCAGCTCGATCGTGTTCCCCCAGAGCCGCTGTAGTTCGGAGACCACCGGGGCAAAGCGCTTGCTCACACTGCTGTCATCGAGGAAGTAGACCACCACGGCCACCCGACCTTCCTCGAGGGCCTGGGCCAGGCTGCTGCGGGGGGGCACCAACGAGCCGTTGCCGGCATACAGGGCGTAGATGTTGCCGTCGTAGCGATCGTCGTTGAGGCTGGCCGCTGCAGGGGCCACCCCCCAGCCGAGCCCGCCGGCGAACAGCAGCACCGTGCCGATCAGGGCAGCCAGCAGCAGGGATTTCCAGCTTCGCTGGCCCGCTTTCCGGCCTGGTCTGCCGCCTGGTCCCGGGCCCGGTGTCGGGTCTGGAGCCGAACCGCAGAGCAGATCGGGCGGGGCGCTGGTGGGCTGGGGGCGCGGCAAGGCGGAAGGGCGGATCGGCCCATTGTGCCGCGATGGGCTCAGCTCCGACCGAGGCTGCGGCCCATGCCCTGGGCGATGCCCCGGCCCACGAGGCCGATCGCCCTCCCCACCACCTGGGTGAACACCACCACCACCAGATCGCCGAGCCCGCGGATCAGGTTCTGCAGCTGGGGGGCGAGGGCATCGCGGGTTTCCAGGGCCAGGGTCACCAGCTGCTGCAACCAGCCCAGTTGCCGCAGCTCCTGGTCGCGGGGTTCGGTGATGTCCACCGTGTGGATCGCTCCGGCTTCCAACCGGAACAGGGGACGCCGGCTTTCATAAAGCTGAATCGGACGGCTCACCCACTGGCTCCAACGCTGCTGGGCATTGAGCTGGTTGCGCAGTCTCTCGAGGTTGCGGGTAGCCAGCAGCTCCGGCCGCAGCAGGTAGCGGCGCAGCTCGGGCCATTCCGCGCAGGCCGCCAGGATCTCGGCGCTGATCAGCTCGGCGCTGCGCACCAGCCAGTTGGCCAGCAGCATCTCGAGGTAGAGCAGGGCCTGGGGTTCGTCGGGGGGCAGCAGGCGGCCTTCCACCAGCAGCGGCCGGGCTTCGATCAAGGTGGTGAGCATCGCCATCGGATCCGGCAGCTCCGGATCGGTGAGCGTCAGTTCGCTGCGGCTGGCCAGCGATTCGGCCACCGGCCGCAGGCTGCCCTCGCAGGGCAGCTGCACGTAGGAGCCCGCCACCCTGATCAGGGCCTGGCGCCGCAGTTCCGGCTGCAGCGCTTCCCATTGCTCCAGCAGCCCCGCGGAGCCAGGGGTCCCCTGCCGCAGCCGCTGGCGCAGCTTCTCCAGCTGCTCCAGCAGGGCCAGCAACAGGTCGCTGCGGCGTTCCTGGGCCAGGCCATCGAGGGCCAGCAGCTGGCCGCTGCGGTTCTCGGCGCCCGAGGTTGCAGTCTGCTCCAGCCGTTGTCTGAGGCTTTCCCAGATGCCATCGGCGCTGCGCTGGCGCAGGGTGATCGCCACGCCGCCACCGGTGGTCGCCAGCCCCGCCCCTGCCGATGCCCTCGCCGCAAGGGAAGCGGTCGTGGCGAAGGAAGCAGCCGTTGCGAAGGAAGCAGCCGTAGCGACGGCAACGGGCGCCGGCTCGGCCCAGGCCAGGCTGGCGGGACCCCACAGCCACAGCAGCAGCCCCCGGGCTGCTTTGAGTTCCCGCATCCTGCCCTCCAGCAGCATCCGGGCGAAGGGGTCGACGTTGGGGCGCTCGAGCATCCCCTGGCAGATCCGCAGTTCGGCATCGATCTGCAGCAGACCACTGCTCAGCAGCCACTGGCCCAGACCCACCGGTCCCGGCAGGGATCCCTCGGGCTGGGCCGTGGTCGCCTCCGGACCGATGTCCACCAGGCGCCCCCCCTGGAGCAGGGTGTCCACCGCTTCGCGCACCAGCTCCGGGTGAGGGTTGTGGAGCAGCCCCTGCACCGGCAGAGCCAGCAGAAAGGCGGCGGGATAAGGATGCTGATCAGGCAGCAGCAGCAGCAACGGGGCCGGTTGCCAGCGGTCGAGCAGGCCCTGCAGCTCGTTCTGCAGGGCTGCGGGTGGCAGGGCGTGGGACAGGCTCCAGAGCACCAGCTGGGGGGCGCCCTCCAGTGCGGTGGGGTCCGCCACGATCCGGAAACGGGGGGGGTCTGTCTCGAGCCAACGGGCCAGGCCGGCCGCCCGCAATCCTTCGGCAAACAGCAGAAGCTGGGGCAGGGGCTGGGCCTGGCGGCGGGTCACGCTCCGCTCCGGATCAGGGGTCTGCTCAAGCTAACCAGACCCAACGCCTGATTCCAGTTTCGGTTGTGGCAGCCCGAGGCGCCGGATCGTCAGCGGGACCGTTTCCGGCCCGAGAGGTGCAGGGTGTACGACTCGATCGTGTAGCCGGTGCATTCCTCGATGCGCTGCAGCAGATCGGCAGGAAGGGTCACGTCGAGATCCTGGATCGATCCGGATTCCAGACAGGTGAGGTGGCTGTGGGGGTCGGCCCGGTAGCCGTAGAGGCGTCCGCTGGCCCGGTCGAGGCACTCGATCACTCCGGCGGACTGGAGGGCCTCCAGGTTCTGGTAGACGGAGGTATGGCCGATGTTGCGGCCCAGATCATTGAGTCGCTCGAAGATATCGCGGGCACTGAGGTGGTTCTTCTCGCACCAGAGCAGGTCGAGCACCATGCGGCGCTGCCTGCTGAGGCGCATGCCGAGATCCCTGCAGCGCTGATACACCTCTTCTACGGAACCGGGGGGCGTGGCCGGGCCCATCGCTGCTGCAGGGGAGAGGGATGTGGCCACGAAGGGAGAGGCCAAGCCGAAAGCGTGTTCCCTCCCCTTATAGGGCAGGTCAACCTAGGGGTGCTGGTTCAGGCGATCGGAAGGGAAGCTCCCCCATCCTGGAGCCGCTCTGGACCGATGGCCTCCAGCGCTTCCTTCAGGACCACGCTGCCGTCATAGAGGGCCCGGCCCACGATCACCCCTTCCACCCCCAGCGGTACGAGGCTCAGCAGGCTGAGCAGATCTTCAAGGCAGCCCACCCCGCCCGAGGCGATCACCGGCAGGGAACTCGCCTGGGCCATCCGGCGCAGGAAGGCGAGGTTGGGGCCTGCCAGGGTGCCATCGGTGGCGATGTCGGTGGTGATCAGGGCAGCCACACCGGTTCCTTCGAAACGGGCCGCCAGTTCCTCCGCCTCCACGCTGCTCTGCTCGAGCCAGCCGCGGGTGGCCACCTTGCCCTCCTTGGCGTCAATGCCCACCACGATCCGGCCCGGATGCCGGGCCGCCAGCTCCTCCACCAGTTCCGGCTGCTCGATCGCCACCGTTCCGAGGATCACCCGCTCCAGGCCACAGCCCAGCAGTTCCTCGGCCCGTTGCACCGAACGCACGCCTCCCCCCAGCTGCACGGGGATCGACAGGGCTGCGGTGATCGCCCGCACCACCGCATCGTTCACCGGCTCGCCCCGGCGGGCCCCATCCAGATCCACCAGGTGCAGCCGGCTGGCCCCCTGGTTCTGCCAGCTCAGGGCCTGGGCCACCGGGTCGTCGCTGAAGCGGGTCACCTGGCCGTAATCCCCCTGGTGCAGGCGCACGCACTGGCCGTCGAGGAGGTCGATGGCGGGGATGATCTGCATGGCCGCGAATCGGGGAGCGCCTATTTTGCGCACAGTCGAGCCGGTGCCCGCTGCCGCGCATGCGCCCGCCGCTCCCGTCTTCCCCCGTTTCGCTGCTGATCCGGTTCCTGGGGGTCGGTCTGGGCCTGGCCGCCATGGCGCTCCCCGGTTCTGCCGGTCCGGCCGGCTCGCCGCTGGTGTCCGAGCTTTCCGAACCTCCACCTCTGCCGGCAGCCCCACAGCCGGCTACACCGCCGCCCGATTCCCCGCAGCCCTTCCCTCCGCTGCCTGCTTTCCCAGGGCAGCCGTCTCCGCCTGCCCTGCCAGCACTGCCGACCCCTGCCTCACCGCTCCCCTCGGCGGAGCAGGGTCCGGCCGTTTCGAGGGAGGTTCTGGAGGCGGCGATCCTGCAGCGGTTGTTCCAGGGCCCTTCCCAGAGCGGCGCCAAGCTGGATTCGGAAGCCACAGAGTGGGAGCAGGCCCGGGTCAAGGGGCAACGCCCCCTGTGCACCGATGTGGGCCCACTGCAGTGGCTCCATGCTGCGGTGGATCTCGATGGCGATGGCAGCGCCGAGCAGCTGGTGGCGGTGCTGGGTTCCTATGCCTGCGGCAGCGAGGGCTGCACCCTGCTGATCTTCCGCCAGGTCGGCAGCGCCCTGGCGCTGGTGGCCGAGAACGGTCTGTTCCAGTCGCCGCTGCGCAGCACCGGTCAGCGCACGGCCGGTTGGCTGGATCTCACCATGCCCGCCTCTCTCTACGGCGCCCAGAACGGCCAGCGGTTGCTGCGGTTCGATGGCAGCACCTATCAACCGCTGCCTTCGCCAGCCCAGCCTTCACCAGCCCAGCCCTCGCCGGCGGAAGGATCCGTCCAGCCGGTGGGACCGCCGCTGCTGGAGATGGGGGCGGTGCCGTTTGAACAGATCGGCCGCACCCTGCCCTGCGGCCCCGCCCTGCCCTGAGCCGCCCGGCGGCTTGAATGGCGGCCAGCTGCACGTGCTGGTGATGAGAGTTCTGGTGATGGGCGGAACCCGATTCGTGGGACGTCCCCTGGTGGAGCTGCTGCAGGAAGCAGGCCATGAACTAACCCTCTTTACCCGGGGCCGCAACCCGATCCCCGAGGGGGTGACGCACCTGCTGGGCGACCGCTCCACCGATGAGGGCCTGGAGCCGCTGCGGGGGCACAGCTTTGACGTGATCGTGGACAGTTCCGGTCGCAGCCGGGAGGACACCAGCCGGGTGATCGAGCGCACCGGCCCCCCCTCCCATCGCCTGCTGTACGTGAGCTCGGCCGGGGTCTATGCCGACAGCGAACTGTGGCCCCTGGATGAGGACGCCCCCGTGGATCCGGCCAGCCGCCATGCCGGCAAGGCCGAGACGGAGTCCTGGCTGCGGCTCCAGGGGATCCCGTTCACCAGTTTCCGGCCCACCTACATCTACGGGGCCGGCAACTACAACCCGGTGGAGAGCTGGTTCTTCGACCGCATCGTCCATGGCCGCCCCGTGCCCCTGCCGGGGGATGGCAGCACGATCACCCAGCTGGGTCATGTGCAGGATCTGGCCACGGCGATGGCCCGCAGCCTGGAGGTGGAGGCAGCGGCCAATCGCATCTACAACTGCAGCGGCAGCCAGGGGGTGACCTTCACCGGTCTGGTGGCCGCGGCGGCACGGGCCTGTGGTCGGGATCCGGCCGGCGTAGAGATCCGCTCGTTTGATCCGGCCGGGCTCGATAAGAAGGCCCGCAAGGCCTTTCCGCTCCGTCTCGCCCATTTCCTCACCGATACCCACCGGGTGCGGCGCGAACTGGCCTGGACCCCGGCCTTTGACCTGGAGGCCGGGCTGGCGGAAAGCCATGACCGCGATTACTCCCAGCGGCCCGCAGCCACCCCTGATTTCAGTGGCGATGCCGCCCTGCTGGGCGGTTGAGCCCCGGCCTCAGCGCCGCAGCACCGGCTCCGCTCGCCACAGCCCGCTGAGCAGGCTGAGCACGGCCCGGGTCGGGTCCGGTTGCCGCAGGGCGAGCCCGCCGCCGTAGAGCAGGTCGAGCAAGGAGGCGGAGATGGCAGGGGTCAGGGGTTCCAGGAAACTGACCCCCACCAGCCACTCCCTGCCGCTCCGTTCGCAACGCACCAGGCTCACGGGCACCCGCTGCTGCTCCGGCAGGAGTTCCAGCCAGCCGGTGGCCCCGAGCGCGGGCGGCTCGTCGCCGCTGAGCAGCAGGCCGCCTCCGCTCTCGGAGAGATTGAGGCTCTCCCCTGTTCCCCGATAGCCGCCCAGCTCCAGCCGGCATTTCCGCACGATCGGCAGACGGTCGCCACGGCGTTGCACCGGCTGGTCGATGCAGCACAGCAGGCAGACCAGCAGCAGGGCGCCATTGCTGAGGTTCCACAGCAACATCAGGCCTTCTCCCTGGTAGGTGGGCGTCAGGCCCCCTTCCCAGATCGGAAGCATCGGCAGCACGTAGCGCCCCACCAGGGTGAGCAGCAGCATCCCGATCAGCCCCAGCAATACCACCGCCTGGGGACCCCTCAGGCTCTGCTCCCTGGCCCTGGGAGCCTGGCCTTCCGATCGGGTGTCGCCTCCCCCCTGCCGTGGGGCTCTGCCGGTGGGAAGCCCCAGCAACGTCTCCACCACCACATTGCGCAGCGGCTGCCAGTACCCGCAGGAAATCCAGGGCAGGCTGGCGATCAGCACCAGCAGAAAGGGCAGTCCGTAGCCCAGCCAGCCCAGCAGCGATGCCTGGATCAGGCTGAAGCCTCCCGCCAGGGCCAGCAGGGGCAGCACCACCAGCAGGCCCCCCAGCAGGGGCAGGCTGTGGCGCAGGATCTGGTGCCAGCGGAAGGCGCGCTGCCAGAGGGTGGCCCCGCCTTCGGGGTGGTGCTCCAGCAGGGCCCGCAGATCGGCGCGGCGATGGCTGCGGCGTTGCTCCAGATAGGCCGCGAAGGTGCGGGGGCTCTCCGCCACGCTGAGGATCTCGTTGAGGTGCACCACCCGCCAGCCCCTGCGCTGCAGCAGGGCCGTGGTGCGGCGGGGCTGGCGGCAGGCCTGGTCGAGGCCGCCGGGCAGGGCCGCCAGGGCGGCATGGCGCGCCAGGAAGCAGCCATTGCCGCCGAGCACGGCGTTGTGGTCGTCCCGCAGAGCCTCAAAGGTGTGCTGCTCGGTGTCACGGTCGCCCGCCATCACCAGATCAACGCCGAGATTGCGGCTGTAGAACTCCGATTCGAACTGGGCGGTGGGGGTCTGCACCATCGCCACCGCCGGATCCCGGAAGAACCCCTGACAGCGGTGCAGCAGGTTGCCGAACGGAACCATGTCGGCGTGGATCACCGCCACCAGCTCTGCAGCGGGCCCCATGTCATCGCCTGGCGCGCTTCTGCGCAGGCTGGCCAGATCGGGCCGATCTTCCGCCCCAAGCAGCTCAACCCTGCCGGATCCCCGCAGATTGCCGGCACTGAGCAGGGCTCGGCGCACCAGTTCCGGCGCCACCTGGCCGCAGCGGATCAGCACGTCCACCGGGGGGGCGCCGTTGTTTCCAGGTGGGAAGACCCCTGCCTGCTTCAGCCGGCGCCAGGGGTTGTGCGCGGCACTGCAGACCAGAGGAAACAGCAGGGTGAGCAGCACGACCAGCTCAATGCCGAACACCAGCGTCGCCAGCAGCTGGCCGATCGGCACCCCTGGATTCAGGGTGCCGAGGCGCCAGTGCAGATACCGCGCCGCGAAGGCCAGCACCGTTCCCACCACCAGCCAGCGGATCCAGCCTCCCGGCCGAAGCCGCTGCAGGCCGAGCACGAGCGCCAGGGCGGCTTCGAGCGGCAGCAGCAGCTCGCGCCAGAGCTCCCGCAGCCGCCAGGGGGCAGGTGGAGCTAGGGAGGCACTTCCCTCCAGGGACGGCAGCGCCAGTTCCCCCTCCAGCAGACGAGCGAACCAGAGCGCGGTCAGGGCGGCGGCCGCGGCGGCGATCAGCAGCAACCAGGCCAGGGTGGAGGCACGACCACTCAGCTGGCGGGAAAGCATCAGGGCTCGGCAGGGTTCTCCCCCTTGTAGTCGCGCGAGCTCAGGGTGACCGCAGATAGCCCAGGGCCGAGCTGAATGCCAGCAGCAGCGAGGGCCAGAACAGCCACCAGCCCAGTTGATGGAGCTGGCTCACCGCCGCCGCAGAACCCCAGGCTTCCGGCCAGAGCAGCAGCAGCAGGGCGGCGAACTGGAGAGTGGTCTTGGCCTTGCCCGCCAGGGAGGCGGGGCCGCCGCTGCCCTGGCCCGCCCGCCAGCCCGAGATCAGCAGTTCCCGCGCCAGCAGCAGCCACACCGCCCACAGGGGCAGCCGTCCCTCGGCCCCGAGCCAGAGCAGCGGAGCAGAGATCAGGATCTTGTCGGTGAGGGGATCCAGCCGGGCGCCCCACACCGAGCCGCCCCCGGCCCGGCGCGCCAGCCAGCCATCCGCCGCATCGCTGAGGCCGCCGAGCACCAGCAGTCCCCAGGCAAGGGGCTGGGCTCCGGCCGCCAGGGCCAGCAACAGAGGAAGCCCCAGCACGGCGCGGCTGAGGGTGAGCAGGTCGGCGGCGCGGCGCAGGGGCCCAGGGCAGGGGGAACATCATCCTGGCCGATGCCGGGCGGGATAATGGCGCTCCATGGATGCCCCATGGATGTCCCTGGTGTCCCCGATCCTGCCTCGCCGCACCCGGCTTCTGCTTGCCTGCCTGAGCCCGGCCGTCTCGCTGATGGTGCTGGGTGGACCGTTCACCCAGATCGGCATCGCCCAGCTGGGTCTACCTGCCACCGTGGTGGCGGCCCTGGTGGCCCTCCATCCGCTGACCGCCATCTGCCGGCCCTGGTTCGGACGCCTCAGCGATCGCTTTCCCTTCTGGGGGTATCGCCGCAGCGGTTATCTACGGGCGGGGCTGTTCGGGAGTTGGGCCGTATTCCCCCTGCCCCTGCTCGGTCTGCTCGCCCTGGGCCATCACTGGCCGGGGGCATCGGCGGAGCAACGCCTGTTGGCCCTGGTGGGGGAGGGCCTGCTGGTGGTGCTGCTGGGGCTGGCCAACCAGCTGGTCCACACGATGATCTCCACCCTGCTGCTGGAGATCACGCCCTTGCCGCAGCGCGGTGGCGCCCTGGTGGAGCTCTGGCTGGTGCAGTCCTGCGGGCTTGTGGCCCTGGCGGGGATCACCGGCCTGTTGCTGCGGCAATGGCAGACCTGGCCGCTCGCCCACCAGCTGCTGGGGGTGTGGCTCTGCTGGGGATCGCTGCTGGTGCCCCTGGCGCTCTGGAGCGTGGCGGGCCTCGAATCCCGCCATGGTTCCCGCCACGCTGGGGTTGCGCCTCTGCTCGCTCCCCCGCTCGAGAACCCGCCGCGCCGCGCGGCTTTCTGGGCTCCTGCCGGCTTCGTGGATATCGCCCTGTTCTGCTTCCTGCTGGTGCTGCAGTCCGCCCTGTTCGTTCAGGAGGTTCTGCTGGATCCCTACGCCACCGAGCGCTTCGGCTGGACCCTTTCCCGCACCACGTTTCTGGGGGCGATCTGGGCCGTGGGATCCGTGGGGGGGCTGCTCGTCGGCGAGCGCTGGCCGCGGCTGCGCCGGGGGGGATGTCCTGGCACGGCCCTCGGCTACGGGCTGCTGGTGGCCGGATCCCTGGGTTTTCAGGCCCTGCCCCTGCCTCTGCCGGTGTTGCTGCTCGGCTGCAGTGCGGGCCTGGTGCATGGCTGGATCGCCCATCAGATCGGTCGCCGCTGCCGTGGCGATCACCTGGGGGAGCAGGCCGGCGTCTGGGGGGCCACGGTGGTGCTCAGCCGCAGCCTGGGATTGTTGCTTGCCGGCCTGCTGTTTGATCTCCCTTCCAGGCTGCTCGGGTTTGCCCATGGGCCTTCCTATGGCTTCGCCTTCTCGGTGGCGGCGCTGCTGCCCCTGATCGGCATGCTGCTGGCGGCACCGGTGGCCCGTTACACCCCCCGCGGCCTATCCGGCTTTCCCGCTCCAGAATGCGGGGAGCAAGCTCTGGAGCGGTGAAATGGTGGTGGAGAGCCCGGTGGAGAAGGTGATGAGCACCCCGGTGATTTCGGTGCGCAGGGACAGCTCCCTGCAGGAGGCGGTGCAGTTGATGAGCGATCACCACATCAGCGGTCTGGCGGTGGTGGGGGAGCAGGGGGAACTGGTGGGCGAGCTCACCGAGCAGGACCTGATGGTGCGGGAGAGCGGCTTCGAAGCCGGCCCCTACGTGATGCTTCTCGATGCGGTGATCTACCTCCGCAATCCGCTCCAGTGGGATCGGCAGGTCCATCAGGTGCTCGGCAGCACCGTGGCTGATGTGATGGGTGGCCATCCCCACAGCATTGCCGCCGGCGCCAGCCTGCCTGCGGCCGCCCGCCAGCTTCACGACCGCTCCACCCAGCGGCTGTTCGTGCTGGATGAGCAGGCGAGACCGGTGGGGGTGCTCACCCGGGGCGATGTGGTGCGGGCCCTTGCCGGAGCAGGGGCCTAGCCCCTAAGGCAGGGGAGGCAGTGGCGGCGGGCTGGGGGGCGTGACCGCCGTGTCGGCCGGCCGGGCTGCAGGCGCGGCGGCCGCGGCATCGGCAGGGGTTTCGCTCGGTGGGGGGGGCGGGATCGAGGCGGCAGCGGGGACGGGGCTGGGTGCCCCTGGAGCCGCTGTCGTGGCTGGAAGAGCCGTGGATTCGGGCGCGGTCCCGGCAGGATCGCCCTGGGGCCTGCCGTTCGTGGCGGCTGGGTTCGCCGTCGCGGCAGGATCCGGAGCTGCCTGTGGGCCCTCCGCTGGCGTACCGTTGCTGCCTTCGACGGGGCCGGCCGGATCGGGCTGTTGCGGACGGGGCTCGGGCCCGGGAGCCTGCGGCGACGGTGCTGCCGCAGGCTCCGGTGTGAAGCGAGCCTCCAGGTCCTGGGCCTGGCGCTGGCGCAGCGGCTGCGGATCGGCGTTGATCACCGGTTCGCGCAGGGGAGCGTTCTGCGCCGGCCTCTGCGGATGATGGGGTACCTGCGGCGCCCAGAGCAGGCGGGCCAGCGGCTCCACCCCCTGGTCCATCAAGCGGTTGAGGCCCGCCAGTGCTCGGTCCACCAGCGTGTTGCCCAGCTGTTGGACGCAGTGGAGCGGGGTGCCGCAGCCCGCATCCGGCAACCGCTGCGCCAGCCCCGCCAGCAGGGAGCCCTGCAGCGGCGTCTCCCGCCGGCTCAACCGCAGCATGTACGGAACATGCACGAAGCTGGTGGCTCCGCCGCTGATCCAGTTGGCGTCCTCCTGGCTGAAGTCCTTGACGCCCGGGATGATCATCCGGCTCTTGGAGGCGTGGTCGGGCAGGTAGGCCGCCCGCAGTCCGCGCTGTCTCGCCAGGGCCCGGGTCTCTTCCAGAGTGAGGCCGTCGCGGCTCATCAGGATCTCCAGCCGACCATCGGCACGCAACCCGTACAGCACCCGGATCCGCGGCAGGTAGTAGCGGATCTGCTGCCCCATGCCGATGCTGTAGGCACCGCGGTAGCTGGCGGGAGGGGCTTCCAGGTCGTTGTAGATGCTGTGCAGCCCGCCGATGAAGGTGTCGTAACGGGCTTCCCGCTCGGGCGTGAGTTCGCCATAGCCGAAGTCGACCCGGCCGTCATGGCCGATGGCCAGGTAGGCCCGCTGCTGGGCGGCGCTGCGGTTGCGGCCTTTCCAGACGCGCCTTCCGAGTTTCAGATCCCCCAGGGGCACGGTGCGCTCGACCCCGCTGGCCTCCCGATGCCGTTCGTACATCGGGCCGGAGACAAACGCCAGCGCCGTGGTGTCGGCATAGGCCTGCGCTTCCCGATCCCAGCCTTCGTAGAGCTCGAACTGCACCTTGCGCGGATCGAAATCGAGCAGGAAGGCGCTGGTGTCCGGTTGATAGCGGAAGGGAGCTCCCGATTTAGTGAGGGCCTGCTCCGAGGGGGCCGGGGAGCTGGAGACGGGGGTGGGGGGCGGAAGCGGTGGGGCGATCGCCACCAGCGCGCCGGTGCCGAGCAGCGGCAGCAGCAGCACCCACCAGCGCTTGCGCAGCCTGAAGCCCTGGCGCGGCTGGACGCGCCGCTTCAGGCGGCGCTTCCCCGCCTTCCCGGTGACCTCCCAGGGCGGGTGCGGGGGCGCTGGGCGCTGAAGGGTGGGGGGGAGACGCTCCAAGGAACGATGGCGTCTTCGGCCACCAACCAATGGCGGCCACCTTCGTCGCAAGGTTGGCCGCCCGTCAAGTGACCGAACGACGGCAGCACCAATTGGCTCTCCCTCTCCCGCAGGTGAAAGCAGGGCAGCCGCAACCGATCGGGCCCTTTTCCCACCACCAGCACGGGATGGAGATGGCCGCAGAGGTTGAGGTGGTCGGCCACCGTTTCCGGGGCGTGGCTGAGCCACAGGGGGCCGAGGGCCTGGCTCGGTTCGCGCGGCAGACCTTCCAGCCAGCTGCCCCGTTCATGGTTGCCGTCGATCAGGCGCAGCGGGCAGCCCAGCAGTTCCGGCAGGGCCCGCAGCTTCTGCCGCAGTTCCGGGGTCAGGCCGAGTCGGCTGTGGATCAGATCTCCGAGCACCACCACCTGCTGCGGCTGCCACCGGGCGGCCAGGGCCAGCAGGGCATTGAGGGTGGAGGCGTCGCCGTCGCTGGGCAGCGGGATTCCGTGGGCCTGGAAGGTCTCCGCCTTGCCCAGGTGCAGGTCGGCCACCAGCAGCAGCTGTTGCTGCGGATCCCAGACCGCCCGATCGGCCAGCAGCCGCAGCGGGTGCCCCCTCCACTCCAGGCTGGCGCTGCCGTTGGTCACGCCAGGCCCATCACACGCCGGTAGGCCTCCCGCTCTTGGGTGGAGGCGATGGCGGCCTGCACGTGGGGGTATGGGGTCAGATCCACCGTCGGGCAGAACATCGGCAGATAGGCCAGGTGGGCCTGCACGGCACAGTCCGCCGCCCCCCAGCCTGGATCGCCCCCGACGCCTGCCAGCAGGGATCCGCCGCTGCTCAGCAGGCCATCGAGAACCCCGAGCAGACGCGTCAGTTCCTCCGGCCGGTTGGCATGGCCCATCAGGGCGGCGGTGAAGGTGGAGTTTGCGAACAGCACCCACTGGGCCGTGAGCGAGCGGCGCACGGCGCTGCTGGCGGCATCACCGGAGGCAGCGCCATTGAATTCCTGGCCGTAGAGCTCGGCCAGATGCAGCAGGATCGCCCCGCTCTCGAACAGCTTCAGCGACCCGCCATCGGGGCCCACCAGGCTGGTGTCTTCGAGGGCCGGCATCTTGCCGAACGGATTGATCGCCAGGTAGGGGGGCTGGCGGTGTTCACCCGCCTGGGAATCGAGCGCGATCCATTCGTAGGCGATGCCCTTCTCCTCCAGGTACCAGCGGGGCAGGCTGACGCGACTGCGGGCGCTTCCATAAAGACGCAGGGTCATGGGGGGGCTGCGGGAGAAGTCCATCATCGGTGCCCACTCCAGAATCGACACAGCGCTGCCTGCGACCCGATGGCTTCCACCCCCAGTGCGTCAGCCGTGCTTCGCCTGGCGCCGCTGCTGATGGGGAGGGCCCGCCGCGGAATCGTGGGCAGCAGCCGTTATGCCCAGAAGCTGCGCGAGTCGATCCGCTCGGCGGCGGCCGATCCGAAGCACTGCCCGGTGCTGATCAGCGGTGAACCCGGCCTGGAGAAGGACAACATCGCGGCCCTGATCCATTTCGGATCTTCGGATCGCAAGCAGCTGATCGTTCGTCTCAACTGCGCTCTGCTGCGCTCGGACGGGGCCGAACTGTTCGCACCGGGGGCGGACGGCCTCTCGCTGCTGGAGTGCCTGGGTCGTGGATCGCTGCTGCTCGACCAGATCGATCGGGCCGATCCGGCCCTGCAGCCGCGGCTGCTGGAGCTGGCCCGCAGCGGCACCTGGGTCGGCCCCGGGCCCGCGGCGGAACCCCGCCATTTCAGCGGTCGGGTGTTTCTCACGGCCGAGAAATCGGTGCCGCCGCTTGATGCGATCTGCCGCCAGATCCGGGTGCCGCCGCTGCGGGTGCGCCGCCAGGACCTGGGGGAATGGCTGCGCTACGGCGTGCGCCAGAAGGGCAGGCGCCTGGGCTGGACCCAGCCCCCGCAGGTGAGCGAGACCCTGGTGAAGCGTCTGCAGACCTACGACTTCCCGGGCAATGTGCGGGAGCTGGAGCAGGTGATCGAGCGGGCCCTGCGCCAGTGCAGCCGCGATCGCCCCACCCTGCTGCCCGACGATGTGTTCTGGACGGAACGGCGTCAGCAGCCGCGGGCCCGCTTCGACCTGTGGCGCTGGAAACCGCCGCTGCGGGATCTGATGCGTTCCCCCCGCCTCTGGAACGGCCTGCTGTTCGGGCTGGTGAGCTGGGTGTTCGTGCTGGTCAACCTCTGGCTCTGGAGGGGCCCCCAGGACCGGGCCCACAACGGCGCCCTGGTGCTGTTCTGGGGCTGGTGGTGGCCGTTGATTCTGCTCACCTATCCCCTGGTGGGCCGCCTCTGGTGCTCCTTCTGTCCGTTCATGGTGTGGGGGGAGATCTGCCAGCGGCTGGCCCGGCTGCTGGGGCTGCGGCCCGCCAGCTGGCCGCGGGGCGACAGCGACCGCTGGGCCGCCCCCCTGCTGGCGGGCGGATTCGCGGCGATCCTGCTGTGGGAGGAGGTGGCCAACCTCGAGAACACCGCCTGGCTGAGCAGTTGCCTGCTGCTTCTGATCACCGCCGGTGCCGTGGTGGGATCCCTGTTGTTCGAGAAGCGCTTCTGGTGCCGCTATCTCTGCCCGGTGGGCGGCATGAACGGCCTGTTCGCCAAGCTGGCGATCAGTGAGCTGCGGGCCCAGGCGGGGACCTGCAGCGGCAGCTGTTCCAGCTATGCCTGTTTCAAGGGGGGACCGGCGGAAGGGGAGGGGATGGCCACCCCAGGCTGCCCCCTGGGGACCCATCCGGCCCATCTCACCGACAACCGCAACTGTGTGCTCTGTCTCACTTGCGCCCAGGCCTGCCCCCATCGCTCGGTGCAGTTGCGGCTGCGTCCTCCGGCCGCCGATCTGCAACGCGACCTCAGTGCTCCGGCCGGTGAGGCCGGGCTGATTCTGGTGCTCGCCGGCGGTGTCTGCCTGCACCACTGGCAGCGCCTGCTGGGCTGGTTGCCGCTGGCCCCTGCCAGCCTGCAGGAGGGCCCGCTGTTGCCCCGGCTGGCGTTCGCTGCCCTGGCTCTGGCCCTGCCCGGCGGGCTGTTTCTGGCCCTGCGCCGCCGCCGCCTGGTGCTTTACGCCCTGTTGCCCCTGCTCTGGGCCCTGATGCTTGCCCACCATCTGGTGCTGGGGATGGCCGAGGCCGGAATGCTGCTGCCGCGGAGCCTGGCCAGTCGCTGGCCGGATCTGGCGCTGCGTGCCCCTGGCTGGAGTGCCGATCCCCATGTGATCGGCTTCTGCCAGACGCTGGTGGTGCTGTTGGGGGTGGCGGGCAGCTCGTTGCTGCTGCGGCGCCTGCTGCAGCCGGCTCGCTGGCAGTGGGTGGGGCTTTCGGTGCTCTGCCTCGGGCTCGGCCTGGCCGGTCGCTGGCTGGTGGCCGCCTAGCGCCAGCCGGCGCAGACGCGGTGCAGGTCGGATTCGGCGTAGAGAGCCACGGGCGCCTCGGCGGAGCTTTCCAGCAGTTTTCTGCGTTTGCTGAGGTAGGCGGCGGCGCCGAGGGCATTGCCGAGCTCGATCCGGGCCAGCCCGCGGCTGTTCTGCCAGCGGCCACAGGCGGCCAGGGTGTCGAAGGCCAGGGTGGCGGGCAACGGGCCCGGCCCAGCCGGCAGCATGGCGGTTACGTGCAGCAGGGCCAGCAGGGCAGGCAGCATCGCGGCAGGCCAGTGGCCCTGGGGAAGGGCAGGCGAATGGCGCACCTGCCGGGGCCGACCCACATACACCCATACCCGCCTGCCATCGTCGAGCCGCCTGCGGCGGCGCGCGTAGAGCCGCGGCACCCCTTCCAGCCGGTCGAGGGCGGGGAGGGCAGCGGCCGGTACCCCGTAGACCTCCCCATGGATGGTGCCTTCCCCAGGGATCGCCATCGGGAAGGGGCCCAGGTCGTGCAGTTGCAGGCCGGCAAGGGCGGCCTTCCCCAGGAAGCGGCAGGAGGCCAGTAGGTGGTGGTTGGGTTGGCCCCGTTTCAGGGTTCCGTAGACGAATACGAGCCGCTCTTCTACGAACCGCTCGTAAAGGAACCGCGCGTCCAGGAGCTGCGCGACCTCGGGCTGGCCAGGGGGGATGGAGGGCATAATCGCCCCATCCTGCTGCTCTCCAGGCCCGATGACCATCGCCCTGCTGATCGCTTTTGCCGCTTCTCTCGCCCTGATGGCCCTGATTGTCAAGAGACTGGAAAAGGCCTCCTGATTCGCCTTATTTCTTCGGGCAGGAGAAAAAGATCAGCTGTCAATCGGACAGATGACGTTGCAAAAAAGGACAGCGCTTTCTTTTGTGTCGCTCTTAACGAAGGCGTTCACAGCTTGGCCCAGATTCTCCACGGGCTGGTAACTGATGCTGATCTGGATCAGATCAGGGTCTTCAAAGTAAGAACGCACATTGCTATGGCCAGCCAGGGTGGTGCCGTTTGCCAGCTGGGCGATCTTCTGGCCGTCGGCGTTGTTTGTTCCGCCATCAATGATCGGGTCGAACACCTTTTCTGAACCAGCAGCGGCTGGAGGGGTAGGGGTAAGAAAACCGTACCCGGAAAGGGAGGGTGTGGTGCCCATGGCGGGTGCTGCTGCTTTCCCTTCTTGTATCACGAAACCCCAGCCTTTGCCCACCGGATTTTCAGCTGCCCTTAAGGAGGGCAGGGGAGGGCCACAAAAAAGGGGCCCTGGGGCCCCTGGTGTTCCGGCCCAACCTTCGCCCTGTGACTGCCCTGCCGGTGGTGGCAACGGTTACCTTTTCAGGCATGCGAGTCCTCCTCCTGGCTTGCTTCCAGGGCGGTGGCCTCCCGGATCAGGCGTTGCAAGCGCTCCTGCACCGATTCCGTGCTCATGCGGTTATTGAGCCTTTCGGCCAGCAGGGGGAAGGCCAGCGGGCCCGGCCGGGCGGTGCGTTCCACCAGCAGGTCGCTGGTCTGCAATCGCCGCAGCGTGGCTTCCAGTCGGTGCCGTTCCAGCTGTTCCTCCAGCACTTCCCTGCGGGCCTGCAGCAGCAGCAGGTTGCCGGGTTCGTGCCGTTGAAATACATCGAACAGCAGGGCGGCACTGATCTGCAGCTGACTGCCGCTGCGGGTCTGGCCCGGCAGGCCGTTCACCACCAGGCCGCTCACCTGGGCGATCGAGCGGAACCGTCGCCGGCAGAGTTCCGATACATGGATCGCCCGTTCCATGTCTTCTTCCAGGTGCCGGTGGTCGAGCAGCTCTTCGGCATGCTGTTCCATCAGCTCCTCGAACGGGTACCCCCTCGGGGCGAGGAGCTCGAAGCCGTAGTCGTTCACCGAGACGGTGATCGAGGCGGCCCGGTGGCGAGCCAGTCGCCAGGCCCATAGAAAGCCCAGTCCCTCATGCACGAAGCGGCCTTCGAACGGGTAGGCGTACAGATGGCTGCCTTCGCGGCTGCGGCAGAGCTCCACCAGGAACTGGTGGCTGCGGGGCAGCACCGAAAGGTCGGCCTGGCGGGCCAGCAGCGGTGCCAGGGCACGCAGTTCCGGCGTGTCCAGCCGGGCCTCCCCCCTCAGGGAGGCGGCGCAGTGGTCCACCTCCTGGCGCAGCTGGTGGCTGAGCAGATCGGAGAGGGCCATCTGGCCCCCCGCCCAGGCCGGCACCAGGCTGCCCTTGCTGCTGCTGGCCTTCACCAGCGCGGTCATCTCCCGCAGGCGCACGAACTGGAGCGAGCGGCCCGCGAAGAAGAAGCCATCCCCGGGCTTCAGCCGCGAGATGAAGGCCTCCTCCACCTGGCCCAGCACCGCGCCTCGCACAAAGCGCACCGTCACGGAGCGGTCGGCCGTGATCGTGCCGATGTTCAGCCGGTGCAGCCGGGCCAGGGCCGGATCCCGCACCACGTAGCGGAACCGGCTGCCATCGGCGGCGCCCTCGGGTTGCCGTTCGAGCTTGCGGTAGCGGGGGTAGGCCCCGAGGCAGTCGCCTCCCTGTTCCAGAAAGCGGAGACACCACTGCCAGCTGGCGGGATCGAGCCCCCGGTAGCTCCAGGCGCTGCGCACCGTCTGCCATTCCTGCTCCGGCTCAAACCCTTGCCCGCAGGCCAGGGTCACCAGATGCTGCAGCAGCACGTCGAGCGGGGCCTCGGGGGGCAGCCGCTTCTCCACCAGACCCGCCGCCAGGCCCCTGCGCATCGCCGAGACCTCCAGCAGCTCCAGCGCATGGGTGGGCAGGAACAGCACCTGGGAGGTGCCGCCGGGGCTGTGGGCCGAGCGGCCCGCCCGCTGCAGCAGCCGGGCCAGGTTCTTGGCCGAACCGATCTGCACCACCCGCTCCACCGGCTGAAAATCCACCCCCAGATCGAGGGAGGCGGTGCAGACCACCCAGCGCAGGCTGCCGGCCTTGACGCCGGCCTCGATCGCCTCCCGTTCGGCCCGGTCGATGGCGCTGTGGTGCAGGGCCAGGGACCCCTCCATCTCCGGGCAGGCATAGCGCAGGCACTGGTGCCAGCGTTCGGCCTGGTTGCGGGTGTTGGTGAACAAAAGGGTGCTCACCCCCGGATCCAGGCCGGCCACCAGTTCCTCGTACATGCGCAGGCCCAGGTGGCCGGCCCAGGGGAATCCATCGATCGTGGGCGGTAGCAGGCTGCGGATTTCGGTGGCGCGCCGCAGACGGGCCGTCACGATCAGGGGGTCGCTCCCCACGCCCACGGCGCAGCGGGCAGCCTCTTCGGGATTGCCGATCGTGGCGCTCACCGCCCAGGTGCGCAGCTGGGGCCGCTGCCGGCGCAGCCAGGCGAGACAGAGTTCGGTCTGGCTGCCGCGCTTGCTGCCCAGCAGTTCGTGCCACTCATCAACCACCACCGCCAGCAGCCCGCTGAACAGCTCGGCGGCCTGGCGATTGGCCAGCAGCACCGCCAGGGATTCGGGGGTGGTGATCAGGATCTGGGGTGGGCGCCGCAGCTGGCGGGTTCGTTCGCTGCTGGTGGTGTCGCCGTTGCGCAGGCCCACCTGCAGGGGCCAGCCCATCGCCTCGATCGGGGCTTCGATCGCCAGCTTGAGGTCGCGGCTGAGGGCCCGCAGCGGCGTGATCACCAGCAGCCGCAGCCCGGGTTCCGCTGCCTGGTGGAGCATCTCGGCGATCGGCCCCATCACGGCGGCATAGGTCTTGCCGGCGCCGGTGGGCACCTGGATCAGGCCGTTGCGGCCCTGCAGATAGGCATGCCAGCACTCCCGCTGAAACGGCATCGGCCGCCAGCCCTGGCGGCGGAACCACTCTTCGATCGGCTCGAGGGCCTTCACCCTGCCGGCTCTGCCAGGGGGCTCGGCATCGGTCGGTCCTGAAGCAGGGTGAGGGCGGCTTCGAGCGTATCGGCCTCGGCGGCGTCCTTGTCGCGCCGCCAGCGAAGGATGCGGGGAAAGCGCACGGCGATGCCGCTGCGGTGGCGCCGCGACACCTGCATCCCCTCAAACGCCAGCTCGAACACCTGCACGGGCTCCACCGCCCGCACCGGCCCGAAGCGCTCGGTGGTGTGGCGCCGGATCCAGCCATCCAGCTCCTCGATCTCGGCATCGGTGAGACCCGAATAGGCCTTGGCGAAACTCACCAGGGCGCCTTCGCCATTCCAGAGGCCGAAGGTGTAATCGGTGCAGAGATTGGCGCGGCGGCCGCGGCCGGCCTGGGCATAGAGCAGCACCGCATCGAGCCGCAGTGGCTCCAGCTTGTGCTTCCACCAGTGGCCGCGCCTCCTTCCCGCCAGGTAAGGGGAGGCCAGGGCCTTGAGCATCAGGCCTTCGGCCCCGGCGTTGCGGGCCTGCTGCCGCAGGGCTTCCAGAGCCCCCCAGTCGGGCAGGGGCAGGCGGGGGGAGAGGCGCAGGAGCCCGGCGAAGGGGGTGGACGCCGCCTCCTGCCACTGGCGGATCAGCGTTTCCAGGGCAGATCGACGCTGCTCCAGGGGCTCGGGGCGCAGGTCCCGTCCCCCCTGCTCGAGCAGGTCGTAGGCCACGAAGGCGGCCGGACATTCCCGGCGCAGCCCGGCCCCGGGCGCCCGGCGCCCCAGGCGCCGCTGGAGCTGGGTGAAGGGGGCAGGAAGGGGCGCCGCCGCCGGCCAGACGATCACCTCCCCATCTAGCACCGTGCCCTCCGGCAGGGTCTGCGCCAGCTCGATCAGTTCAGGGAAGGCGGCATGGATCAGCTCCTCGCCGCGGCTCCAGAGGAAACTTTCGCCACCGCGACGGATCAGCTGGCCGCGGATTCCATCCCACTTCCATTCCACCAACCAGTCGCTGGCCGGGGTTTCCGGTGGGGCGGCGCCGGGGAGGGAGGAGGCCAGGAAAAACGGATAGGGGCGGCTGCGGACCGCGGTGCCCGCTTCGGGTGGGGCGAGCAGTTCGCCCCAGGCGTCGGCCGAGGGCACGAAACCGCCCATCAGCCGATGCTGCAGCAGCGATTCCTCCAGGCCGCTGAGCTGGGCGAGGGCCCGCAGCACCAGCCCCTGGGCCACCCCCACCCGGAAACCGCCGGTGAGCAGTTTGTTGGCCACCAGCAGCTGGTCGGCCGGGAGCTGGTGCCAGAGCGCGCCCACGGCCTCGGCCTGGGCCTCCCCTTCCAGGGCCGCGAGCCGGGGCAGGATCTGCTCCATCCAGTGCTGCAGCGACCGCTCGGCCACCCCTTCGCCGGCGGCAGGGGCCGGGGAGGCTGGAGCCAGCTGATGCCAGAGCAGGGCGATCGTTTCCGCCGAATCGCCCACATGGGTCTGGCAGTCGTCGAACAGCCACTCGGGCAGCGCCGTGGCCTCCAGGCAGATCTGGCGCAGACGGCGGCCGGTGATCAGGCGCCGGCGCTGCTTTCCCAGCAGGCAATGCAGGCCCCAGGCCGCATCGGCGGGCGCCTGGGCCCCCACGCTTTCGAAGTGGAGGCGCAGCAGCTGCACCCTGGCGGTGGTGCCGGTGGTCTGGTCCAGCTGCTGAAACAGGCGGCAGAAGCGATGCAAGGCCCTGGTGAGGCGGGGTCAGTACTTTCTCAGCAGGGTCAATAACTTATGGCTCAGCCAACACTGATCGACGAGTTTGAAGCGACCATTGAATCCATACGCACGACCGAATGCGCTTTCGATTTCATTGTCACAGAAGTAGATGGGAAAGGTATCTTCCGTGATGATGTTTACGTGGGTAGGATCCTGATAGGCCTGTTTGAATGGATGGGCTGGGGTATGGGAGTAAAACAAGCCGCCGGGCTTGAGTACACGATGAATCTCGCTCATCAATTCCACAAAGGGAAACCGTGTGGACTCCTGGACGATTGTGCGTGGGATGTGTTCGATGAAATCGTAGGCGGTCACGAAATCAAACTTGGCGTCTTCGAAAGGTATTGGTGAACAAAATAAATCGGCGGTCAGTATATTTGGGTTGCTGCTTGTGCGTATGTCGATCCCGTAGATGTCTGAGGCGTTGAATGGATTCCGTGGCTCAGTTCCGCAGCCCAGATCAAGAGAAGAGATGCCTTGTTCATTCCCTTTGGCGGGGGTTTGGTGTTGTTGCGCCAGCAGGGTGCTTTCGGAATTGATGAATCGATACTCGGGGCGACTGAGTAGCAAGGACTGGAGGCCGGCGGGCCCGAGAATGCGATGAAGGCCTTTCTCGATGAGTTGCTGGGCCCAGGTTTGCTTGCCTCTCACTTGTGCAATGCATTTTTGTGATTATATAGCCTTATTCGACTGGTACCCCTTTCAATGGTGGGTATCAGTTGCGCCCGCTTGCAGGGGGGCGGCGGCGATGCCCTCCACCTCCTGCAGATAGCGGGCCAGCCCATCGCTGTGGCCATGGGTCACGTAGATCTGGCGGGCGCCGCATTCGCGGGCCGTGCGCAACAGTCCGTCCCAGTCGGCATGGTCGCTGAGCACAAACCCCCGCTCGAAGCCCCGTCGCCGCCGGGCGCCCCGCACCGCCATCCAGCCGCTGGCGAAGGCTGTCTGCGCCCTGGGCAGCCGTCGCATCCAGGTGGTGCGGTGGGCTGAAGGCGGCGCCAGCACCAGCCGGCCGGCCACGCAAGCGTCGCGGGGCAGGGAGGACAGGGCCCGGGTGGGAGCCATGGCGATGCCCTGGGCCCGGTAAGGCTCCACCAGGGCCTGGACCGCCCCATGCAGCAGCACCTCCTCCTCCACCCCGAGGCCATGCAGTTCGGCCAGCACCCGCTGCGCCTTGCCGAAGGCGTAGCAGAACAGCACCGAGGGACGATCGGGAGCCGCCTTCCACCACTGCAGCAACTCGGCGGCCACCTCCTTTCCCGGCCGCCAGCGGTAGATCGGCAACCCGAAGGTGGCTTCCGTGATCAGCACATCGGCCCGCACCGGCTCGAACGGGCTGCAGCTGGGATCGGCATCCCGCTTGTAATCCCCGCTCACCAGCCAGGATTCACCGCCGGCCTCCAGGCGGATCTGGGCGGATCCGAGCACATGGCCCGCCGAGTGAAACGACACCTTCGCGTCGCCCAGGCGCCATTGCTGCCCATAGGCCAGGTTGTGCAGATCGATGCCCTGGCCGAGCCGCTGGCGCAGGATCCCTTCGGCGCTGCCCACGGCCCAGTAGGTGCCGGAGCCGGGCCGGGCGTGGTCGCTGTGGGCGTGGGTGAGCAGGGCCCGTGGCACGGGACGCCAGGGATCGATCCAGGCGTCGGCGGCGGCGCAGTAAAGGCCCTGGGGCGTGAGGGTCAGCAGGCCATCGGCGGGGAGCAAGGACCTGGTCTCAGCGGCTCATCGCCAGCATCTTCTCGATCGGCTGCAGCGCCCTCTGCCGCAGGGCTTCGTCCAGCACGATCTGGGGTTCCATCGTTTCGAGGCAGTGCCACAGCTTCTCGAGCGTGTTCAGCCGCATGTACGGACAGGCATTGCAGCTGCAGCCATCGATGCCCGGCACCTCGAAGAACGTCTTGAGCGGCACCCGACGTTTCATCTGGTGCAGGATGCCCGGCTCGGTGAGCACGATGAAGCTGGAGGCTGGGCTGGTCTCGGCCCGTTGCAGCAGCTTGCTGGTGGAGCCGATGAAGTCGGCCAGATCGAGCAGATGCTGCTGGCATTCGGGGTGGGCGATCACTTCCGCTTCCGGATGGTCCTGCATCAGCTGCAGCAAGGCCTGTTCGCTGAAGGTTTCATGCACCTGGCAGCTGCCGGGCCAGAGCGTGAGCTCGCGGCCGCTCTGGCGTTGCACCCAGCGACCGAGGTTTTCATCCGGGGCGAACAGGATCGGTCGGTCGGCCGGCAGCTGGCGTACCAGGTCCACCGCGTTGCTGCTGGTGCAGATCAGATCGCTCTGGGCCTTCACCGCGGCGGAGCAGTTGATGTAGCTCACCACGATGTGATCGGGGTGGGCGGCCCGGAAGGCGGCGAATCGGTCCGCCGGGCAGGCATCGGCGAGGCTGCAGCCTGCGTCCAGGTCGGGCAGCAGCACCGTTTTGGTGGGATTGAGGATCTTGGCGGTCTCCGCCATGAAGTGCACCCCGCAGAACACGATCACGTCCGCCTCGGTGCTGGCGGCCTTGCGGGAGAGCTCCAGCGAGTCGCCGATGAAATCGGCGATGTCCTGGATTTCGTCGTTCTGGTAATAGTGCGCCAGGATCACGGCGTTGCGTTCCCGCCGCAGGGTTTCGATCGCGCCGGGCAGATCCTGGGGCACCGGTAGGGCCGGTGACGTGGCGACCGTGCGGACCAACGCTGACCTCGCTTCAGGCAGGATGGGTCGAGCCTAGGCAGCTGTGGGGATTGGTCGTATTGGAGATCGCCATCGCAGGAGATCTGCACGACCAGTGGGATGGCGCCGACCAGGCCCTGCTTGAGCAGCTTGCCCCCGATGCCCTGTTGCTGGTGGGCGACTTCAGTGACGGGCGCCAGCGGATTCCGGCGCTGCTGCAGCAGTTGCGTCTGCCGCTGGCCTGTGTGCTCGGTAACCACGATTCCGCCCGCGATTGCAGCGGCCGCACCCTGCAGCGTCAGCTCGATCTGCTGGGGGAACGCCATTGTGGCTGGGGCCTGCGACAGCTGACCCCCCCGGGGCTGGCCGTGGTGGGAGCCCGCCCCGGCAGCGCCGGCGGGGGGTTCCATCTTTCGCCGGCGATGCGGGCGGTCTATGGCCCCGTGGAGCTGGAGCAGTCGGTGGAGCGGATCGTGACCGCCGCCGCTGCCGCCGATCCCGCCCTGCCGCTGGTGCTGCTGGCCCACTGCGGTCCCTCCGGCCTGGGCAGTGATGCCAACGATCCCTGCGGTCGTGACTGGAAGGCGCCGGCCTGCGACTGGGGCGACCAGGACCTGGCCCTGGCGATCGAGCGCATCCAGCGCCGTCGCCCGCTGCCGCTGGTGGTGTTCGGCCACATGCACCACGGGCTGCGCCGCGGCCAGGGCGAGCGCCGCAGCCTCCATCGTGATCGCCACGGCACCATCCATCTCAACACCGCCTGCGTGCCGCGCCACGGCATCGATCAGCACGACCGTGAACTGCGGCATTTCAGCTGGGTGCGCTTCGTGGACGGCGAGCTCTGCCATGTGGCCCATCGCTGGTATGGCCTGGGCGGAGAGCTGCACTACGAACAGACGCTGTGGTCGGTGGCGCCCTCCCCCCCTCCGCTGGCGGTCTGCTGCTGATGATCCTTTATGTGTGCAACAGCAGCCATGGCTTCGGCCATGGATCGCGTACCGCCGCCGTGCTGGCGGAGCTGGCCGCCCGGCGACCCGAGTGGCGCCTGGTGGTCTCCAGTGGCCTGCCGGATGCTTTCCTCGATCTGGCCTACGGACCGGTGCGCCACGAGCGGAGGTCCTGCCGCTGGGACGTGGGCATGGTGCAGTCCCAGGCGCTGGGCTGTGACCCCACCGCCACGCTGGTGGCCCTGGAGGAGCTCGAGCGGCAGTTGCCGGCCCGGATCGCGGCGGAGGCCGCCTGGATCGCCGCCCAGGCCGAACCGGTGCTGGTGCTCGCCGATGTGCCACCGGCCGCCGCCCTGCTGGCCCAACAGCTGGGCGCCCCCCTGGCGTGGCTGGCGAGTTTCGGCTGGGATGCCATCTACGGCCCCCTGGGCGGAGCCTTCGTGCCCTGGGCCCGCCGCTGCGCCGAGCTCTACCGCCGAGGCGACCTGCTGATCCGCTGCCCCCTGGCGCTGCCGATGCCCTGGGGGGTGGAGGAGAGGGTCGTCGGGATCACGGCATCCCGGCCCCGTCTCGACGCCGATGCGCTCGCCCGCGAGCTGCGGCTGCCGTCCGAGCGGGATCAGGTGGTGCTGATCAGTTTCGGTGGCCTCGGCCTGCCGCTGGATCCGGCCTTGCTGCAGCGCTGGCCCGACCATGTGTTCATCGGGCCGGACCCGGCCCTGGCTTCGATGGCCAACGGTCGGGTGTTGCCGCCGGGCTGCCGGCCGCTGGATCTGATGCCGGTGGCGGGGCGGCTGATCACCAAGCCGGGCTACAGCAGCTTCTGCGAGGCCTTCAGCCAGGGGGTGGGGCTGCATGTGGTGCAGCGGCGCGATGGATTCGCGGAGGCTCCCGTGCTGGAGGAAGCCCTGCAGGACCACGGCCTCCACCAGCTGCTGAGCCCGGAAGAGCTGCTGGCGGGTGAGTGGCGTCTGGACAGACCCCTGCTGCCGCCGCGCCGGGGAGCGCTTGCGCTGCAGGGGGAGGCCCGTGCGGCGGAGCTGCTGATCGACCTGGCGGAGCGAAGGATCAGCAGATCCGATCGATAGAGCGGAGATGGTTTGAACTTCTGTTCATCTGATCTACTGAAATGCAGTGAGGTTCAGTGATTCGAACCAACGCTGTAGTTCGTGATACTGATGGACACTTGTGTGATCGTCACAAGAACGATCGCCATCCCTCGGATCAATAGGCAAATTGGCTCGAACTTTGTTTCATTCGTTTCACGATTTAGTGAAGCCGGTTCTGGCTCTCACGGTTCTGTCCTCTGCCCGCTTTTGTTTTGTCGATTTTTCAGCGCTCCCGCCTCCCGCTCTTCGTCGCCGGCCTGGGCCTCTGCATCGCAGGTCCTGTCTCCGCAGCCGAGCAGCCCGGTTCCTGGGCACTGAACTCCAACCAGGCCCGTTACGCCGTTCCGGCCCCGCTTCCTGCGGTGGCTCCCCGGTCCCAGCTGGCCATGCTGCCGCCGCCGCCGGCCGCTCCGCGCACCTTCGCCATCACGCCGGAGCGCAAGGCTCTCCTCAACACGATCCGCTACGCCGAGGGCACCTGGGCCAACGGCCATGAGATGGGGTATCGCACCCTCTTCGGTGGCACCCTGGTCAACTCGCTCGAGCGCCACCCGGATCGGGTGATGTACTCCAGCCGCTATGCCAGCGCCGCGGCCGGTGCCTACCAGTTCATGCCCTTCACCTGGAACATGGTGTCCCAGGCCCTTGGGCTTTCCCGCTTTGATCCCCAGGCTCAGGACCAGGCCGCTCTGTTCCTCGTCCAGCGACGCGGTGCCCTCGCCCTCGCCGACCGCGGCGAAATGACGCCCCAACTGGCCGCCAAGCTGGCTCCCGAGTGGGCGTCGTTTCCCACCCTGGCCGGTCAGAGCTACTACGGCCAGCCCGTCCGCCGCTTCGACGACCTCAAGCGCTTCTACGAGCAGAGCCTGGCCGAGCTCCGCGAGACAGGCGTTCCCACCTGGGAGAACGTGGCGATCCGCAAGGTCCGTCCCGCCTGCAACGACAACTCCCTGGCTTGCCGTCTGGAGTCGATCGGCCCCCGTCCGATAAGCACCAACTGAATTCCGGCTGCCAAACAGAAAACCCCGGACCAGATTCTGGTCCGGGGTTTTTTCATGGGCCAACCCAGGCGCACCAGGGCTGCCCCTGGGGCCAGAGGCTCAGCCCTGGCCTCCCTCCTCCAGTTTCCGGCCCACGGTTTTCTGGGCGATCAGATAGGCCAGCACCGCGCCTCCCACGAAGCCCAGACCATTGCGCGCCAACGGCAGCAGATCGCTGGTGCGGGTCACGATCGGGGCCACGCCGAAGACGCCGAACAGGATCACCCAGAGAGGCGAGAGCAGCAGTACCCAGGCCCATTCCACCTTTCGCCCCGGCTGGCGCGGAAAGCCGGCGAAGCCCACGATCAGACCCCCCAGGATCGAGGTGCAGAGGGTGAGCAGCCACTGTTCCCGCGGCAGTCCTGGCACCACCTGGCAACCGCCCCGCTCCAGGCAGCCCTGCACGGCATGGATCGAATCCAGTACGGCGCCGTCGCGGCCGTGCTCCCGCACGTAGTACTGGTTGCCGTAGCGGGTCTGCAGCTCCACCCAGAAGGTGCGAGGCATCAGGGCGAACAGCGCATCACCCACGTTGAAGTTGAGCAGGTTGCCGCCCCGTTCGTCCGCCACCACCAGCAGGCTGCGGTCATCGAGCTGCCAGAAGTCCTTCACCGCCAGCCCGGGGGTGCGGTCGTACTGGGTGAGCAGCCGCAGCTTCCAGCCATTGTTCTGCTCGAAGGCATTGAGTTCGCCCTCGAGCCCGGCCCGTTGGCCATCGGTGAGCAGCCGCGCCAGATCGATCACCGGGGTCGGATGGTCCGGCAGCAGGTCCGGGTTGTCGTAGGCCCAGGCCGGCAGGCCCCGGCCCGGCCCCAGCAGCAGCACCGCCACCAGTCCCACGCCCAGCAGCCAGCGACCCAGGGACGCCCAGAGCGGCTGCCGGCCCCCGCTCCTTTCCGTTGCCTTCTGCCTCAAGACCGCCTCCGCGTGGGGCAGCATTCTCACCGAGCTTCGCCCCCTACCGCTTGATTGCCCTCCCCTCTTCCGGCCCTTCCCAGGCGTCCGGGGATTCCTGTCCGCCCTGGCTCAGGCAGCGACTGGCAGCGGCGGGCGGATCGGTGCCCTTCCGCACCTACATGCAGTGGGTGCTGCATGACCCGCAGCACGGGGCCTATGGCAGCGGCAGGCTGCGGATCGGCCCCCAGGGGGATTTCGCCACGGCCCCTTCCCTGGGGCCGGAATTCGCCGCCCTGCTGGCGCCCCAGCTGGCCCAGTGGCTCGAAGCCCTGCCCGGGCCACTGTCGCTGGTGGAGACAGGCCCCGGCGAGGGCCAGCTGGCCGGCCAGCTGGCGGCGGCGCTGGCCAGCGGTTGGCCCGAGCTGGGCGCGCGGCTTGAACTGGTGCTGGTGGAACCCAATCCGGGCATGGCCGAACGGCAGCGCAGCCACCTGGCCGACTGCCCCCTGCCGCGGCGCTGGGTCAGCTTTGAGCAGCTGGCCTCCCGGCCGGTCCGGGGGGTGGTGCTGGCCCATGAGGTGCTCGATGCCCTCGCGGTGGAGCGCATCGTGTCGGACGGGGCACAGTGGCGCCGCCAGCGGGTGACGCTCCACGGCGATCGGTTGCGGCTGGAGCCAGGCGAACCCCTGGATCCCTCGCTGCTGGCGTTGCTGGAGCCCCTGCAGCTCACCACCCCCGGGCCCGGCCGTCCGCCGGGCTGGTGCAGCGAGCTGCATGGGGAGATCTCTCCCTGGTTGGAGGCCTGCGCAGCGGCCGTGGAGCAGGGCCAGTTGCTGGTGATCGACTACGCCCACCCCGCCGCCCGCTACTACGCCCCCCAGCGCAGCAACGGCACCCTGATGGCCTATCGGGCCCAGCAGGCCAGCCCCGATCCGCTGCAGGCCCCCGGCGAGTGGGACCTCACGGCCCATCTCTGCCTGGAAACCCTGGAGGCGGCCGCCAGCAGCAGCGGTTGGCAGTTCCTCGGCGAGAGGCGCCAGGGGGAGGCACTGCTCGCCCTCGGGCTGGCGGAGCGTCTCCATGGGCTCCAACAGGGAAGCCCCACCGACCTGGCGGCCCTGCTGCAGCGCCGTGAGGCCCTGTTGCGGCTGGTGGATCCCCATGCCCTCGGCGACTTCCGTTGGCTCGCCTTCACCCGGCCCAGCGGCCCGGCAGCTCTCTCCCCACCGCTGTTCCTGCAGGATCCGCCCCTCCCCTGAAACCAGCCTCTCTCCTGAAGGCCGCGACTCGCTCAGGCCTGGCAGAGCCGGATGGCTTCGGCCACCTGCGGGTTGAATTCAATGCTGCCCGGTCCGGTGAACAGATCCCCTCGCCGCTGCTGCAGTTCCGCGGCGATCTGATCGAGCCGCCCCTGGGCGGCTGCCAGCCGCTGGTCATGGTCCTGGGCCCAGCGGCGGCTGCGTTCGGCTTCCGCCGCTTCCCATGCCGCCATCGCCTGGGCGTGATGTTCGCGGTCCAGTTCCTGATCCTCCGGTCGATACCGCGCTTCCTGGGCTTCCTCGAGCGGCGGTGGCGCCGGAACCGACCGGTACTGTTCGCTCTTCACCGCGGCCAGGGCCGCTTCGGCCTGCCGCAGTTCTCCCATGCGGATGGCGAGGCTGGAGCTGTCTGCAGGGCAGCGTTCCTTGGCTGAACCGCTTCCCGTTGCGGGCCGGGCCGGAGCCGAAGCACTGCTGCCGGCCACCGCCGTGCCGGGGGCTCCGGTGGGCCTGAGCTTGCCCGTGCCTAGGGAGCCGCAGCCTGCCGTGCCGGCCAGCAGCAGCAGGCAGAGGACCACCGGATGGAAGGGGTTCCGGCCAGGGCGGGCCAGGGAGGGGCGGGCCGGCGTCAACAGGTGGGATTGGTAGTGATGCCCAATCCTGCTCGGTTTTCGGGCTTCGGCACAGGTGTGCGTTGTTCTTCCCTCAGACGTCTCGAGGCACAGCCAGTCGTTCCAGCACCTGCCGAATCTGGTCGGGGGTGACGTCATCGCTGATCAGCACATTGCCGATCGCGGTGGGAAGCACGAACCGCACCCGACCGTTGCGCACCTTCTTGTCTCCCTGCAGGCAGGCCAGCACGGCGTCCGGATCAAGGGCGGGCAGCTGGTCCGGCAGACCGGCCGCCGCCACCAGGGCCCGCTGACGGTCCTGCTCGGCCTGGCTCCAGAGGCCTATCAGCAGAGACAGTTCGCCGGCGGCCAGCATCCCCATGCCCACCGCTTCACCATGCAGGTAGGTGCCGTAACCGCAGAGCGTTTCCACGACGTGGCCGAGGGTGTGGCCGTAGTTGAGGATGGCCCGCAGGCCCCCTTCCCGCTCGTCGGCGGCCACGACGCGGGCCTTGGCGGCGGCGGAGCGCTCCAGCAGCCGTTGCAGACGGACTTCCCCCACCGCTTCGCGCCGGCCCAGGCCAGCCTCGGGCTGCTGGGCGGCGGCTCCCTCGAGATCGCCGAACAGCACGGCATCGCCGATCACGCCGTACTTGATCACCTCGGCCATGCCGGCCCTGAATTCCCGCTCCGGCAGGGTGGCGAGGGTGTCGGGGTCGATCAGCACGAGGCGCGGCTGATGAAAGGCGCCGATCAGGTTCTTGCCGCCGGGATGGTTCACGCCGGTCTTGCCGCCGATGGCGGCGTCCACCATCGCCAGCAGGGTGGTGGGCACCTGCACCACGTTGATGCCGCGCAGCCAGGTGGCGGCGGCAAAACCGGCCATGTCCCCCACTACGCCGCCACCGAGGGCGACGATCAACGAGCCCCGCTCCAGCCGCCGCTCAAAGGCAGTGTCATGGATCAGCGCCACGGTCTGCGGCGTTTTCTGGTCTTCGCCGGCCTCGATCACCAGCGTGCTGGCGTCGTAGCCCGCTGCCTGCAGGCTCGCCAGGGCCCTGGCGCCGTAATGGTTCTCCACCACCGGATTGGTGACCACCAGCACCTTGGTGCCCGCCTTGATCCCCTGGGCGGCGATCTGCTCGCCCAGCTGCGCCAGGCAGCCCGCTCCGATCACGATCGGATAGGGGTTGGCGCTCAGCTCCACCCGGATGGTGCGGATCGTGGTGGGCGTGGCGGTCATGGGCATGGGCAAGGGTGGGCTGAGGCTACGGCGGGTGCGTGCCCACGGGGATAGATAGCGTGGTGGTGCCGGTGCTGCTGGATCGAATGGGCTTTCAGATCCTGCGGGACGACGGCAGCAGCGAGGTCGTTCCCGACGGCAGCAGCGACGGTATTGCCGGTCAGCTGTTTGAGAGCTACGACGAAGCCCATGCCGTGCTGGAGAGGTATTACGCCGATCTGTGTTGTTCGGATGATCGTATTTATTACAGGATTGAGGAGCGCACTATCGAGCGCCACTAGCTACCCATTTTCGTGGTCGATGATCAGGCTCTCGCCTGCTCGATCTGGCTGGCGCTGAGCCTCCAGAGCTCCTCGGCCCGCTCCGGTGAGCGGGCCTCAGCGCTGGGCTCGCGCAGCCTGAAGTCCAGGCGACCCGGGCCGATGACGCTGTTGCTCCAGTACTGGAATCCCTGGGGGTCCGGCGGTGCGTCGGTCGCCAGGCCCGCCAGGAGGGCGCCGGCTCTGCGGGGCGATTCGGTGACGCGCAGCAGGTCGCGGGCGACCAGGGCAAACAGCCTCTGGCCCACGGGGTTGCGCCTGCTGCTGTAGCGGAAGAAGCCACCAGGCCCCCGCGGAATCACCAGGCCCGGACTCCAGGCCAGCACCGGCAGGGGGGTGCCCTCTGCCCGCAGGCGCCGTTCCAGTTCCTGCGCCATCAGCAGGTTGCAGAGCTTGCTGTCCTTGTAGGCCTTCTCGGCATTGAAGGGGCTGCTGCCATCCAGCATCGGCGCCCCCGGCCCCTGGCGCAGCCCGGCCAGATCCCCCAGCCCCGCCGGTTGGCCCACCCTGCCTCCGGCCGTGCTGGGGTCGTGCACTTCGGAGCTGGTGACCACCAGCCGCGCCGCCGTGCCCTGGCGCACCAGGGGCAGCAGGTGCTGCAGCAGGGCCTGGTGGGCCAGATGGTTCACCGCCAGGGTGAGTTCAAACCCCTGGGCTGACCAACGGGGCTCGCTTTCGCCGCTGTACTGCAGCCCGGCATTGAGTACCAGGGAGTCGATCGGCTCGCCTGCCGCGAGCAGGGAGGCGGCGCAGTGCTCCACGCTCACAAGATCGGCCAGATCGCAGAGGGGGGTCTGGATCGATCCGGACTGGTTCGATCCGGCCTGGATCGAGCTTTCCAGGCGCTCGTGCAGGGCTGCGGCGGTAGCGGCATCCCTGCACGGCAAGGTGAGTCGGTGGCCGGCACGGAGCAGCACCTGCGCCGCCTCGAAACCGATGCCGGAGCTTGCTCCGGTGATCAGGATGCGCCGGCCTGGTCTGGCTTCGCCCTGTTCCGCTGCCATCAACCCTGCCCCAGGCTCTGGGCGAGGCGCTCCAGGCGGTCCGCCAGGGCGAGGCAGGCATCCATTTCCCCCCACAGCAGCTCCCGCCGATCGCTGCTCACGGCATAGGAGCGATGGTGCAGATCGCGGGCCTGATACCTCAGGGCCGTGAGAATCCGCTGCCAGTTCTCAGCGGAGAGCTCTCTCAGCTCGGCCAGGTCGCTCAGCTCGGGGGGGAGGGCCATGGAAACCGGAGGAGGTGGTCCCATGTTCCCCTCCGCTGCAGCGCCGCCGCGGACCCGCTCTCCTTCACATTGCGTTACAGTTCTCGTTACAAACCGATACATCCCAGCCATGACCAACGCCCCCGCCAACGACCGCTTCATTGAGAACCGCTCCGAGCAGCTGATCCACATGGAGCAGCTTCAGCGGGCCGAGCTGTTCAATGGTCGCGCCGCCATGGTCGGCATCGTGATCGGCATCCTCACCGAGGCGATCACCGGCTCCGGCATCGCCCATCAGATCGGTCTGGGCGCTCTGGTCGACGGCTACGCCGCCTGCCGCACCCAGTTCCTGCCGTTCTGCTTCTGATCGGCGGTCGTCTGGCCGACCCGCTCAGGTGCCCCCCGATGCCGTGAATCTCCGGGTCGCTCCGAAAGGATCGACACCGAAGTGTCACGAAACCTGTGCGCTTGAGCCTGAGCGCTGGCCAGCCGATCGGCTCGGCCGGCTCTGAAACGAGGGCCTGCCTGGTGCGGCGATGAACCGCCGCACTTTGCTGCTGCAGCTGCTGGGCCTGGGAGCTGCCAGCGTGGCTGGGCGTGCGTTCGCCGGTTCCAGGCCCTCCCTTGGTTCCGCCGCGTCAGCGCCCCTTCGTTTTGGGCCGTCGCGACTGCCCTTTCCGCCCCTGCGCGGGCCCATTCCTTTGCCCAGCGACGGCCTCAGCGCCGCCGAGCAGAGACGCCTCTATGCCCGCGTTGCCATCCAGGATCGGCTGCTGGTGCCCGAAGGGTTTCGCAGCTCTTTGCTGGTGCAGTGGGGCGATCGGTTGGCGAACGGCCACTTCGGTTTCAACAACGACTACCTGGCCTTCACCCCCCTCGACGGGCAGCGCGCTCTGTTGACGGTGAATTTCGAGTACATCAGCCCGCGGCCCTGGTGCGCCGGCTACGCGTCGGTGATCGGTCAGGAGCTGCCGTTTGCGTCCCTGCAGCAGCTGCTTGCCACCAGGGGAGGCACGATCGATGCGGCGTCTCTGGAGGCCGCGGATCCCCTGCGGGCACCGTTGCTGGCGGTGGCCACCGCCGCCATGGAGGATCTGGGGATCGGCGTCGTCGAACTCTCCCGGACAGCCGAGGGGGGCTGGCGACACCATCCCGGCCGCCTGGATCGACGCCTCACCGGCCTGAGTGGTCTACGGCGGCCGGAGGAACGGCTACGCAGCACGGGGCCAGCCGCCGCCGTCTTCCGCCGTCAGCAGCGCCTCGGCTACGACGATGGCCTCGGCGATCGCATCATCGGCACCTTCGCCAATTGCGCCGGAGGTCATACCCCCTGGGGCACGGTGCTTTCCGCCGAGGAGAACATCCAGAGCCATGTGGTGGAGGCCGTGTATGCCGATGGGAGTTCGCCTGATCCGGGGGAGCGTCCCTTCCGCTTCGATGGCGACCGTCTGGAAGGACTGGGCAATCCCTTCGGCCTGGCCGGCAACAAGTACGGCTGGATGGTGGAGATCGATCCCCGCCGGCCGGAAAGGACGGCGGTGAAACACACGGCCCTTGGGAGGTTTCGCCACGAAGCGGTAGCGGTGCGCGCCCGGATCGGCGAGCCGCTGGTGGTGTACTCCGGCTGTGATCGCCATGGGGGCCATCTTTACCGCTTCGTCAGTGCGGAGATCGTGCGCAATCCCAGCGATTCCGCCAATTCCAGGTTGCTGGAGCATGGTCGGCTGGAGGTGGCTCGCTTCCTCGAGGATGGGGGCGGTCGCTGGATTCCGCTGTTGCCGGAGACGAAGATCGAGCCGTTGTCTCCCTCCCATTTCGCCAGCCATGGGCTGCCTGCGCTGATGGCGGTCCCCCACAGCGACCGCAGCCGGCCCGGTGCCGAGCTGCTGCGCAGTGAATCCGACCTGCTCCGCTACCGGCAACGCTTCCGCAGCCTCGCCGATCTGTACCCCGGTAAGGGCGACGAACAGCTCGGAGCGATCCTGATCGATGCCCACCTGTCCGCCAATGCGGCCGGGGCCACGCCGACCGCCCGGCCGGAGGACACCGAACTGGACCCGCGGACCGGTGATTTGCTGATCACCTTCACCGCCGGTGGATCGGATGGGGACGGACAGGCCGATCCCGCCGTGTTCAAGGGGCCTGCGGGTCAGCCGACCTGGCCCTATGGATGGCTGATGCGGCTGCAGGAAGACGCTCACTCCAAGGCGGGAAGCGGCGATACCTTCCAGTGGCGCATGGTGGCCACCGGCGGCACCCCCTGGGAGGGGGGGATGGGATTTGCCAATCCCGACAATCTGGCTCTCGATCGAGCCGGCAATATCTGGATGGTCACCGACCGGGCCGCGGTCAATGGCAGCGCTGATGTGTTCGGCAACAACAGCTGCTGGCTGTTTCCGGCTGAGGGTCCGGGTGCGGGCGAAGCCCTTCTGTTCGCCACGGGACCGATGGAGTGCGAGCTCACCGGCCCTTGCTTCGACCCGGAGGAAACCACTCTCTTCCTGGCGGTGCAGCATCCAGGCGAGGACAACGGCATCCATCAGGCGGGCCAGGACGAAATCCAGGCCTACAGCCTCAGGGATCGCGATGGTGGAGTGTTCGAACAGCTCCGGGAGGTGCCGCTCGGATCAAACTGGCCCGCCGCAGAAGCGGGCCGGATCCCCAGGCCCGGCGTCGTGGCGATTCAGCGGGTCGACGGCTCGCCGCTGCTCAGGCCGGCGAGGGGCTCAGCGCCGGACAGGTCCTGAGATCCAGGCGAGACAGGCAGTGCGCCAGGATCGAGCGAGCCACATTGAGGCCGGTAGCCGCTTCAAAGCCAACGAAACCAGGGGCGCTGTTGACTTCACAGACGCAGTAGTGGTCTTGATCAAACAACAGATCCACCCCTGCGATATCCAGCTTCAAAGCGGAGGCGCACGCCAGAGAAAGCCGCACGATTTCGGGATTGAGGGCATAGGGATGACCGCTGCCACCGCGGCTGATGTTGGCCTTGAAACTGCCATCGGTACTGCTGCGCAGCATCGCCCCCAGCACTCGACCTCCCACCACCCACACCCGTAGATCCTGCCCAGGACGGCTGCCGATGTACTGCTGCAGGATCAGGGTCTGGGAGCGGTCGAGCCCAGAGATCATCTCCATCAGATCGCGGAAGCTGCCTGGATCGCGACACAGCACCACGCCTTCGCCATACGAACCCACCAGCATTTTCACGACACAGGGAAAGCCGATCTGTCTGGCCACCAGGTCCACATCCACCGGAAAGCGCACCAGCAGCGTCCGCGGGATCGGCAGGTTGTTCTGGGCCAGGATCTGGTGGGTATAAAGCTTGTCTTTCACGGCTTCGATGGCCTCGCTGGAGTTGAATACCTCAACCCCTAGATGTTCGAGTTGGCGTAAAATGGCAAGGCTGAAGTAATCAGTGGCACTGCCCGTGCGGGGCAGCAGACCACTGGGAAGATCCACTTCCGTGCCGCAGCGGCGAATCGATCGACGCCCTCCACGGCTGACGATCAGATCGATTTCATCCGGTGCAACCGCTTCTACCCGGATATCGAGATTCCGGGCTTCTTCCCGCAGGCGAGTTAATTCATAGGGTTCCAGGCCACACGAGGGTCGCTTCTGAAGGATCCAGAGATCCATGGCCAGCAAGCAGGAGAGCTCATGCTGGACCGCCAGCCATGTCGTTGCTCCCTGCCAGGGCACGTGGCAGTGCGATGAACACAACCGTGCTATCGACATAGTCTCTGTTACCAGTCATGCCCTGAACCGATGGCCCGTGCCCTGGAGCACATCCATCAACAGCTCCTCGCCAGCAGGATGACAGACGATTTCCATGGAGCAACGTGGATCGTCTGATCAAGCTCTATCTTCCCCAGGTGGGTATCTGTCTGCTGATGCAAGTGGGGATTGTCTCGACAGGTCTGCTGTTACAACATCTGTTGAATCCCCAATCCCCTCGCGTCGAGAGCAACCCCTCATCAACCGCTCTCGTGCAACCGTGAGCACCCAGCCCTCAATCGATGCCCTCAATCGATGATGGTGTTGAGGGCCGGAGCGGGCTGCTGCATCGGGTCGCGCGGCGCGGTGAGCGAGGTGCCACCAGTGCCGGGAAGCACCTCAAAGCCCATGTTGAACCACACAAGGGAGTTGCGGATCAGATCGAGGCCTGCACGGTTGCCCACGAGTCTGGCCTTGCCATTCTTGATCTGATCATCCAGGGTGGCGGCTCCCATCATCACGGTTTCGAGATCGGAGCGATTGATCGTGATCACCAGATCAGGATTGCGGGCCTGATAGCCCTTGATGTTGGTGAGGGTACTGTTATTGAGTTCCACGATGTACTGTTCACCGTTGTCAGGGGTGATCAGGTTCATCACAAACTTCTTGCCCTCCACCTTGGAACCGTCGAGGCGGATGCCGAGGAAGTCGAGCCAGAGGTCGGTGGACATGGCGCGGATCATGTCCGGCCCGCTGCTTTTGGGTGAAGCGCCCTTCGGAATCCCATTGCGCAACTCATAGGCGCCGGCGAGGAAGCTGTTGCGCACGCTGGGGCTTTCCTTCTGATAACCGAGCTGTTCGTACACATCGGCCAGCAGGTCCTTGGCTTGCTGGTTGTTGGGTTCGGCGAACACCAGCTTGTTGAGGATCTCCACGGCATGCAGATACTTGCCTTGACCAGCAAGGGCCCTGCCCTTGGCGATGATGCGCGCGGAACCGCCCATCATCTCGACGTAGAGGGGGGCTGAATCGCGGGGAGAAAGGGGTGCGAGGGTGGCGGGATTGGCATCCCAGTAGCCCAGGTATTTGTTGATCACCGCTCGGCTGTTGTGAGCTTCCGAGCCGTGATAGCTCCTCGCTGCCCAGCTTTGCTCGAGGGATTTCGGTAGTTTGTAGACGTTCTGAATCTCGTTGATCGTGACACCCTGATTGGCCAGGAAAAGCACCTGATTGTTGAGGTTTGCATAGGCATCACGTTGGGTACGCATCACCTCCTGGATCCGTGCATTGCCCCAGCGGGGCCAACTATGGGAAGCAAACATCACTTCCGCCTGGTCTCCAAATCGGTGCAGCGATTCGTTAATCGTTTTCGACCACTTGAGGGCATCGCGTACAGCAGCACCCCGCAGGGTGTAGATGTTGTGAATGGTGCCCGTGATGTTCTCGGCAGCCCAGAATGCCTTCAGATCTGGAAACCAGGTGTTCATCTCGGCTGGCGCTTCCGTGCCTGGCGTGTTTTGGAAGACCATGGTCACGCCATCGACGGTCATCGTCTGGTAGTCATCCTTGATGATGACGTTGGGCGGAATAAGCCCAAGATTGCCTGCCGCTGTGTTTTTGCCGATCGATTGATCAACGTGACCGTAGGGACTGCGCGGTAGCAATACCCCGTATTGGTAGAACATGCGCCGGGTCATGGCATTGCCGGCATAGACGTTCTCGGCCACGGCGTGCTGCATGAAGCCCACCGGTGCGATCACCTTGACCTTGCCGCTACGAACATCCCGCTCATCCACCACACCACGCACACCGCCGAAGTGGTCACCATGGGAGTGGGAATAGACAACGGCGACCACAGGTCGCTTCCCGAGTTTCTGGTTGATGAAGGTGAGCGCTGCTCGGGCCGTCTCCTTGGCGGTCAGAGGGTCAAAGACAATCCAACCGTTGTCGCTTTTGATAAAGCTGATATTGGCAAGATCGAAACCCCTCACCTGGTAGATCTTGCCCGGCACAACCTCGTAGAGGCCATAGGCCATGTTGAGAATGGCCTGGCGTTGCAGCGAGGGGTGAAGTGTGTCGAACTGCTTCCCCTGCAGCAACCATTCATAGCTTTCCATGTCCCAGGCAACGTTGCCTGCATCGGCCATGATCCGCTTGTAGGGGGGAGCCGCCACAAAGCCCTTGCGGGCTTCCTCGAAATCGCGTTGATCCTCAAAGGGCAGTGTCGCCCTCAGGCCTTTCTGCAGCTCGATGGTGAACCGCGATGGCTCCTTGCCCTTGGGATCGAAGTGCCTGGAGGGATCGGCCGTCACCACGCTCCCGCCGCCGGCTGCCAAAGCTGAAAGATTCGGAGCCAGCGTGGTGGCGGAAAGGAGAAGAGCTGCCACAAAAGCGTTGCGAAACGCCATGAAAAGAGTGCTTGGTGGAATTCAGGCGAGCCGAACACCCGGCCGTAGGCAGACCCTAAGGGCATCACCAGCTGATGACAACCAAGTGGTCATGGCTCGTCGGGCCTGGTTACTTAAACGGCTGTCAGGCCACCATCCAGGCGGATCACTTGGCCGCAGATGAAGTTGGAGGCATCAGAGGCCAGAAAAATTACTAAATCAGCAACTTCGTTGGGTTCGCCGAAGCGGCGGGCGGGAATGCGCGCTTTCATCGGATCGCCTTTGCTGGCTTCTCCCCACACCTGCTGGCCCATCTCGGTGAGGATCACGGTGGGTGCCACGGCATTGGCTTGGATGTTGTAACGGCCCCACTCCGCCGCCACCGCCTGGGTGAGCAGGTTGAGACCTCCCTTGGACGCCGAATAGGCCGCATGGCCCTCGGGGGCCAGCACGCTTGCCACCGAAGAGATATTGATGATCTTGCCCCTTCTTTGTTCGATCATCCCAGGCAAAAACTTCTGGGTGAGCAGATAGGGTGCCCGTAGGTTGACGGCCTGGGTTTCCTCCCAATGCTCAAGGGTGGTATTCAGTAGATCTTCCACATGGACTATGCCTGCATTATTCACCAGAATGTCCACGGTGCCGAACCGTTCCAGCACCTGATCGGCGAGCCGGAGTGTCTCCTCTGTGCTGCGCAGATCAGCCACCACGGCATGGCAGCGACGGCCCAGCCGTTCCACCGCTTTTCTGGTGTTCTCCAGGCCTTCTGAATCACGGCCGCTGATCACCAGATCGGCACCTGCAGCAGCCAGGGCAGAAGCGATCTCCGCACCCAGGCCCCGCGAGGCACCTGTCACCAGGGCGCGCTGATTGTCGAGCCTGAACCGGCCGTTGGACTCGGACATGATCTTCTGGGGCCCAGAGGACTGGTGAATGATGCCTGACAGGTCGGTCGTTTGTGCTTACGGTTTCAGAACGAGTTCCTGCGGCAATGTCGATCATCCGGGAGGTTACCGATACCGAACAGCGTTACCGCGAGCGTGCGGCGTTGCGTGTGGGCAATATCGAAACGAATCAACGCCCGTGACATTCTCGGTATTGCCGCCAACACACCCGAGCTGATCCGCAAGCGCCTGCGTCGTCTCCATGCGGATCCGGAGCGGGTGGAGGCCCTGCGGCGCGAGGGGCGGCAGTTTGATCCCCAGGGCCCGGGGGCCGCGCCGGCGGCATTCCCGCGCTCCCTGGAGCGGGTGCTCGACACCAACGACCTGCTGGGGGTGCGGTTCTTTGAGCAGGGTATGCAGGTGGCCCGGGCCGTGGGCCGGGGGTGCACATCAGCGATGGGGCCGGCGACAACCACGGTTTCGGCACCGGCTTCCTGGTGGCGCCGCGGCTGCTGCTCACCAACCACCATGTGCTGGGCAGCGCCGATCAGGCACGCCACAGCAAGGTGGAGTTCAACTTCCAGGAGGCAGCCAGCGGCGCGCTCCAGGGCACCCAATGCTTCGCGCTCGCGCCCCAGGAGCTGTTCCTCACCGACGAAGAACTGGACTACAGCCTGGTGGCCGTGGCTGACGACGACGACCTGGCCGCCTATGGCTGGCTTCCCCTGATTGAAGAAACCGGCAAGCTGCTGGTGGGGGAGACGGTGAACATCATCCAGCACCCCAACGGTGAGCCGAAACAGCTAGCGATCCGCAACAACCAGGTGGTCGATGAGCTGGAGCTGTTCCTCCACTACCGCACTGACACCGACCCTGGCTCCCCTGTGTTCAACGACCAGTGGGAGGTGGTGGCTCTGCACCATTCCGGCGTGCCCAAGCGCAATGAACGGGGGGAAGTGGTGACGAGCGACGGGCGGGTCTGGGAGGAATGGATGGGGGAGCAGCGCATCGCCTGGGAGGCGAATGAGGGTGTGCGCATCAGCCGGTTGGTGCGCCACATCCGCAGCCAACCGCTACCGCCGGCGGCCGAGGCCCTGCGGCAGCCCCTTCTGGCTGCGAAGCCTGCTGCGCCCGTCCAGCCGACTCAGCCTGGGGCTCTGCAGCCCCCCGCTGCCAATGTGCCAGAGCCGTCTTCGGCTCCTGGCGAGCAGGCGCGGCGCCAACCGCAGGAGGCGACCAGCGCTCCGGCCGCTGTTTCCTCGGCCGCCCTCTCCCCGGCCGCCCTCTCCACGGCCACCTGGACGATCCCGCTGCAGGTGAGCGTGAGCTTCGGGACCCCCACGATCGGACCCAGTGCCAGCGTGACCCCGCCGGCGGCGGCCCCGGCAGCGCCAGCAGCGGCAGCACCAGCGCCAGTGGCTGCCGCGGAGGAGGGCTGGGGGCTGTTCGGCCGCGGAGACCAGACGGCAGTGGCGCTCCCCACCGCCGCCGATTTCAAGCTTGCCTCGCTTGCCAGCCCGGTGTTCACCTGGCCCACGGCCCTGTCGCTGGCCCTGGCCAGCCAACTGGCGTACAACCCAGAGGTGGAGGTGGAGCGCCAACTCCAGGCCTGGGGCTTCCGCAGCTGTGATTTCGTGGAGCAGGGGGCGGCCCAGGGGTTCCTGGCGGCCAGCGATGATCTGGTGCTGGTGTGTTTCCGCGGTACGGAGAGCACCGCCGACTGGCTCAGCAACCTGAACGTGCTCTCGAAGCACGTGGACGCCCTGGACGGACCGGTGCATGCCGGTTTCTGGGACCAGTTCGAGAGCCTGCGGCCCAAGCTGGAAAGCCTGATGGAGACCCGCCGCCAGCTGCCGCTGCTGGTGACGGGCCACAGTCTGGGCGGGGCGATTGCCGCCCTGGCCGCCGCCACCTGGGCCCCCAGCCGCACCCTGCGCGCTCTGTACACCTACGGTCAGCCGGCCGTGGCGCGAGGCAGCGCTTTAGACCATCTGGCCGATGCCGTTGCCGGCCGTTACCACCGGCTGGTCAACGACGCCGACATCGTTCCGCGGGTGCCGCCGGGCTACCGCCACGCCGGCCACCTGCTCCAGTTCGACGGCAAGGGCCGCCTGGTCCGCGGCGCCGCCGCCCAGGAAGCCGCCCCCAGCGGTGGCTCCGGCGCCATGCTCAGCGAAGCGGAATTCAAGCCGCTGCAGGACCAGCTGCGACGCCAGGGCGGCCTCCAGAGCCAGGAGGGCTTCACCACCCTGATCAGCGACCACATGATGCCCGCCTATCTGGGCAAGATTCAGAAGCAGATGGGCTGAGAGGGTTCCTTCCCCTTCCGCTTCTTTGTCACTTCGTCACTTGTTCTGCATCACAGCCTCGGCGATGAAGCGAAGCAGGCTTTCGATGGTCTGCAGCCGCTGCTCCAGCCGTTCCTCCAGGCCGGCCAGCCGCTCCTCAATCTCCGCCGCTGTAAGGGCTTTGGGATGCGAGGCCTTGCCGCTGCTGACAACGGGCCAGGCTCCCTGGCGGCAGGTCTGCTCGATCACGGCCCAGGTGGCCTTTTTGGGGGCCTTGCCGATCTGGGCCTCCACCCAGATCTGCGCCTCTGCCACCTTGCCAAATCTGCCCTTCAAGGCTTTGAGGTCGCAATGTTCGCTTGGGAGCAGTCCTGCTGCCGGCAGCGCCCCGGGTGTGTTGGTGGGGGTTGGCTGGCTGTCGCCCGCGGTCAGATCACTGACCATCAGGCGCACGCTGGCGTTCTGTTCGCCGATCGTGCGGAACAGATCCGCATCGCTTTTCGCCATGCGGGCCATCAGCTCTGCAAAGCGATCACTCAGTTCACCCATGGCGCCGATCGCCCCCACTCAGCCCGCCACGCAGTAGGGCACGCATCCGTTCGATCAGTTGAGTGATGTGAAAGATCGACCAGAAGCCAGCGTCCTGTTTCACTTCTTCCAGATCACCGAGCAGCCTCTCGAGGGCTTGCTGCTTGCTGTCGAACGCCTCCAGCTCCTTGTGCATGTCCTGGGCCAGCTGCATTGCCTCGGCTTTTTCCTGGCCGATCAGCAGCAGTCGCTCCTCATAGCTGCGAAGCGTGGTGAGGAAGCGCTCCTGCGCCTTGCTGAAGTCATGCGAGCGTCGCATCAACTGCCCGCGCGATCGGCTCAGTGAGGCGTGGCTGTTTCGCATCGCTGCATAGTGATGTGCGATCTGCTCTGGGCTGAGCCCGGCCAGATTCTGTGGGAAGTCGCTGGTGGACCGGATCCCCTTGCACTCCACCGGTGGCTGGATCGTCTCCGGTGCGTTGGTGGCCAAAAGGCTGTTCTCAACAGGGTCTTCAGCCATAACCAATCGGGATCAGATGATCAGGTCTCCCCTACTCTGCCCCAACGCGATCACCGACGGCTCGGCTGTAGACGGCAAGGCAAGCCTGAGCGTGCGGGGAGGCATTGTTGAAATATCTTTGGAATTCGTACGTGATGACATCCGTTGCCTAGCTTTTTAATACTCATAGTCTGTCAGATCCATGAACCGCGCCGCGTTCTACAACACAGTGCGCAAGGCCCTCTTCAACGGTGTTCTCAGCCAAGGACAGGTGGACGGCATGGAGGCCATCCTGAATTTCTGGGAGAACCCACCGGTTCAGCCCACAGGAGAGTTCAAGACCAACTGGGAGATCCGCTCGATCGGCTGGTTGGCCTACATGCTCGCTACCACCTTGCATGAAACGGCATCCACGATGCAGCCGATCGATGAATATGGCAGTGCTGAGCGTTTCGAGCGCCTGTATGGTAATCGAGCCGACCTGGGCAATACCCAGCCGGGCGATGGTGCCAGGTTCCACGGCCGAGGCTTCGTTCAGCTGACCGGACGACTCAATTACACCAGGATGACGCCTGTGGTGCAGTCGTTTTATCCTGACTGCCCCGATTTTACCGACCAGCCTTCTGCGGTGAAGGATGATGATTATGCAGCGGTCATCCTGTTTTATGGCATGTTCAACGGCCTGTTTACCGGCAAGGCGCTGAAGCATTACATCGGAGATCCTGATAAGGGGCAGATGGTGGATTTCCTCCATGCCCGCAAGATCATCAATGGCATGGACCGGGCTGATCTTATTGAGAGCTATGCCAAGAAATTCTCGATTGCCCTGGCGAACGCCGACGCTACTTGTTGATGGCTTGTTGAACCTTTCCGCCCTTCTCCCTGTGTCTGTTCCCTTCCGGGCCCTGTGGCTTGCTTCCTTGCTGCTGCTCGCTTCGCCGCGGGTCTGCGCTGCCGAAGATCCCCTGCTGCATCAGGCTTTCGCCAGGGCTTTTGAGGAAGCCACAGCGGCGGATTGGCCGGCTGCCATTGCTTCGTACCAGAAGGCATGGGAGCTGGCGCCGTACCCCTGCGAACGGCAGCTGGCCCGCGCCGGCCAACGTGCTTCCCGCGAGGCCTGGTTCGCCCAGCGCCTGTATGGAATGGGATCCCGCCCCACGCAGCTGTTCTGGTCGCGCTACCAATACCTGACGAACCAATTGCCCTGTGCGGGGAAATAGAGGTCTGGCAGCATCGGCCGGGTGCGGCCCTCTTGGCCCATCAACCCACCGCCTCCAGCAGCACCTGCCCGTCCTCCAGTGTTTCCTGGATTGTCCCCAGCTCCTGCTCCAACGCCAGCTGGGCCCGAAAACCAGCGGCATCGAGCTCGGATGCTGCCAACAGCGCCCGTTCACTGAGGGCACCGCATTCCTGCAGCAGCTTTGCGAGGAGATCGCGAGGGGCGGGGGCGGCAGGGGGAGGGTTTGGTTCCGGGCGGGCTGCAACCTTCCGGCGCCCGCGCCCTGAGGGTTTACCAGCGGCGGCCTCCGCCTGACGGGCTGCCCGGATCCGCTCCAGCAACACGCTCGCAGGTTCGTCGTTAGGGTCCTGGGGCACCAACTCACCGCGGAACGCCTTGGCCAGCAGGGCTGGCGTCAGCCGCTCGACGATCCTGCGGGCGGCGGTGAGCCGGGCTTCGAGTTGGTCGGCGAGAGAAAAGAGCTCCTGGGTGCGGCGGACGATTTCTTGCTGCTCGTGACGTGGAGGCAAAAGGAATAGGTATGCCGCGAGCTTCTTAGCATTGATGTTGGACTGACTGACGCCATCTGACTTGACGCGCCAGCAATAATCCCTCGCAGCAGGGCTGTTCAAGCTGAGGTTCAGGAACTCTGGATCCAGGGACGGAAGGCATCGCACACGGATTAGATAGCCCGCATAGATCGCTGGCCGCTCTCCGCGATAAATCGCCGTCTTCCCAACCAGCTCGGGACTGTTGGTGCGGTTAAACAGAACATCTCCTTCGTCAAGGATGTACTTGGCGATTTCAGCAAGGTCAGAGGTGTAGACGAGGTCTGTCCAATCCAGCGAGCCACCCTGCAGATTGCCCATTCGAAGCACGGGCACTTCGCCATCGCTCTGGGATTTGGCCGATGTTCCGTAGTTCATACTTTCGGCATGCTCGCCGAGCTTTACATCAAGCCAATCGAACTCTTCGCCCCGTTCCTCCCGCCACTCCCGCGT
>JBKDOV010000008.1:0-9799 GCA_046342815.1 Cyanobacteriota bacterium
GCCCTTGTCGCTCAGGTCGGCCAGGGTGGTGGCGATGGCGTTGGTGCCGGCGGCGAAGGCGTCGAACTCGAACACGCCCATCGGGCCGTTCCAGATCACGGTCTTGCAGTCGGCCAGGGCGTCCTGGAACACCTTCACCGAATCGGGGCCGATGTCGAGGCCCATCCAGCCATCGGGGATGGACTCCACCTTGGCGATCTGGCTGTTGGCGTCGGGGGCGAAGTTGTCGGCCAGAACCACGTCGGTGGGCAGCAGGAACTGCACGCCCTTGGCCGCAGCCTTGGCCTCAAGCTCCTTGGCCAGCTCCAGCTTGTCCTCTTCCACCAGGCTCTTGCCGACGGCCAGGCCGCGGGCCTTGTAGAAGGTGAAGATCATGCCGCCGCCCACGAGGATCTTGTCGCACTTGTCGAGCAGGGCCTCGAGCACGCCGATCTTGGAGCTCACCTTGGAGCCGCCCACGATCGCGGCCAGCGGACGCTTGGGCTCATCGATGGCGCCCTGCAGGTACTGCAGTTCCTTCTCCATCAGGTAGCCGGCCACGCTGGGGCTCAGGTAGCGGGTCACGCCCTCGGTGGAGGCGTGGGCGCGGTGGGCGGCACCGAAGGCGTCGTTCACATACACATCCGCCAGGCTGGCCAGCTTCTCGGCGAAACCGGGCTCGTTCTTCTCTTCCTCGGCGAAGAAGCGCACGTTCTCCAGCAGCAGCACATCGCCATCGGCCATGGCGGCCACCCGCGCTTCTGCATCGGGACCGATGCAGCTCTCGGTCTTCATCACCGGCTTGTTGAGCAGTTCCGCCAGGCGGGCGGTCACCGGGGTGAGGCGCATCGACTCATTCACCTGGCCCTTGGGACGGCCGAAGTGGGCCGCCAGGATCACCCGGGCGCCCTTGCCGCTCAGGTCGTTGATCGTGGGCAGGGCGGCGCGGATCCGGGTGTCATCGGTGATCGCACCGGCATCGTCGAGCGGCACGTTGAAGTCGACCCGCACCAGAACGCGCTTGCCGCGGAGGTCGTCGGCGCTGAGGCTGGCCAGGGATCGCTTCGCCATGGGTACGGATAAGGGAAAGGCGCGGCGAGATTAGCCCCCTGGCGGCCCGGACCCGTGCTTCGGTTCTTTCCCCTGGCGTGCCGACCCTGCCACCGCTAGATCTTGTGGGCCGGGTACTCCCCCATGTTCGACACCGTTCTGTTCCCGATCGACCAGAGCCGCCAGACGATGGACACGGCCGCCGTGGCCCTGAAACTCGCCCAGCAGCACCACAGCCGCCTGGTGATCCTCTCCGTGGTGGAGGCCGAGGAGGGGGTGATGCACGATGCGGCGGCCGTCAGCCAGCTGCTCGACCAGGCCCGCAACAGCTTCGAGCAGGCCGGGTTGCCCTGCGAGGTGCTGGAGCGGGAGGGGGTGCCGGCCTTCGTGATCGGGGATGTGGCGGATGAGATCAATGCCGATCTGATCGTGATGGGCACCCGGGGCATCACGCTGGAGGCCGACCAGCAGAGCACCGCGGCGCGGGTGATTCAGCTGGCCCCCTGTCCGGTGTTGGTGGTGCCTTGATCGAACTCAGCAGTGCCGCCCCGGCCATCCCGGGGTACCCCGGCCACATCGCCAAGGCCGAACGGGCCCTGAGCGCCAGCCTGGAGAAGGTGGATCTGGTGATCGAGGTGCGTGATGCCCGCATCCCCACCGCCACCGGTCACCCTCGCCTGGAGCGCTGGATCAAGGGCAAGCAGCATCTGCTGGTGATCAACCGCCGCGACATGATCGGCGAGCAGGCGCGCCGTCGCTGGGATGCCTGGTTCCGGGCCCGCGAACTCACCCCCTGGTGGTGTGATGCCAAGGCCGGCACCGGCGTCAAGCAGCTGCAGCAGGCGGCGATCCGGGCCGGCGAGGCCCTCAATGCCCGCCGGGCCGGCCGCGGCATGAAACCGAGGCCGGTGCGGGCCCTGATGCTGGGCTTCCCGAATGTGGGCAAGTCGGCCCTGATCAACCGGCTGGTGCGCCAGAAGGTGGTGGAAAGCGCCCGCAAGGCCGGGGTCACCCGCAGCCTGCGCTGGGTGCGGCTCGGCCAGGATCTGGATCTGCTGGACGCCCCCGGGGTGCTGCCCCCCCGCCTCGACGACCAGCAGGCCGCCCTGCGCCTCGCCCTCTGCGACGACATCGGCCAGGCCGCCTACGACACCGAGGCGGTGGCGATCGCCTTCCTCTCGATCCTGGCGGCGCTGGAGACGGTGCCCGATGCGGGGGTGCCGGCGGGGCTGCTTCAGGGGCGCTACGGCATCGCGCGCCGCGCGCTGGCAGGCGGGGTTGGTGAGGAGGGGGGCGGTGAGGATGGGGCCGGCTGGCTGGCGGAGGCGGCGGCCCGCCACACCAGCGGCGACACCGGCCGCATGGCCCAGCGGCTCCTCGATGATTTCCGCCGTTCCCTGCTGGGCTCGATCGCCCTCGAGTTGCCCTGAGGCTCCCTCCCTCAGGCGCTCACCGCCCGGGCGATCAGCACCGTGAGCATCAGGATGGCGAGCAGCACCTGCAGGGCCATGAACATTTTGGCGGGCCGGGAGATCAACACCTCACTGGTGGGACCGTAGGTGGAGTTCACATTCAGGGAGATGAACAGATAGTCGATCAGATGGGGTACGGGCGGGGGCTCCCCTTCGCGGCTGGGCCAGACGAAGGCGCCACCGGGTGTGACCACATCGAGAAAGATATAGATGAACATGAACACAATCACGCTTTCCATATACACCGCTCCCACGTCCCAGAGATTGGACATTCCACCCCCTTTGATGGCGCTGGAGGTCATCACCATCGACATCACGTTGGCCACCACCTGCACCATGGAAATCACCAGGTAGCTGAGCGACCAGACGAACAGGTTCTGGTGACGGGATCGGTAGAGCGAAATCGCCAGACCCACGGTCACGATGATGAAGGCCAGGGTGCTGATCCGCTCCAGCGAGCTGAGCAGGGAATTGAAGCTGTGGGCCACCTTGTGGTGGCCCTCGATCCGCTCCACCAGCAGCGCATCCATCACCCACACCACCGTGGTGGCCAGGAGCACCAGCAACCTTCCCTTCCCGTGGGTGAGCCGCTCTCGCAGGGCCGCAGCGGGCGCCAGGTCCGCAGCGGGCGAGAGAGCGGTGGTGGTATCGGATGGAGAAGGCATCGCCTCAGGATGCATCATCCCCGCGGCTCCAGCACGCTGTGCTGGCTCCTGAGCACCGATCCTTATGGTGGAGGTGCCTGAACGCTTCTGCCGCCGCGCCATGTCCAGCTTCGGCGAAGGCGAAGGTGAGCTGATCACGCTCCATTACCCCAAGCCGCTGCCGATGCGGCTGGATCGCTGGCTGGTGGCCGAGCGGCCTGAGCAGAGCCGCGCCCGCATCCAGAAATTCATCGACGCCGGCTTCGTGCGGGTCAACGGCGTCACGGGGCGGGCCAAGACCCCCCTGCGCCTGAACGATGAGGTGCAGCTGTGGATGCCACCCCCGGAGCCCCTGCCGTATCTGGTGGCCCAGCCCATCCCCCTGGATGTGCTGTACGAGGACGAGCATCTGATCGTGATCAACAAGCCCGCCGGTCTCACGGTGCACCCGGCCCCGGGCAACAAGGACGGCACCCTGGTGAACGGCCTGCTGCATCACTGCCCCGACCTTCCCGGCATCGGCGGCGAGATGCGGCCCGGCATCGTGCATCGGCTTGACAAGGACACGACGGGGTGCATCGTCGTGGCCAAGAGCCAGGAGGCGCTGGTGAAGCTCCAGAGCCAGATCCAGCGGCGCATCGCTTCGCGGGAGTATCTGGCGGTGGTGTACGGCCAGCCCGCCGGCGACCACGGCACCATCGTCGGGGCGATCGGCCGCCATCCGAGCGATCGCAAGAAGTACGCCGTGGTGCAGGACGACTCCGGTCGCCATGCCTGCACCCACTGGCATGTGCAGGAGCGCCTCGGCGACCATGCCCTGCTGCGCTTCAAGCTCGATACCGGCCGCACCCACCAGATCCGGGTGCACTGCGCCCACATCGGGCACCCGATCGTGGGCGATCCCACTTACAGCCGTTGTCGTCGCCTGCCCGTGGCCCTTCCTGGTCAGGCCCTGCATGCCTTCCAGCTGGGGCTCGATCATCCGGTGAGCGGCGAGCGGATGGTGTTTGAAGCACCCCTGCCGCCGGTGTTCGAGAAACTGCTGCTGGTGCTTCGCCGCCAGGCCGGAGCCAGCGCCGGCTGAGCCCCCGGCCTTCCGCAGGGGGCTCAGGACCAGGGGAAGGGTCAGGGGGGGGCGGGTTGCTCGCTCTGGATCGTCTCGAAGATCGTGTGGCGCTCGAACCGTTGGGCCACGGCGATGGCGGTGAGGGTGCAGAAGCCGATCGGCAGCACCAACCGGTAGTCCTTGCTGAGCTCGAAGGTGAGCAGGATCGCCGTCAGCGGGGTGCGGGTGAGCGCGCCGAGGAAGGCCCCACCGCCGGCGAACATCAGGGTGTTGGGGGCGGTGTGGAAGAGCAGCAGGGCCAACTGCTGGACCAGTGTTCCCAGGCAGGCCCCCACCACCAGGGCCGGCGCGAGGAAGCCTCCGGGAGCATCGGCGGCCACCGCCAGGGCCGTGCCCGCCCCCTGCAGACCCAGCATCAGCAGGGCCTGGGCCGGATCCACCACCCCGCCCAGGGCCAGCAGCCCCACCTGGGCCGGGTTCTCAAATTCGGGCGGCAGCAGGGCCCAGCCCACGCCGCTGACCAGGCCCACCAGCGCCAGCAGCCGCCATGGGGGCTGCCGCAGCGCTGCCAGCCGCCGCCGCAGCCCCAGGATGCAGCGTTGATAGGGCAGGGCCAGCAGACCTGCCAGGGCACCCAGGCCCAGCAGCAGCGGCAGGTCGATCAGCCGCAGGTCCGCCAGCGGGCTCGGATAGTCGGAGATCGGCAACAGGTTGCGCCACAGCAGCGGTCCACCGTCCGGACTGTTGAGCAGGCGGGTCCAGAACACGGCCGCAAAGGTGGCGAAGGCCGCCGTGGCGTTGACCCGCAGATCGGTGCGCTTCTGCAGTTCCTCCAGGAAGTAGGCGAGCCCGCCGAGGGGGGCATGGAAGATCGCCGCCAGGCCCGCCCCACTGCCGATCGCCACCGCCAGTCGTTCATGGCGATTGCCCAGCCCTCGGCTGGTCTCCCTGGCCACTGAGGCACCGATCTGGATCGACGGACCCTCGGGGCCCACGGGGATGCCGCTGCCGATCGCCAGGCCGCTGGCGATCAGCTTCACCACGGCCACCTGCCAGCCCATCGGGATCGGCCGACCGCGCAGCCATTGCAGCACCTGCACGATGCCCGATCCCTTCGCCGCCGGTTCCAGCCCGATCAGGGCGCCGGCCAGACCCCCGCCCACCAGGCCCAGCAGCGGCAGCACCAGCCAGGGCGGCAGATGGGCGGCCAGCTGCAGGCGCAGGCTGTTCAGCAGCGCGATTTCGCGGCCATAGAGCCAGATGCCGAGCGCCACCACGATGCCGATGGCATTCACCAGCAGAAACGGCTGCAGCAACCGCGGCCGCCGGGGGCTGGTCGGGGTCACCGAGGGTGGAGGGGCCGCCGTGGGTGGAAGGGCCATCAGGGCAGGGCCGGCAGGCGCGGACAGGCCTCCACCAGGGTGCGGGTGATGGCGGCGCGGGGATCGGCCAGCAGGCGGGCGCCCGGCCCCTCCTCCACGATCCTTCCCCCCTCCAGCACGATCACCCGGTGGCAGAAGCCGCTGGCCACGGAAAGGTCGTGGGTCACGAACAGCATCCCCAGTCCCAGCTCCCGCTGCAGACGCCGCAGCAGCTCCAGCACCTCGGCCTGCACCTCCGCATCGAGCATGCTCACGCTTTCATCGCAGAGCAGCACCTTCGGCCGCAGGATGAGGGCCCGGGCGATGGCCACCCGCTGCTGCTGTCCGCCCGAGAGCTGGCGCGGCAGGCGATTTTCGAAGCTTTCCGGCGGTTCCAAACCCACCGCCGCCAGCTGGGCCCGGGCCTGCTGGCGGGCTTCGGCCCGGCTGGCCAGCCCATGGATCTGCAGCGGATCGGCGACCGCCTCGCCGACGCTCATCTGGGGATTGAGGCAGGCCAGGGGGTCCTGAAACACCATCTGGATGCGACGGCGGGCCTGGCGCAGTTCCTGGCCCCGCAGGCGCCGCAGGTCCTGACCTTCCAGCCGCACGCTGCCGCCCCGTACCGGGGCCAGGCCGATCAGGGCCCGGCAGAGGCTGCTCTTGCCGCAGCCGGAAGCCCCCACCAGGCCGATGGTTTCGCCGGCGTGGAGGCTGAGGCTGACGCCATCCACAGCCTTCAGCCAGCGCTGCTGCCACGGCGGCGAGGGCAGCGGATGCCAGCTCCGCAGTTCCTGCAGTTCGAGCAGCACGGGGCCGTCTTCGGCGGGGCGCCCCTGGCCCCCCTCCCGTTCGCGGGCCTTGCCCACCAGCCGCTTCGCCAGGTCGGAGCCGGGGGTGGTGAGCAGCTGCCGGCTGGGGGCCTGTTCCACCAGTCGGCCCTGGTCGAGCACGGCGATCTGCCCGCACCAGCGGCCGGCCATCGCCAGGTCGTGGGTGATCAGCAGCAGGGCGCTGCCCGTTTCCTCGCAGAGGGCGCAGAGCTCCCCCATCACCTGGCCGGCCACCGCCACATCGAGGCTGGTGGTGGGTTCGTCGGCGATCACCAGGGGGGGCTCCAGGGCCATCGCCAGGGCGATCGCCAGCCGCTGGCGCATGCCGCCGCTGAATTCATGCGGGTAGCTGCCGTAGCGCTCCGGGGCGATCCCCACCCTGGCCAGCAGGTCGGTGGCGCGTTGGCGGATCCGCTGCCGCTCCCACTGCGGGCGGTGGGCCGCCAGGGTGTCGCGCAGGTGTTCGCCGATCGTGAGCAGTGGATTGAGGCGGGTCATCGGGTCCTGGAACACCAGTCCCACCGCCTCGCCCCGCAGCCGGCGCAGCTCGGTGCGGGGCAGCTGCCTCGGATCCTGACCCGCCAGTTCCAGGCCGCCCAGGCAGCTGCTGCCTGGCGGGAGCAGCTGCAGCACGGCCCGGGCCACGGTGCTCTTGCCGCAGCCGGAGGGACCCACCAGGGCCAACCGCTCCCCCGCCGCCAGCTCCAGGTCGAGACCATCGAGGGTGGGCTGGTCGCTGCCGGGGTACCGCACCACCAGCCCCTGGAGCCGGAGGACCGGGCCGGAGCCGACGGAAGAGGCGCCGGGGCTGGTGGGGGCGCCGGGATTGGTGGGGGCTGGCGGAACCATCGGTGGCGGGATCGCCCGGGGCACTCGTTCTGTGGGCCAGTGTGGCCCGCCTGCTCCCTCGAGGACGGATTGGGACGGCGGCTGCCTAGCATGGGAATCACGCGCAGGGTTGCATGCTCAGGGCGGTTCCCGATCAGAAAGCCGCCAAGGCAGCCCCCGTCCCCGGGGTGGAACCGTTCTCCCCTGCCCCGGCTTCTCCGGAAGAGGCCTTAACGCCAGCCCCAACGTCGGCCCCTGCGCCGGTGGCGGAGGCCCTGCCCCACCGCCGCCGCCTGATCGAGGGCCCCGCCGATTACGGCGTACCCCTGCCGGAATGGCTGCAACGCTGCGTGGAGCATGTGCCCCCCGGTCGCGGCGACAGCTGCCCCACCGATACCGAAGCGCTGCTGGCCTCCGCCTTCGATTTCGCCTACCAGTTGCACGAAGGCCAGTTCCGCGCCAGCGGCGAGCCTTACATCATCCATCCGATCGCCGTTGCCGATCTGCTGCGCGACATCGGCGCCAGCGCCGCGGTGATCGCCGCCGGCTTCCTCCATGACGTGGTGGAAGACACCCAGGTGACCCCGGAGGAGATCGAGGAGCACTTCGGAGCGGAGGTGCGGGCTCTGGTGGAGGGCGTGACCAAGCTGGGCGGCATTCACTTCACCAACAAGACCGAGGCCCAGGCGGAAAACCTGCGGCGGATGTTCCTGGCCATGGCCAGCGACATCCGGGTGGTGCTGGTGAAGCTGGCGGACCGGCTGCACAACATGCGCACGCTCGGGGCGCTGAAGCCCGAGAAGCAGCAGCGCATCGCCCGGGAAACCCGCGAGATCTACGCCCCCCTGGCGAATCGGCTCGGGATCGGGCGTTTCAAGTGGGAACTGGAGGATCTGGCTTTCAAGGTGCTCGAGCCCGAAGCCTTCCGCGAGATCCAGCAGCAGGTGGCCACCAAGCGCAGCGAGCGGGAGGAGCGGCTCGGCAAGACGGTGCAGATGCTGCGCGACCGGCTGGCGGATGTGGGGTTGGCCTCCTGTGAAGTGAGCGGCAGGCCCAAGCACCTCTATGGCATCTGGAGCAAGATGCAGCGCCAGCAGAAGGCGTTCCACGAGCTCTATGACGTGGCTGCCGTGCGGATTCTCTGCCCCGGCCTTGAAAGTTGCTACCGGGCCCTGGCGGTGGTGCACGACACCTTCCGCCCGATCCCCGGGCGCTTCAAGGACTACATCGGCCTGCCCAAGCCCAATGGCTACCAGTCGCTGCATACGGCGGTGATCGGCCGCCACCGGCCGATCGAGGTGCAGATCCGCACCACCGAGATGCACCAGGTGGCGGAATACGGCATCGCCGCCCACTGGAAATACAAGGAGGGGGGCTCGCCCGCCGCCGGAGGCGACACCGAGCGCTTCAACTGGCTGCGCCAGATGGTGGACTGGCAGAAGGATGACGGCGGCGAAGACAGCAGCGATTTCCTCGCCGCGATCAAGGAAGACCTCTTCGATGAGGAGGTGTTCGTGTTCACCCCCAATGGCGATGTGGTGGGGCTGCGCAAGGGTTCCACCGCCGTGGATTTCGCCTATCGGATCCACTCGGAAGTGGGCAATCACTGCCAGGGAGTGCGCATCAACGACCGCCTCTGCCCCCTGCCCACGCCGCTGCAGAACGGCGATTTCGTGCAGATCATCACCGCCAAGTCCGCCCATCCCAGCCTCGACTGGCTCAATTTCGTGGCCACCCCCACGGCCCGCAATCGCATCCGCCAGTGGTACAAGCGCAGCCATCGGGAGGAAAACCTCGCCCGCGGCACCGAGATGCTGGAGCGGGAGCTGGGCCGGGAAGGCTTCGATGCCCTGCTCCACGGCGAGGCGATGGCCCGGGTGGCCCGCCGCTGCAACCTGGTCAACACCGAGGATCTGCTGGCGGCTCTCGGCTTCGGCGGCGTGACGCTCCAGCAGGTGCTCAATCGCCTGCGCGAGGAGATCCGCCTGGCCACCGCCGCCGGTGCGCCGGTGCTCAGCAACGAGGAGGTGGCCCGCCACGTGTCGGCCCAGGCCGACCACGCGGCTGCCCAGCCGCCGGCCCACCACACCGAGGCCGGGGCGGCCAGCCCGATCCTCGGGCTCGAAGGGCTCGAATACCGGATGGGCGGCTGTTGCAGCCCGCTGCCGGGGGAGCCGATCGTGGGCTCCGTGGCTCTGGGCAACCACGGCATTACCATCCATCGCCAGGATTGCGCCAATCTCCACCAGGTGCCGGTGGAACGGCGATTGCCGGTGCAATGGAACCCGCTGGCCGATGAGGCCCGCCGCCGCTATCCGGTGCAGCTGCGGATCGAGGTGCTCGATCGGGTGGGTGTACTCAAGGACATCCTCACCCGCCTCTCCGACAGTCGCATCAACGTCAGTGACGCCCGCGTGCGCACCAATCCCGGCCGGCCCGCCCGCATCGATCTGCGGGTCGAACTGGTGAGTGCCTCCCAGCTGCGCACCACCATGGATCAGATCCGCTCGATGGCCGACGTGCTGGATCTGGCCCGCACCGGGATCGGCTGAAGCGGGTTCAGAGG
>JBKDOV010000009.1:0-15728 GCA_046342815.1 Cyanobacteriota bacterium
CGCTCAAAGGGTGGGCCAGGCAGGCGCCAAAGGTGGCCACTGCTCCTTCGCAGCCCCAGCGGAAGCCATTCCACACCTCCGCACTCGGCTCCCGCGGCGCCACGAACAGCACGAAAGGGTTCTCCGCTCGATGGGGCAGGAACAGGGCCACCGCCCCGGGCTCATCGAACCCGGTGAGGTACCAGAAATCGCTGTTCTGGCGGAAGGCATGCTCCACATCGGCGTGGTGGGTCACCAGCGGCGCCGCCGGAATCACGGCGGCCGCTCCCCCCAGCTGATGCAGGAAGCGATCGCGTCGATCGGCAAACACCGCCGCATCGATCACGGCAGATGGCGGCATCACTTCGGTCATCGCGCTGGGAAGGGCTACAGCAGGAAGATGGCACAGGCGATTAAATACAGGGGCTCTTGCTCCACCGATCCGCCATCGACCGATCCATTCCCCACCGCTCCGCCCGGCACCGGTTTCCACGCCGATGAACGACCTGTTGCTGCTGGTGCTTGCGGTCATCGGGATGCTGGTGGGCTCGTTCTTCTCCTCCGGCGTGGAGGCCGCCCTGCTCACCGTCAACCCGGTGAAGGTGCACGAGCTGGCCGCCCGGGAGAACCCGGTGAAGGGGGCCCGGCGGCTCGAGGCCCTGCGCCTGCGCCTGGGGCGCACCCTGGCGGTCCTGGTGATCGCCAACAACGTCTTCAACATCTTCGGCAGCCTGATGGTGGGCGGCCTGGCGGCAGCGGTGTTCGCCAATCACGGCATCGGCGGCCCCGCCCTGCCCCTGTTTTCGGTGGGCCTCACCGTGCTGGTGATCCTGCTGGGTGAAATCCTGCCGAAGGCGATCGGCAGCAAGCTGGCCCTGCCGGTGGCCCTGGCCAGCGCCCCTGCCCTTGGGGTGGTGCAGCGGCTGATGCTGCCCCTGGTGCTGCTGCTGGAACGGCTGCTGCCGGCGATCACCGCCGAAAATGAGATCAGCACTGATGAGGAGGAGATCCGCCTGCTCGCCCGCCTCGGCTCCCAGAAGGGGCAGATCGAAGCGGACGAGGCGGCCATGATCGCCAAGGTGTTCCAGCTCAACGACCTCACCGCCCGCGACCTGATGGTGCCCCGCGTCGCGGCTCCCACCATGGCCGGCAATGCCAGCCTGGAGAGTCTCAGCGCCACCCTGGTGCACCAGCGCGCCCCTTGGTGGGTGGTGCTCGGGGAAGAGGTGGATGAGGTGCTCGGAGTGGCCAGCCGCGAGCAGCTGCTCAGTGCCCTGGTGCAGGGCCAGGGGGCCAGCCGGGCGATCGATCTCTGCGAGCCGGTGGAATTCGTTCCCGAGATGATCCGCGCCGACCGCCTGCTCACCAGCTTCCGCCGCAATGGCTCCGGCGTGCGGGTGGTGGTGGATGAATTCGGCGGTTTTGTGGGGGTGGTGGGCCCCGAGGCCGTGCTCGCCGTGCTCGCCGGCTGGCGGCGGCGCACCACCGCCCAGCCCGAAGGGAGCTGAATCCGGCGATGTCCCGATCCACCGCTCCCGCTCCCGGGCCCGCTGCCCCCTCCACTCCCGAACGCTGCCGGCAGCTGCTGGCCCAGTGGCGCCGTGAACTGCCGCTCACGGCGCGGGAAAGGGCCGTGCTGGGGCCTGAGCTGGCGGGACTGGACCGCCAGCTGGAGCGCCTCTGGCAGGGCCGGCCGCGGGTTGCGGTGTTCGGCCGGGTGGGGGTGGGCAAGTCGAGCCTGCTCAATGCCCTGCTGGGGACCGACCACTTCGCTACCGATGTGGCCCATGGCTGCACGCGCCATCAGCAGCAGCAGCCGTGGCCGGAGCCGATTCCCGGCCTGGCGGGGGTGGATCTGGTGGATACCCCCGGCATCGACGAAATCGCGGCGGCGGCGCGGGCCCGCCTGGCCTCCCGTGTGGCGCTGGGATGCGATCTGGTGCTGCTGGTGATCGATGGCGATCTCACCCGGGTGGAGAGGGAGGCGATCGACCAGATGCTGGCCAGCGGCAAACCGCTGCTGCTGGCCCTCAACCGCAGCGACTGCTGGCCGGCCGGGGAGCTGCCGGAGCTCGTGGCGAGCATCCGCCGCCGCCTGCCGGCCTCGGCCCAGCCGCTCGAGCCGATCGCGGTGGCCGCTGCGCCACGCCAGGCGGCCCTGCGGCCCGACGGCCGGGTGCGCAGCGAGATGCTGCCGCCCCGGATCGAGCCCCTGCGCACCGCCCTGCGGGACCTGCTGCGGAACCACGGCGAATTGCTGCTGGCGCTCAATGCCCTTCGGTCCGCCGACCGCTTCAGCCAGTCGCTGCATCGCTTCCGCCTGCAGCAGGGAAGGCGCCGGGCCCAGAGCCTGATCGGCCGCTTCGCCGCCGTGAAGGCCACCGGTGTGGCCGCCAACCCCCTGCTGCTGCTGGATCTGGCCGGCGGCATCGCCTGCGACAGCGCCCTGGTGCTGCAGCTCTGCCAGCTCTACGGCCTGCCGATGACCCGCAGCGGAGCACGGCAACTACTGACCCGCCTCTCCGGCCACAACGCCCTGCTGGGGGGAACCCAGCTGGGGCTGCAGCTGCTGCTCAGCGGCCTGCGCCAGCTGCTGCTTCTGGCCGCTCCGCTCAGTGGCGGCCTGAGCCTGGCCCCGGCCGCCCCGGTGGCCCTGGCCCAGGCCGCCCTGGCCGTGCACACCACCCGTCGCACCGGCCGCCTGGCTGCCGCCGAGCTGCTGCGCAGCGCCAGCGCCGCCGGCCGCCCCGGAGCCCTGCTGCAACGCCTGGCCCGGCAGGATCCCGAAACCAGGCGCTGGCTGCAGGACTGGCAGCAGCAACTGGGCCAGGCGAACCGAGGCCGCAGCGGGGCCGTGTGGCCTGGCCTGCTGCCCTGAAACCGAGGTGAGCACCATCGCCCTGTTCGGCACCAGCGCCGATCCGCCCACCCATGGCCATCGCGCCCTGCTGGAGGGCCTGCTCGCCCATTACCCGCAGGTGGCCACCTGGGCCAGCGACAATCCGCTTAAGCAGCACAAAGCGCCGCTGGCGATGCGCACCGCGTTGCTGCAGGCCCTGGTGGAGGCGATCGGCGATCCGCGCCTGAGCCTCGAACAGCAGCTGAGCAGCCCCTGGGCGATCGAGACGCTCGAGCGCGCCCGATGCCGCTGGCCCGAGCGCGAACCGGTGTTTGTGGTGGGCAGCGATCTGGTCGGCCAGATTCCCGGCTGGCGCCAGGCCGATCGCCTGCTGCAGAACCAGCGGCTGGCGATCGCCCCCCGCCGGGGATGGCCGCTGCAACAGGCGGATCTCGATCGCTTGCGGGCCATGGGTGCCCGGCTCGAGCTGTTGCCGCTGGAAGTGCCTGCCAGCGCCAGCTCCCGCATCCGCCAGCAGGTGGATCCGGCACTGGTGCCCCAGGAGCTCCTGCCTTTGCTGCTGGAGCACAATCACTACGGCTTCCCTCCGCCCTGATGCGTCTCGCCCTCGCCCAGATCAATCCCCTGGTGGGCGACATCGAAGGCAACGGTGAACGCCTGCGGGAAGCCGCCCGACAGGGGAAGGCCGCCGGCGCCCAGCTGGTGCTCACGCCGGAACTCTCCCTCTGGGGCTACCCCCCCCGGGATCTGCTGCTGCGCCCCTCCCTGGTGAGCCGTCAGCAGAGCGAACTCGACCGGCTCGCCGCCAGCCTTCCCGAGGACCTGGCCCTGCTGGTGGGGGTGGCCGAACCGATCGACGACGGCGAGGTGCCGGCGCTGCACAACTCCCTCGCCCTGGTGGAAGCGGGCCATTGGCGCATCGTCTGCCGCAAGCAGCTGCTGCCGAGCTACGACGTCTTCGATGAACGGCGCTATTTCCGCCCCGGCGACGAGGCCGCCGTGCTGGAGCTGCCGCTGGGGGAGCGGCTCTGGCGCCTGGGACTGAGCATCTGCGAGGACCTCTGGGTGGAGGAGGAACTGCAGGGCCACCGGCTGGCCGGTCGCGACCCGATCGAAGCCCTGCAGGGCCAGTCGATCGACCTGCTGGTCAACCTCTCGGCCTCGCCGTTCGGCCAGGGCAAGCTCGGCCTGCGCCGCCGCCTCGCCGCCCGGGCCGCTGCCCGTCTCGGCTGCCCCGTGGTGTACGTGAACCAGGTGGGCGGCAACGACGAGCTGGTGTTCGACGGCGCCAGCTGCGTGGTCAATGCCGCCGGCAGCCCCTGCCTGCAGCTGCCCTGCAGTGAAGAGGCCTTCGGCCTCTGGGATTCCGCCGACAACGGAACCGCTGCCGGCAAGCTGCCGGCCCCTCTGGTGGAACCGGCCCCGGAGGAGCAGTTGCTGCGGGCCCTGGTGCTGGGCCTGCGCGATTACGCCGGCAAATGCGGCTTCCAGGGGCTGCTGCTGGGGCTCAGCGGCGGCATCGACTCCGCCCTGGTGGCCGTGCTCGCCGCCGCCGCCCTCGGAGGCGAACGGGTGCAGGCCGTGCTGATGCCCTCTCCCTACAGCTCCCGCGGCTCGATCGACGACGCCACCGACCTGGCGGCCAGGCTCGGCATCGCCACCCACACGCTGCCGATCCAGGATCTGATGGCCGGTTTCGCCACCGCGCTCACCCCTCCCCTGGGCGGCGCACCCTCCGGGGTGACGGCGGAGAACCTGCAATCGCGCATCCGGGGCACCCTGCTGATGGCGATCGCCAATCAGCAAGGCCAGCTGCTGCTCTCCACCGGTAACAAATCGGAGATCGCCGTGGGCTATTGCACGCTCTACGGCGACATGAACGGCGGTCTGGCGGTGATCGGCGACCTCTACAAGACCACCGTGTTTCGGCTGTGCGAATGGCTGGATTCCGCCGCCGCCGGACCCTGCCGCGCCAGCCTGGGGCTGCCGGCCGGCGGTGAGCTGATCGGATCGACCATCCGCACCAAGCCCCCTAGTGCCGAGCTGCGCCCCGACCAGCGGGACAGCGATTCGCTGCCCGATTACGCCCTGCTCGACCCGTTGCTGCGGGCCAGCATCGAGCAGCTCGCCAGCCCGGAACAACTGATCGCCAGCGGAGCCGATCCGGCCCTGGCCCAGCGGGTGCACCAGCTGTTGCGCCGCGCCGAATTCAAGCGCCGCCAGGCCGCACCGGTGCTCAAGGTGAGTGGCCGTTCCTTCGGCAGCGGCTGGCGGATGCCGATCGCCTCGGCCTAGGGTTGGCGGGGCTGTGAGGCCCGCCCTTCCCTCCCGCCCCCCTGCGGCCCATGGCAGCTTCCGGCGCAGCGGCCCCCCTGGCCACTCCGATGTCAAGCATCGGAGTGCCCACGGAAATCAAGCGCGATGAACAACGGGTGGCCCTCACCCCCGATGGCGTCCATGAGCTGGTGTCCCAGGGCATGGAGGTGCGGGTGCAGGAGGGAGCCGGGCTGGGTGCCGGTATCTCCGATGACGCCTATCGCGCCGCCGGCGCCCGCATCGTCAACCGGGAGGAGGCCTGGGCGGCCCACCTGGTGGTGAAGGTGAAGGAACCGCAGCCGGAGGAATTCCCCTTCCTGCGCCCCGATCTGGTGCTGTTCACGTACCTGCACCTTGCTGCCTACCCCGAGGTGGGCCGGGCCCTGCTGGCGGCCGGCACCACGGCGGTCGCCTACGAAACGGTGCAGCTGGAGGATGGCAGCCTGCCGCTGCTCGCCCCGATGAGCGAAGTGGCCGGCCGACTGGCGGCCCAGGTCGGGGCCCGGCTGCTGGAAAAACCCCAGGGCGGCCGAGGCATCCTGATGGGGGGCTGCACCGGCGTGCGGCCGGCGCGTGTCGAGCTGCTCGGCGCCGCCAGCTTGGGCTGGAACGCGGCGCGCATCGCCTCCGACATGGACGCGGATGAGTATCTGCTCGACCGCTCGCCCCAACGGCTGCGCACGCTCGAGGCCGACCGCCGCGGCAGGCTGGTGAGCCTGGTGAGCAGCCGCAGCCTGATCCAGCGGCTGGTTCCCGGTGCCGACCTGGTGATCGGATCGGTGCTGCTGCCCGGCGGCCGGGCGCCCACCCTGGTGGACGAAGACCTCGTCAAGCTGATGCGCCCGGGGTCGGTGATCGTGGACGTGGCGATCGACCAGGGCGGCTGCATCGCCACCAGCCGCGAAACCACCCACACCGATCCGGTGGTGACCATCCACGGGGTGCAGCACTACGCCGTCGGCAACATGCCTGGAGCCGTGCCGTTCACTTCCACCGAAGCCCTGGTGAGTGTCACCCTCCCCTACATCCTGGTGATGGCCGGGCGGGGCCTGATCGAGGCGGTCACCGATCGGCCGGAGCTGCTCTCCGGGCTCAACACGGTGGATGGCTCGGTATGCCATCCCGGCGTGGCGAAGGCCCTGGGCCTGCCGCCGCGCCATCCGATGGCCTGCCTGCGCTGAACCTCAGTCCGCCATCAGCCCGCCAGCGAAAGCAGCGGGCGCTGCAACGATGCCGGATCCAGGCCCTCGCGCAGCGCCAGCACCAGCCCGGCGGCCTCGGCGTAGCCGTTGACCGGCAGTACCGGCAGCTGCAGGGCCGTGGCCCCCACCTGCAGCAGCGAGGGGTTCCCCTCCACGCTGATGATCGGCACCCCGCGCGCGGCGCAGGCCAGCACCGCCTCGCCCCCGAGCGCGCCGGCAGGGGCCACCAACGCGCCGATGTCCTCGCCCCGCAGCACCCCTGCCCCGGCGGCAGCGGGCGCCACCAGATCCGGCGCCCGACTCAGGCCCACCAGCACGCAGGGAAGGAAGGTATGACCGAGCTCCTCCGCCGCCGCCCTCGGATCCAGCCGTTCCTCCAGGGGCAGGGGCTGCAACGCCGGCGCATGGGCACAGGGGACCCCGAACCGCTGGCTGATCAGGTGACTGATCACCGCCTCCGCCCCGGCCAGCCCATCCACCCCCGTACCCTGGCGATAGGCCGCCAGGGCAGGGCTTTCCGGATCATCCGGGAATCGCACCACCACGGCGATCGCCGTGGCCCCGGCATCCAGCAGCCGGGCGGCGGCCCGCAACAACGCATCGGGACGGGCCAGGCTGCCCCAGCTGGAGCCACTCGGGCCGAGGGAGAGGCTCACCTCCAGGGGTAGGTCGGTGTCCACCACCGGACCCAGCGGCAGTCCGAGGGTGGCGCGGCAGGCATCGAACGCCTGCAGCTGGCGCTGCCGCAGCTCCGGTTCGATGCCACCATCCAGCAGCAGGCCGACCCGCTGCCAGGGGCGGGGGCGCAACGCCAGTTCGCCGGCCGCGAAGCGATCCAGGCTCCATCCCTCGAGGTAGTGAATGCGGCGATCGCTCCAGTAGAGCGAAGCGCCGTTCATCACATTGGGGTGGGTCACCAGGCAGTCGCTGGCGGCGGCCAGCAGCCGGGCAGCCGGCAGACCATCGCCCGCATAGCCCCCGATGGCGCAACCGACCCCGGTGGGGATCACCAGCAGGGTGGGCAGGGGCGGCGCGGCGGCAGAGCTCAAGGCAGGGACCTCAGTAGTCGGCGCCGTAGCCGAGAACCACGCCTTCGAGGCGCAGGCCCCGCTCCGGATCCGCTGCGGTGACCGCCCAGCGCAGGGGCACCGCCTGGGGGCCTCCCAGCAGGCGGGCTTCGCCGGCCAGGGCCAGCCGCAATCGGTCGAGCAGCGGTCCCGCTGCCGGTGGCACCCACAGATCGAGGGGCAACAACCGCAGGTCGGGCGCGGCCGAGGCGGACGGGCCAGCCGGCTTCACTTCTGGTACTGGCCGAACTGCTCCTGATAGAGCGCATCTTCCTGGCCCGCCAACAGTTCGAGATCGGCGAGCGGATAGGCCACGCAGAGAAGGGCGAAACCCTTCCGCTGCAGCTCGGCCTTCACCCCCATGGCATCGGGCTGATGCACGCTGCCCTGGCGCACCAACGCGGCGCAGGTGGTGCAGACCCCGGAACAGCAGGAGCTGGGCAGGTCGACGGCCGCCGCTTCGGCTGCCGCCAGCACCGTCTGGTCGCTGCGGCAGGGGAAGGAGTGGGTGCTGCCGTCGATCTCAACGGTGATCTGAAAGGTCTGGGTCTCGGTCGGGGTCTCGGACACTGCGCGGAGCCGGGTCAGGCCCCATCTTCCCTGACGGACTGCCACTGGCTCGGATGGGGCGCCAGATATTCCGGGGCGGAACCGGCCGCAGAACCGGCTGCGGAAAGTCGCGGAGCCGTGAGGCAGAAATCGACGCTGATCGAGAACCGCAGATCCTCCTCGTCTTCGTTGAGAAGTACGGCGTGATGCAGGCAGGAAGGGAAAAGCACCAGCAGGCCGGCCCGGGGCGCCAGGTCAAACCAGGGCAGGTTGAAGGGATGGCGCGGATCGATCGGCCCGTCGTGGCCCACGGCCAGCCCGGGCACGAGTTCGTTGACGGACTGGGGCGGCCAGAAGCGCAGACAACCACTGCTGCCACTGCCATCACCATTGAGGTAGTAGACGGCGCTGAGGTGGGCATTGGGGTGATGGTGCCGGCCCACCACCTGCCCAAGCTCGCTGACCACGGGCCAGCTGCGCTGGATGTGCAGGGCCACCCGCTCCCGGTCAAAACCGAGGGCCTCCAGGTAGGCCTCCGCCTGCTCCACGATCCTGGCGAGCAGGCTGGTGAAGCCTGGATGGCGGTGGAGCTGCCACACGCCCTGGAGATCCCCCGTCCAGGCGCACCCTGGCTCAGGGTTGGAGCTGGCGCCTTCCTGCAGGTCCGTGATGGCCTGGATCTGCAGAGCGGTCTCGAGCGGATCAGGAGCAAGTTGCACCTGCCCCAGCGCCAGCGGAAACAGGGGCTGAACAAGCAGCTCGGGCGCGGGGGCAGCCAAGGGCGGGAAGCTGGCACGAAGTCCATGCTGCCCCATGGCCCCGGAGGGCTACCAAAAAAAAACCGGCCCGAAGGCCGGTGGGATCACATGGCGGAGGCACCACCCACCACTTCCAGGATCTCCTGGGTGATGGCGGCTTGTCGCGCCTTGTTGTAATCGAGCGTCAGCGTCTTGGCGAGAGCCTTGGCGTTGTCGCTGGCGTTGTTCATGGCCGTCATCCGACTGGCCAGTTCACTGGCCGCAGCTTCCTGCAAGGAGCGCAGCAGCTGGTTCGAGAGATAGAGCGGCAGCAGAGCATTGAGCATCTGCTCCGGATTCTGCTCGAACACGAAATCGGAGGGGAGAGCGGGCTGGACATTAGACACCTCCACCGTCTCCACCGTCAGCCTGCCATCCTTGGTCACTAGGCGGAACATTTCATCGTCGGGGTCGGCGATGTCCTGTGCGTCCAGCGGGAGCAGGGTCTGCACCACCGGCTTGGAGCTCACCAGGTTGATGAACTTGGTGTAGATGATCTCCACCCGATCGGTGCTGCCGGAGAGAAATTCCGCCAGCACTTCATTGGCGATGGCATTGGCCTCATCTGCCGTGGGGACCTGCTCAAGACCAGTGAACGTGGCCCGGATCTTATAGATCGAGGCACGATTCTGGAAGTAGGTGATGGCCTTACGACCCATCAGCACCAGATCCACTCCGTAGCCCTGGGCCTTGAGTTCAGCGACGCGCTGCTCGGTGCGCTTGATGATGTTGGCGTTGTAGCCACCGCACAGACCCCGGTCTCCGGTGACGGAGAGAAGGGTGATCGTGCGTACATCACGTTGGGTGAGCAGGGGCGCATCGGCACTTTCGAAGGCCATGCGGGTCTGGAGGTTCTGGAGAACCCTGGCCAGACGATCAGCAAAGGGACGGCTGCGCAGCACCTGTTCCTGGGCACGGCGCACCTTGGCAGCAGCCACCAGGCGCATGGCCTCGGTGATCTTGCGGGTGTTCTTGACCGAACTGATCCGGTCGCGGATTTCCTTGAGGTTCGCCATTGTTCAGGATCCTCAGGCGGTGGCGAGCATCGAGGAGGTGACCTCCTTGATGGCATCCTTGAGCATCGCCTCGGACTCCTCGCTGAGCTGCTTCTCGGTCATCACCTTGGTGATGAACTCAGGCTTGTTGGACTTGAGGTATTCGCGCAGCTCACGGGCGAACTGGGTGACTTGATCGACGGGGACCTCGTCGATCAGACCCTTGACGCCGGAGTAGACAACGGCAACCTGCTCGGCCAGGTTCAGCGGGCTGAACTGGGCCTGCTTGAGCAGCTCGCGCAGACGCTTGCCGCGGGCCAGCTGCTGCTGGGTGGCGGCATCGAGATCGGAGGCGAACTGGGAGAAGGCGGCCAGTTCATCGAACTGGGCCAGCTCCAGCTTGAGGGTGCCGGCGATCTTCTTGATGGCCTTGGTCTGGGCGGCACCACCCACCCGGCTCACGGAGATACCCACGTTGATGGCGGGGCGCAGGCCGGAGTTGAACAGGTCGGAGCTAAGGAACACCTGACCATCGGTGATCGAGATCACGTTGGTGGGGATATAGGCCGAAACGTCGCCGGCCTGGGTTTCGATGATCGGCAGGGCGGTCATCGAGCCCTTGCCCATGGCGTCGCTCAGCTTGGCGGCACGCTCCAGCAGGCGGCTGTGGCAGTAGAAGACGTCGCCGGGATAGGCCTCACGACCGGGGGGACGGCGAAGCAGCAGGGACATCTGGCGGTAAGCCTGGGCCTGCTTGGTGAGGTCGTCGTACACCACCAGGGTGGCCTTGCCCTTGTACATGAACGACTCGGCGATCGCCGCGCCGGTGTAGGGGGCCAGGTACTGCATGGCGGCGGCCTCGGAGGCGTTGGCAGCCACGATCACGGTGTAGTCGAGGGCGCCCTTCTCGCGCAGCACCTCCACCACGTTGGCCACGGAAGCGGCCTTCTGACCCACGGCCACATAGACGCAGACGACGTCTTCGCCCATCTGGTTGATGATCGTGTCGATCGCGATGGCGGTCTTGCCGGTCTGGCGGTCGCCGATGATCAGCTCGCGCTGGCCACGACCGATGGGAATCATCGCGTCGATGGCGGTGATGCCGGTCTGCATGGGCTCATGCACCGACTTCCGCTGAATGATGCCGGGCGCCATCGATTCGATCAGGCGCGTTTCGGTGGTGGCGATTTCCCCCTTGCCGTCGATCGGCTGACCGAGGGAGTTGACCACCCGGCCGAGCATGGCATCGCCCACGGGCACGGCAGCGATCTTGCCGGTGGCCTTGACCGTGCTGCCTTCCTGAATCCCACGACCCTCTCCCATCAGCACCGCGCCGACGTGGTCGTCTTCGAGGTTGAGGGCGATGCCTTCGGTGCCGTCCTCAAACTGCACGAGCTCCCCAGCCATGACCTGCTCCAGGCCATAGACACGGGCGATGCCGTCGCCGATCTGGAGCACGGTTCCGACGTTGCTGACCGAAACCGACTTGTCATAGTCAGCGATCTGCTGCTTGAGAATGGCGCTGATCTCGTCGGGGCGGATGGAAACCATGGGAGGGAATCCCCGGAAGGGGAGGCGATGAAGGAGGGGGGAAAGAGGTGGGGGTGATGGCTGGGAGCGCTAGCTCACCTTCGCCAGCGCCAGGCCGAGACGACGCACCTGACCGGCGAGGCTGGCGTCGATCACCTTCGAACCGACGCTGAGGACGAAACCACCGATCAGATCGGGATCCACCACAAGGTTGATCTCCACCTTGTCGGTGCCGGCAACGGCCTTGACCTTTTCGGTGATTTCAGAGCGCTGCTCGTCGGTGAGCGGAGCAGCAGAGGTGACGGTGGCGAGGGCGATCTGGTTCTGATCGCGATAAAGCTCCAGCATCCGTTCCAGAACCGCATCGAGATAACCGATGCGCTGCCGATCGGCCAGCAGCTTCAACAGGTTCAGGAAGGAAGGGGAAACCTGGTCACCGAAGAGTTTGACCAGGGCAGCCTTCTTGGCTTCCACCTCCAGCACGGGGGAGGACATGGCCTCACGGAGCTCGGCGGACGAATTCCAGAGCTCGAGCACGCCGCGGCCCTGTTCGACCACCTCGGCGGTATCGCCATTGGCCTCGGAAACCTGGAGGAAGGCCTCGGCGTAGGGGGTGGTGATGGTGTTGAGCAGAGGCATCAGGCTTTCCCCAGCGATTGAATGGACTGGTTGATCAGCTTGGCCTGGGCTTCCGGATCGAGCTTGCCGGTGAGATTTGCGAGAGCCTTCTCGATGGCGAGGCGGGCGGTCTCCTTGCGCAGCTGGCCGGAGACGCGGGCGGCCTCAGCATCCAGATCGGAGGCGGAATCCTGTTGGAGCCGGGCCATTTCGGCAACCGTGCGCTGCTCGCTCTCAGCGCGGATGGCCTCGGCCCTGGCCTTGCCGTCGGCGCGGATGCGCTCTGCCCTGACCTGAGCCTCGGAAAGATCCTTCTGCACCGAAGCGAGCGAGGCGGTGGCGGTGGCCAAGCGCTCCTCGGCGTCCTTCAGTTCGGTAAGGATCGAAGCCCGACGACGCTCAAGAATGCCGCCGAGGAAGCCCCGGAGAAACCAGACCAGACCGGCGATCACGATCGCCAGATTGATGATGTTGGTCTCGAACGGATTGAAGTTGAGACCAAACCCCCCGTGGGAGGCAAGGATGAATGAGGTCATGACGCGGCAAGAAGACGGTCGACGATCTGATCGGCGAGCTTGGCGGCGTCGCCCTTGAGCTGCCCGAGGGCGGAGGTGCGCTGGGCATCGATCTCCCGGCGGGCCTGCTCACGACTGGCGTTCGATTCGGCCTGGGCTACGCCCATGGCCTCGCGATACAGCCGATCGGACTCCTGCTCGGCCTCCTGGATCAGCTTCTGGGACTGCTGACGGGCCTCCTTGAGCTGCTCCTTGAGTTCGGCCTCCAGGCGCTCCACCTGGGCGAGCTTCTCCTTGGCCTGGGCGCGGCTGGTGTTGATGAAGCCTTCCCGCTCTTCCACAGCCCGACCGACAGGACGGAAGAAGAGCGCATTGAGAATGAAGGTGAGGAGCACCACCTGCAACGCCATCAGCGGCAGGGTGGCATCGAGGTCGAAAAGACCTCCCTCAGGCGTTCCTGCGGACGCGCCTGCCTCGGCAAGGAGAAGCCAGCTGGTCATGGGCGGGATGGCGGGCAGTGGGCGGAGCTATGGGCGAAAGCTTGGGCTGGTCAGCAAAAAGGGGAGGGCGGGAACGGGGAAAACCAGCGGTGTTCCACCGCTCCCGGGCCACTCCAGACCTCAGCCTGCGAAGGGGTTGGCGAACAGAAGCACCAGTGCAACCACCAGGCCGTAGATGGTCAGAGCTTCCATGAAGGCCAGGGAGAGCAGAAGGGTGCCGCGGATCTTGCCTTCGGCTTCGGGCTGGCGGGCAATACCTTCAACAGCGCCGCCGGCAGCGGTGCCCTGGCCGATGCCAGGACCGATGGCGCCGAGGCCGACAGCGAGACCAGCAGCCACAACAGACGCAGCAGCAGTAAGGGAATCCATGGTGGAACGGGGGATGTGGGGCGCCGGAAGCGCGGGATGAACCGGGAAATGAATCCTGCGACTGGGACATCTCGAGAGATGGGCCCGGATCGAGCCGGACCTGCGCGCAGAGAGTTTGCCAGACCGGGGTGCCGGCCGGGCGGAGGGGATCAGTGGTGCTCTTCGTGCACTGCCTCACCGATGTAGTAAGCGGCGAGGGTGGCGAAGATCAGGGCCTGAATGGCACTGGTGAAGAGGCCCAGGAACATGGCCGGCAGGGGCACGATCAGGGGCACGAGGAAGGCGAGAACCGCCACCACCAGTTCGTCAGCCAGGATGTTTCCGAAAAGACGGAAAGAGAGGGAAAGCGGCTTGGTGAAGTCCTCCACGATCTTGAACGGAAGCATGATCGGGGTGGGCTCAACGTAGTACTCGAAGTACCGGAAACCCTTGCGGCTCAGACCTGCATAGAAATACGCAAGCGAGACCAGCAGAGCGAGGGCGATCGTGGTGTTGATGTCGGCCGTGGGGGCACCGAGTTCACCACTGGGCAGGTGGATCAGCTTCCAGGGAATCAGAGCACCACCCCAGTTGCTGACAAAGATGAACAGAAACAGGGTGCCGATGAAGGGCAGCCAATCGCGGTAGGCCTTCTCGCCGATCTGCTCGCGGCAGAGGTCGCGGATGTAATCCCAGAGGAACTCGAGCAGGTTCTGGACCCCGCTCGGGTCACGCTCCATCTTGCGGGTGCCGAAGTACACAACAGCCAGCAGCGCACCGATCACCACCCAGGAGCTGAGAAAGACCTGGCCGTGGATCTTGAGATTGCCGAGCTGCCAGTAGAGGTGCTTACCAACCTCCAGTTCGGCGAAGGGAAGGGTGAGGTGCAACGGGACCATCTGGAGAATGTCCTGGCGGAACGTCGATGCCGCGGGAGCGGCTGGACAGGGGAAGGGCTCAGGCGTCCAGGACGGCCTGAAGAATCAGTGCGGGCTTGTAGAGCAGAAACCCGACCAGGGCCGGAAGGATCTGCAACTGAGGAACCCTGGCGGCAGCTAGCACCAGCACCACCGGCACCAGCAACTGAACCTTGCTCACGGACTTGGACTCGACGCCGAGGCGCGAGACGCTGCGGGAGAGAAGAAACAGATACAGAAGGCCGGCCATACCTCCGAGCAACAAGCTGCCGGCACTGGCGGCTCCGAAGAGCAGGGCCGTGATGGGCACCGCCAGGGCGGTGGCCAGGGCCGTAGCCAGGATCAGGCGCCGCTGCAGACGGCGGTAGTCATCCATTCCGTGGTCGCCGGGCGAAGACTCGGCGGCAGGGAGATGGGGGGAGTCGGCGGCATCGGACTCCTCAACCCCAAAGACAGGAACGCTCCCTGGGGAGACGTTTTCCGGCGAAGGGGTCGGGGCAGCCTGCAACCGTCAAGGCTCCGACTGGGCGGTGGGACATTATCACGCAGCGTTACGGCGCAGTTCCCAAACGGGGCTGGAGAGGCAGCAGCACCCCCTGCCGGATCAGCCGGCGGGCCCGCTCCAGCCGCTCGGCGGGCTCCTGGTCCAGCTCCAGGCTCCCCAGCGCCGTACCGGCTGCCGCCGCCTCCAACGCCTGCATCAGCGCCAGATCCCCCGGCTCGATCGAGAGCGGCATCAGGTCCGGTCCCATCAGGCTGGTGGAGGGCCAACCCCAGAGGCAGCGGTTGGGGCGGCCGCCCGCGGCCAGCAGATCCTCATCCCGCTCCCAGGTCTGCCGCTCGATCGGCTCCTTGCTCAGGAAAAACTCGAAGTGGCTGATGTCCGGGTCGAGGGACTCGATCAAGGCCCATTGCTGCCGCTGGGGCAGGGCGCGCGCCCTCTCCAGCAGCTCCCCCTGCAGCAGCCGGGCCGGATCCCAGACCTCCGGATTCGTGAAGCCCGCGAAGTGGAGATCCGCCTGCTCCACGAACCGGAACAGACGGTCGAGGTCGTAGCTGGTCTCCTGGGGATGCAGATACATGTCGGCGAAATTGGCGTCGGCCGCGGTGTCCATCGCCCAGCGCTGCTCGTGGTGCCGGCGCAGCCGGTTCTGGTCCGGCAGATCGTGAAAGAGCTGCCTGCCGAGCCGCAGCCCCTCGGCCCCGGTTCCCACCCCCATCAGGCCGAGGGCCTTCTGGGTGCGGTGAATTTCCCAGCGCCCGCCATCGGCATACAGAAAAAGATGCAGCAGTCCCCCCGGAGCCAGCCTGGCGGCCAGGGAACGGAGGCCGGCCTCGGGGCGCTCAAGGTGGTGGAGCACCCCCACCGAGTTGATGTAGTCGCACTGACCGTCCCCCTCCAGGTCAAGCAGGCTGCGGCACTCGATCCGCAAGTCCCGCACCTGGGCCGCAGCCCCGGAACGGCGACAACGCTCGCGGGCCACCTCGAGGGTGCCGGGGCTGATGTCCACGGCCAGCACCCGGGAGCCGGGATT
>JBKDOV010000010.1:0-22033 GCA_046342815.1 Cyanobacteriota bacterium
GACACGAAGTCGTAGGCGCGCAGGTTGAGGGCCAGGCCGATGATGCCGATGCTGCTGGTCCACAGACCCATCACCGGCACGAACAGCATGAAGAAGTGCAGCCAGCGCTTGTTGGAGAAGGCGATGCCGAAGATCTGGCTCCAGAAGCGGGTGGCGGTGACCATCGAGTAGGTCTCCTCTTCCTGGGTGGGCTCGAACGCCTTGAAGGTGTTCGACTGCTCGCCATCCTCAAACAGGGTGTTCTCCACCGTGGCGCCGTGGATGGCGCAGAGGAGCGCACCGCCGAGGATGCCGGCCACGCCCATCATGTGGAAGGGGTTCAGCGTCCAGTTGTGGAAGCCCTGCAGGAAGAGCAGGAAGCGGAAGATCGCCGCCACCCCGAAGCTGGGTGCGAAGAACCAGGAGCTCTGACCGAGGGGGTACATCAGAAAGACGCTGACGAACACCGCGATCGGGCCGGAGAAGGCGATGGCGTTGTAGGGACGGATGCCCACCAGCCGAGCGATCTCGAACTGACGGAGCATGAAACCGATCAGGGCGAAGGCGCCGTGCAGGGCCACGAAGGGCCAGAGGCCGCCCAGCTGAACCCAGCGCACGAAGTCGCCCTGGGCCTCGGGGCCCCAGAGCAGCAGCAGGCTGTGACCCATGGCATCAGCAGGGGTGCTGACGGCGGCGGTGAGGAAGTTGCAACCCTCGAGGTACGAGCTGGCGATGCCGTGGGTGTACCAGGAGGTGACAAAGGTGGTGCCGGTGAGCCAGCCACCCAGCGCCAGGTAGGCGGTGGGAAACAGCAGCAGACCGGACCAGCCGACAAAAACGAAGCGGTCGCGCTTGAGCCAGTCGTCGAGGACGTCGAACCATCCCCGGGCCGCCGGTGCGCGCCCTACAGCGATCGTCATGAGGGAGCTTAACGAAGCTTTACAACGCCATCGTACGGGGTGCGGCGAGGGAATGCGGCTCCCCGCCCTCGAGCCACCCGCGGATTGAGCAAAAGTGCCTATGGCCCGCCCTGGCGGGTCCGCCGTTCGCCAGAGTGGCAGCGATCGAACCCCGCCTCCGCACTCCGACCCGCCTTCCCACCATGTACGTCGTCGAGCTCTCCCTTCGGCTCAGCCCCATGCCCGTTGCCGTGCAGCGCAAGGAGCTGTCGGCAGCCCAGGCCCTCTACGGCGAGGTGCGGCAGGCCCTCGAGAGCGGCTCGCCCAGGGTGCTCGAACTCAGCTGCGAGAAGGAGGAGGAGAAGCGCATCAGCCTGCTGAGCAGCGAGATCGTGGCGGTGCAGCTGTATGAGAAGTCGGCGATGGGTGGCGGTGGCAAGCGGCCGGGCTTCAGCTTCGAAGGGTGAGCCGCCCCCTCTCCCCCGACTCCCCGCCCCTGCAGGTGGAGGGTGTGGGCTTTGCCTGGGACAACGGCCGCAGCGCCCTCCAGGACTGCAACCTCACCATCCCCCGGCCCGGGTTGTGGATGCTGGTGGGAAGCAACGGCAGTGGCAAGAGCACCCTGCTGCGGTTGATCGCGGGTCTGCTGACGCCCAGCCAGGGCCAGATCCATACGGACCTGCGTCCCCGCCTGGTGTTCCAGAACCCCGACCACCAGTTGCTGCTGCCCAGCTGCGGCATCGACCTGCAGCTGGGTCTGCCGGTCGAGCTCTCCGATGGCGAGCGGCAGGCACGGGTCGGCCTCGCCTTGGAGCAGGTGGGACTGGGGGGCATGCAGCAGCGTCCGATTCACACCCTCAGTGGCGGCCAGAAGCAGAGGGTGGCCATCGCCGGCGCCCTGGCCAGCGACGCCACCCTGCTGCTGCTGGATGAACCCACCGCCCTGCTGGATCCCGAAAGCCAGCGCGACGTGCTCCAGCTGATCCGCCGCCTCTGCGATCGCCCCGAGCAGCCGATCACAGCCCTCTGGATCACCCACCGCCTCGAAGAACTGGAAGCCTGCGACGGGGCGGCTCAGATGGAGAGAGGTCGGCTCGGGCCGTGGCAGAACGGCAGCTCCCTGATCCGCCAGCTCACCCCCTTGCCCATCGGCAGGCCCGAAAGGTAAGGTCCTTGGGCGGTGCGGTTCGCCGTCCCGCTGCAACCGGCAACGGTGCATTCCTCGGTAGCTCAGTGGTAGAGCGGTCGGCTGTTAACCGATTGGTCGCAGGTTCGAATCCCGCCCGGGGAGTTTCCAGACAATTCAGCAGCCCCTCTGAATTCAGCAACCCTCTGAATTCAGAATCTCCTCTGTGGGGTTGGCTGAATTGTCTGATTGCGCTCGATTGCAACGGATAAACGGGAAAATATCCTGAAGATCCGGCGCCCGCCCCCGCGCAACGGTTTCCTGTAAACCTGCGGCAGCACAAGGGTTTGCCCCCTGCGGACGGGAAAGGAAGACAACGGGAAAAGCGCCAGGAGGGCGTTCCTGGACGGCGGCTTTCTCAGGAGCAGCTGCAGCGGCCCTCGAAAACAGAGAGAATGGCTCCCATCCCTGTGGTCACGATCGGTACCGAATTCGTCGGTCCACGGTCGGCCCGCCACCGCCCGTCGCCAGCGGCTCTCCTCGTCGCCCTGTTCCGTCGCAGCGTTCCCAGGTTCCCAACCCCCGTCCCCTGTCCCGTCGCGCCCTGCCATGAAGCCCTGCATCCTGCTGATTGAGGACGACAGCGACATGCGCGATCTGGTGGCAGGCCACCTCGAGCATGGCGGTTTCGACGTTCAGAGAGCCGAAGACGGCATCAAGGGGCAGGCCCTGGCCCTGCAGTACAGCCCGGACGTGATCCTGCTGGATCTGATGCTGCCGAAAGTGGACGGCCTCACCCTCTGCCAGCGCCTGCGGCGCGACGAACGCACGGCCAAGATTCCGATCCTGATGATCACAGCCCTTGGGGGCACCAAGGACAAGGTGAGCGGTTTCAATTCAGGCGCCGATGACTACCTCACCAAACCCTTCGATCTGGAGGAACTGATGGTGCGGGTCAAGGCACTGCTGCGCCGCAGCGAAAGGGCTCCGATCTCCAGCAAGCACAATGAGATCCTCAGCTACGGCTCGCTCACCCTGGTGCCCGAGCGGTTTGAGGCGATCTGGTTCGATGCGCCCGTTCGACTCACCCACCTGGAGTTCGAACTGCTCCATTGCCTGCTCCAGCGCCATGGTCAGACCGTGGCCCCCTCGCTGATCCTCAAGGAGGTGTGGGGCTACGAACCCGACGACGACATCGAAACGATCCGGGTTCACGTACGGCACCTGCGCACCAAACTCGAGCCCGATCCCCGCAAACCCCGGTTCATCAAGACCGTGTACGGAGCCGGCTACTGCCTCGAGCTGCCGAGCGGCGACCAGATCACCAGCCTCGAACCGATCATCCGGGAAGCGCGGGAGCAGGCCACCAGCAAGGCCAGCGAAGCCGCCTGAACCGGAGGCCCACCTGCGGCAGCCCGGTTCACCGCTGGGCTCCGGACCTGCCGCCGCCCATCCCGCCCAGATCCAGCAGCGCCACCTCCCAGGCCAGGCGTGGCTGCACATAGGCCTTCAACTGGGCGCGCAATCGTTCGATCCTGCGGAGCGCATCGGCATCCCGCCGCCGCCGCCACAGGGCCAGTTGCCACCAGTCGAGCAGCCACAGCTGCTGCTCCCCATCCAGGGATTCACTGAGTTCCCGGGCCAGCTCCAGGGCCGCCAGCGGGCCCACGCCAGGGTCCAGCAGACGCTCAGCCACTCCCTCCGGCAACCCCTGCCACTGGCGACGGTGGTGCAGCAGCGCACCGGGCGATCCCGCCGCCAGTTCCCGCAACTCCAGGGGGTCCTCCTGCGCCGGGCGGAGGCCTTCCTCCCCCCGGGAAAGCACCTCCTCCACCAGCGGCGGCGGCAGACGCACGAACGGCACCTGCTGGCAGCGGCTGCGGATCGTGGCCAAAAGGCGGTCGGGAGCCGCGGAGATCAGCAGGAGAATCCCTTGCCCCGGCTCCTCCAGGGTCTTGAGCAGGGCATTGGCCGCCGCCTCCGCCATCGCCTCGGCCGCCTCGATCACCACCAGCCCATGGCTGGCCTCGACCGGGCGGCGAGCCAGAAACCGGGACACCTCCCGCACCTGCTCCAGCCGCAGTTGGGGTGGATTGCGGCGATTCACCCCCTCGGCCTCCGCCTGGGAGGCCGGCACCAGCCGCCCCTGGTGTTGATAGGTAGGTTCGACCCACAGAAGATCAGGATGGTTTCCCTGGACGAGGCGTAGCCGCAGGCCAACGGGATCGGCAGCCTGCGGCGGCAGCCGCAGCACCCCCTCAAGAAAGCGCAGGGCCGCCAACCGGCGGCCCACCCCCTCCGGCCCCGCGAACAGATAGGCCGGCGCCAGCCGGCGCCGGGCCAGGGAGGCCTCCAGCAGGGCCACGGCCCGGGGTTGGCCGATCAGATCGGCGAACAGATCGCTCGAAGGATCAGCCATCGACCGGCAGGCAGGCGAAAGCCTCCAGCACCTGGGCGCGACAGCTGGCCGTGACCTCCGCCAGCGGCCGGGCCGCATCAATCCGGCACCAGCCGGCCCCGGCGGCCAGCTGGGCGAAGCCCGCGGCCACCCTGGCCAGGAAGGCCTCACCGGCAGCCTCGATCCGGTCGGCACTGCGGTGGCCCCGACGGTGCAACGATTCCGCCAGGGGAAGGTCGAGCCAGAGGGTGAGGTCGGGCCGCAGGCCGGCGGTGGCGATCGTCTCCAGCTGGGTGATCAACGGCAGCGGCAGCCCGCGGCCATGGCCCTGGTAGGCGGCGGTGGAGCCGATGAAGCGATCGCTGAGCACCCAGTCGCCCCGCTCCAGGGCGGGCCGGATCACCTCCTCCACGTGCTGGGTCCGATCGGCGGCATAGAGAAGCAGCTCGGCCGTGCTGCAGGGGGCCGCCTCGGCGGGCGGGTGGAGCAGCAGCTGGCGCAGCGCCTGGCCGAGGGCCGTGCCCCCGGGCTCCCGGGTGAGCCGCAGCTGACGGCCCTCGGGCAGCAGGCCGCTGGTGGGCAGCCAGGCGGCCAGGGCCTGGAGCTGGGTGGTCTTGCCGCAGCCGTCGATGCCCTCCAGCACCAGGAAACGACCCCGAACCGGACGGCCCTGCCGCTCGATCGCCCCTGCCATGGAACCCGACGCCAATGCTGGATGCCCGCCTTCAGTCGTGCCCATCCTGCTCCTGCTGCAGCAGGGCATTGACCACCACGGTGAGCGAGCTCAGCGCCATCAGCAGGGCCGCCAGGGGCGGCGAGAGCCGCAACCCGAAACCGGGCAGGAGCACCCCGGCCGCCAGGGGCAGGGCAATCAGGTTGTAGCCGAAAGCCCAGACGAGGTTCTGGCGCACCTTGGCCATGGTGCGCCGGGCCAGATGCAGGGCCCGCACCACCCCCTCCAACCGATCCCCGAGCACCACCAGATCGGCGCTGTCCTGAGCGATCTGGGTGCCGGTGCCCACGGCGATCCCGAGGTCCGCGGCGGCCAGGGCCGGGGCGTCGTTGATGCCATCGCCCACCATCGCCACCGCACCGTTTGCCTTCCGGGCCACTGCCTGCTGGGCCACGATCCGCTGCAGCTTCTGCTCGGGCTTGAGCTCCCAGGCCAACTCCTGCGGCTCCAGGCCGATCTGCTCGCCAAGGCGCTCCACACTGGCGCGCCGGTCGCCGCTGAGCAGCCCCAGCTTCAGGCCCAGCCGCCGCAACCTGGCCACGGTGGCGGCCGCATCCTGCCGGGGCTGGTCCTCCACGGCCACCAGCCCCAGCAGTCGATCTGCCACCGCCACCGCCAGCACCGAGGCGCCTCCGGCCTCCAGCTGCTTCTGGGCCGGGCAGCCTGGAGCGACATCCACCCCCCGGGCTTCCAGCCAGGCCAGGCTTCCCACCAGGACCTCGGCTTCGAGGCCCTCCAACCGCCCCTCCAGACCCTGGCCGGGCTCCGCCCGGCTCTCGAGCAGCGGCAACAGCACCAGCTGCCTGGCCTCCGCCTCCTGCAGGAGGGCGTGGGCCAGGGGATGGCGGCTCTGCTGCTCCAGGCTGGCCGCCAGCTGGACCAGCCGATCGGCGGGTTCGAGGCCCTCGGCTGCGGTGGTCAGCGGTTGCAGCCCGGTGACCAGGGGGCGGCCAAGGGTGAGGGTGCCGGTCTTATCGAACAGCACTGCCGAGAGCGAGGCGGCCGTCTCGATCGCATCGCCACCGCGGAACAGCAGACCGGAGCGGGCCGCCAGGCCGCTGCCCACCGTCAGGGCCGTGGGGGTGGCCAGACCGAGGGCACAGGGGCAGGCCACCACCAGCACGGCGATGGCCAGCTGCAGGGCCAGACCCAGGGGGGTGGTGGGGGCGGTGGCATTCCCATGCCCGCCATGGGCCGCGCTCGCCAGCAGCGCCGGCCAGTGGGCGGCGCCCCACACCCACCAGAACAGAAAGACAGCCAGGGCCAGCAGCAGCACCCCCACCGCAAACCGACCGGCCACCCGATCGGCCAGCCCCTGGATCGGCGCCTTGCGGGCCTGGGCCTGCTCCACCAGTCGCACAATGCGGGCAATGGCGCTGTCGGCGCAGCTGTGCTGCACCTCCAGCAACAACGGCGCTTCGAGGTTGAGGCCACCGGCGGCCAGGGGATCCCCCGGCTTCACCGGCTGCGGCAGGGGCTCACCGGTGAGGGAAGACACATCCAGCGAAGAGGTGCCCTCCAGCAGCACGGCATCGACCGGCACCCGGTCCCCGGGCAGCAGGCGGATCCGATCCCCCGGCCGCAGGCCACCCACCCGCACCTGGCGAGGGGGGCCCTCCCCGAACACCAGCAGGGCCTGATCGGGCTGCAGCTCCGCCAGCCGCTCGATCGCCCGGCCGGTCTGATAACGGGCGCGCTCCTCCAGAAAGCGGCCGGTGAGCACGAAACCCAGCAGCATCACCGGCTCGTTGAAGAAGCAGGGCAGACCGCTGGCCGGCCAGAGCCAGCCCACCAGGCTGGAGAGATAGGCACTGCCCACCCCGAGACCCACCAGCGTGTCCATGCTGGGCAGTCCGGCCAGGGCCGAGCGGGCTCCCTGGCGCAGGATCCCGCCGCCGGGGCCGACCAGGGCGAGGGTGGCCACCAGCGCATGGAACCAGGGTGTGCCGAGCAGATTCCAGGGACCGCGCCAGGGGAGGTGGCCCGCATCGGCCAGATGTCCCAGGCCGGAAATGATCAACAGGGCCAGGGCCACCACCAGTTGGCGCCAGCGCTGCCACCAGTGCAGCTGCTGGAGGCGCTCGCGGCGGCTGCCCGGCTGCTCCGGATGCGATTCCCGGGGCCGGGCAGGGAAGCCGAGACTTTCCAGGCTGCCGAGCAGCGCCGGCAGGGGGTCCTGGCCGCCTGCCACCGCCGGATCCAGCTCCACCCAGGCGGTGCGGGTGAGCAGATTGACGCTGACCTGACGCACGCCGGGCTGCTGCTGCAGACGCTGCTCCACGGCCCGAACACAGCCCCCGCATTTCATGCCTTCCACATCCAGCAGCAGCGGCCCCGGGGGCAGGAGGGCAGAGGAAGCGGCAGGGGCAGTAGGCGTGGCAGTAGGAGCGGCAGTGGGCGTGGCGCGGCTGGACACCGACGGCGGTCCGGGAGAGCCCCAACGCTAGGCAGTTCCGACCGGGGATCCCCCCCGCCGGCGGGAACCGGGCAGGATGGTGCGCAGATCCCGACCTGCCTCCGTGCCCCGCTCGCAGCGCAACGACAACTTCATCGACAAGAGCTTCACGGTGATGGCCGACCTGATCCTCAAGGTGCTGCCCACCAATCGCCGCGCCAAGGAGGCCTTCGCCTACTACCGCGATGGCATGAGCGCCCAGGGAGACGGGGAATACGCAGAGGCTCTTGAGAACTACGAGGAAGCCCTCAAGTTGGAGGAGGACCCCAACGACAAGGCCTTCATCCTCTACAACATGGCTCTCGTGTTCACCAGCAACGGTGAACACGAGAAGGCCCTCGAGTACTACGGCCAGGCGCTGGATCTGAACAGCCGCATGCCCCAGGCGCTCAACAACATGGCGGTGATTCACCACCATCTCGGCTCGATCGCCGAGGAGCGGGGCGACGCCGATGAAGCCGACCGCTGTTTCGATCGCGCCGCCGACTGCTGGGGCAAGGCGATCCGGATGGCACCCAACAACTACATCGAGGCCCAGAACTGGCTCAAGACCTCGGGGCGAGGCAGCGTGGACGTCTATTTCTGAGTCCCCAGGTTCTGAGTCCCCAGGGAGTTCGGCGTTCCGCGGGAGCTGCGGGCGGGGAGCCGCTCAGCTGCGGTCATCCGCAGGATCCACCCCCAGGGCCGCCACCAGGGCCGCGGCCACGGTGGCGGCCTCCAGCAACTGCAACCCCAGACCCGCCGCCACCGGGCCCAGCCCACTGCCCCCGGGCACCACTGCTCTGGAGAACCCCAGCCGGGCCGCCTCCTGCAGCCGCAGCTCCAGCTGGCCGACAGGCCGCAGCTGCCCCCCCAGGCCCAGCTCGCCGACGAGCACGGTGCCGGCCGGCAGGGTGAGATCCCGATAGCTGGCCACCACCGCCGCGGCCACCCCCAGATCCGCGGCCGGCTCCTCCACCTCCAGGCCGCCCGCCACCGCCAGGTAGCAGTCGAAGCGGGAGAGGGGCAACCCCAGGTGCTTTTCCAGCACCGCCAGGATCTGATGCAGGCGATTGGTGCCCAGCCCGGTGGCACTGCGGCGCGGACTGGCATAGCTGGTGGGGCTGACCAGGGCCTGCAGCTCCACCACCAGGGGCCGAGTGCCCTCGCAGGCCACGATCGTGCCGGTGCCGGGGCTGGGGCTTTCCCCCCCGAGGAACAGCTCACTGGGATTGGTGACCTCCACCAGGCCACTGCCCTGCATCTCGAACACACCCAGCTCATGGGTGGCGCCGAAGCGGTTCTTCACGGCCCGCAGCAGCCGATGGCTGGCGAAGCGGTCGCCCTCGAAGGTGAGCACCGCATCCACCAGGTGCTCCAACACCTTGGGGCCCGCCAGCATGCCCTCCTTGGTGACATGGCCCACCAGCAGCAGGGCGGTGTGCTGGCGCTTGGCGATCCGCTGCAGCGCGGCGGCGCATTCGCGAACCTGGGCCACCGATCCGGGGGCACTGCCGAGTTCGGCGTCGTGCAGGGCCTGGATGCTGTCGATGATCGCCACCTGGGGGCGAAGGGCCTCCAGCTCCTGGAGCACCAGCTCGAGATCCGTCTCCGCCAGCAGCTGCAGGCCGGCCTCTGCCTCCTGCTGCGCCTCTGCCATGCCCTCCCCGTTCACCTCCGCCAGCCGGCGCCAGCGCAGCTTCACCTGCTGGGCCGATTCCTCGGCGCTCACGTAGAGCACCGTGGCCTGCTCCGCCATGGCGCGGGCACTCTGCAGCAGCAGGGTGGATTTGCCGATGCCCGGATCGCCGCCCAGGAGCACGAGCGAGCCGGGAACCAGGCCGCCGCCCAGCACCCGGTCGAATTCGAGATAGCCACTGGCCAGGCGCTGCAGGGGCCGGTCGCCCACCGCCTGGATCGGTTCAGAGCGTCGCGGTCGCCCCGGCGCCGTCCGCTCCCCCCCCTCCTCCGTCACGGCCACGGGTCGACGGCGGCGGCTGTCGACGGCGGCCTCCACCTGCTCCACCAAGGTGTTCCAGGCACCGCAACCGGCACAGCGACCGAAGAACTGCCGGGAGCGGGCCCCGCAGGCCTGGCAGACATAGGAACGGGTGGAACGGGCCAAGGGAGGGGGGCGAAGGGGGCGAAGGGAAGAGCGGGATTTATGAAGAAAGGTGGCGTTCGGTGAATCTGCGGCCCTAAGGCCTTTTCAGTGGGTCGGAAGCGTGTATCGGAACGCCTCGCCCTGCATGACGGCCTCCACCCCCAACAACAACCACGCCAGAGAGACCATCCTCGTCGTGGATGACGAGGCCAGCATCCGCAGGATCCTGGAAACCCGCCTGTCGATGATCGGCTACCAGGTGGTCACCGCCTGTGACGGCGAGGAGGCCCTGGAGGCCTTCCACCGTTCGCCGCCCGACCTGGTGGTGCTTGACGTGATGATGCCCAAGCTCGACGGCTACGGCGTCTGCCAGGAGCTGCGGAAGGAATCGGATGTGCCGATCGTGATGCTCACCGCCCTCGGGGATGTGGCCGATCGAATCACCGGGCTGGAGCTCGGTGCCGACGACTACGTGGTCAAGCCCTTCAGCCCGAAGGAGCTGGAGGCGCGCATCCGCTGCGTGCTGCGGCGGGTGGAGAAGGACCAGGCCGCCGGCATGCCCAGCAGCGGCGTGATCCAGGTGGGCGAGCTGCGGATCGACACCAACAAGCGTCAGGTGTACCGCGGCGAGGAGCGCATCCGCCTCACAGGAATGGAATTCAGCCTGCTGGAACTGCTCGTGAGCCGGTCCGGGGAACCGTTCAGCCGCGGCGAGATCCTCAAGGAGGTGTGGGGGTACACCCCGGAGCGGCACGTGGATACCCGGGTGGTGGATGTTCATATCTCCCGGCTGCGTTCCAAACTGGAAGACGATCCCGCCAACCCCGAGCTGATCCTCACGGCCCGGGGTACCGGCTATCTGTTCCAGCGCATCGTTGAACCCGTTGCCTCCGAAGGAGCCTGATAACACCCCCTCCCTCCCCGGCCGGGGCAGAGGGGGCAGGGCCAAGCCGAGCCGCGCCATCCGCCGGCTGGTGATCTGGTACCGCCGCAATGCGGCGGTGACCACGATCGTGGACACCGCCTCCGCCCTGGTGGACACCGCCAATGCCACCGCCTCGGTGGCGGGCTCGATGGCCGGAGCGGCGGGCAGCGCCGCCGGAACCGTGGCCGGCGCCGCCAGCTCCGTGGCCGGTTCCGTGCTGCAGCCGCTGGTGTTCGACCCCCTGCGGCGCCTCCAGCAGGGGCCAGGCAGCGATGGCGATCTGGTGTTCCGGGAATCGGATCGACTCTGGGTGGCCGTGGATGGCATGGGGGGCGACCACGCCCCGGGCCCGATCCTGGAGGGCTGTCTGCGGGCCGTGCAGCTGCTGCCGCTGCGGGTGCGCTTCGTGGCCGAACTCTCCCCCCTGCAGCGGGCCGTGCAGCAGCTCGGTCTCAGCGATGCCCTCGACGAGGCGGTGGCACGGGGCCTGATCCAGCTGGTACCCAGCGGTCCCTCGGTGGGGATGAACGAAGAAGCCACCGTGGTGCGGCGCAAACGGGACGCCAGCATCAACGTGGCGATGGACCTGGTGAAGAAGGGTGAGGCCACCGCGGTGTACTCCGCGGGCAATTCCGGGGCCGTGATGGCTTCGGCGATCTTCCGGCTCGGGCGGCTGCCGGGCATCGATCGGCCCGCCATCGGCGCCCTGTTCCCCACCAAGGACCCGGACCAGCAGGTCCTGGTGCTGGATGTGGGCGCCAACATGGACTGCAAGCCGGAATGGCTGCATCAGTTCGCCCTGCTGGGCAACATCTACAGCCGCGACGTGCTCCAGGTGAGGCGCCCCCGGATCGGTCTGGTCAACATCGGCGAGGAGGAATGCAAGGGCAATGAGCTCTGCCTGCGCACCCATCCCCTGCTGGCGGCCGATGATCGCTTCGTGTTCGCCGGCAACTGCGAAGGGCGCGACATCCTTTCCGGCAACTTCGATGTGGTCGTTTGCGATGGCTACACCGGCAACGTGCGGCTGAAGTTCCTCGAATCCGTGGGCGGAGTGCTGCTGGACGTGCTGCGGGCCGAACTGCCCCGGGGGCGGCGCGGCAAGGTGGGTTCCGCGTTTCTGCGCAGCAATCTGGTGCGCATCAAGAAGCGTCTCGACCATGCCGAACACGGCGGAGCCCTGCTGCTCGGCGTGGATGGGGTGTGCGTGATCGGGCACGGCAGCAGCAAGGCCCTTTCAGTGGTGAGCGCCCTGCGGCTGGCCCACTCGGCTGCCAGCCATGGTGTGATGGACGACCTTCACAAGCTGGCCGGTGGCTCCGGGACCACCATCGCCTGTGGTTGACTGAGCCCAACTGAGGGCTGATGGTGTCGCTCGGCCAATCGACTGTTCCCGGCGGAATCGCCCTCGTCGGCTGCGGCAGTGCCGTTCCAGCCGCGAGTGTCAGCAATCAGCAGCTCAGCGAGCGGGTCGACACCAGCGATGAATGGATCCGCACCCGCACCGGCATCGCGGCGCGCAGGATCTCGGGGCCCGAAGAACCCCTGAGCGCCCTCGCCACCAGAGCAGCCGCCACTGCCCTCGCCCACGCCGGCTGGAACCCCGAGGATCTCGACCTGATCCTGCTGGCCACCTCCAGCCCCGATGACCTGTTCGGTACCGCCCCCCGGGTGCAGGGGGCCCTCGGGGCACGCCAGGCCGTGGCCTTCGATCTCACCGCCGCCTGCAGCGGCTTCCTGTTCTCCCTGATCACCGCCGCCCAGTACCTCGGCAACGGCAGCATGCGTCGTGCCCTGGTGATCGGAGCCGACCAGCTCAGTCGCTGGGTGGACTGGAACGATCGCAGCACCTGTGTGCTGTTCGGCGATGGGGCCGCCGCCGTGGCCGTGGAGGCCTGCCCTGCGGAGGAAACGGGACTGCTCGGATTCCGGATGCGCTCCGACGGCAGCCGCAACGGCTGCCTCACCTTGGCCCAGACCCACACCCACCAGCAGGTGCTGGAAGGCATCAGCGCCCAGGTGGGCGGTTTCGCACCGATCCAGATGAACGGCCAGGAGGTGTACAAGTTCGCGGTGCGGGAGGTGCCTGCGGTGCTGCGGGAGCTGCTGGAGAGCAGCGGCCTCGCTGCCGACCAGCTCGACTGGCTGCTGCTTCACCAGGCCAACCAGCGCATCCTCGATGCCGTGGCCGACCGCTTCGCCATCCCCCAGGAGCGGGTGCTGAGCAACCTGGCCCGCTACGGCAACACCTCGGCCGCCACCATCCCCCTGATGCTGGATGAGGCCGTCAAGGACGGTCGGATCCAGCCCGGTCACCTGATCGCCAGCAGCGGCTTCGGGGCGGGCCTCAGCTGGGGAGGAGCCCTGCTGCGCTGGAAAGGGCCCCAGTCCTGAAGGGCAGGGCCGCTCAAGGCCGGGTTCTAGTCTCCTGCCACAGCGCAGCATGGAAGCCAGATGGGCATCGCCTGGGTGTTCCCCGGACAGGGGTCGCAGAAGGTCGGCATGGCCGCTGGCGTGATCGAACTGCCCCAGGCCCAGCAGCGCTTCAACCTCGCCTCCGAACTCCTGGGCCGCGACCTGCTGGCGATCTGCGAAGGCACGGCCGGCGCAGCCACGGCCAGCGAAGAATCAACCGACGGCCCGAGCGACCTCAACGACACGCGCAACACCCAGCCGGCCCTGTTCGTGATCGAGAGCCTGCTGGTGGATGAGCTCAAGGCCCGCTCGGGCACTCCCTCGCTGGTGGCGGGCCACAGCCTCGGCGAACTGGTGGCTCTGTATGCCGCCGGAGTGTTTGACGTGGACACCGGCCTGAAGCTGATGAAGATCCGCAGCGAATTGATGGCGGCCGCCGGCGGCGGCGCCATGACCGCCGTCATGGGCTTTGATCGCGAGGAGCTCGATGCCCTGGTAGCCGCCACCGAAGGGGTGGTGGTGGCCAACGACAACAGCAGCGCCCAGGTGGTGCTCTCCGGCAGCCCCGAAGCCGTGGCGAGCGTGAGTGGCCAGCTGAAGTGCAAGCGGGCCATCCCGCTGGCCGTGAGCGGCGCCTTCCACTCCCCCTTCATGGCCGAGGCGGCCGCGGCCTTCGGCGAGGTGCTGGAGAGCGTGGCCTTCGCCGATGCCGAGATTCCCGTACTCAGCAACACCGATCCCCGCCCCGAGATCGCCGGGGCCGCGCTCAAGCAAAGGCTGCGCAACCAGATGACCAGCGGCGTTCGCTGGCGGGAGACCATGGAAGCCTTCTCCGGCCACGGGATCACCAGCGCCCTCGAGATCGGCCCCGGCAACGTGCTGAGCGGCCTGATCAAGCGCAGCTGCGAAGGCCTGAGCACCGGCCAGATCGGATCGGCCGCCGACCTGACGCCATGAGCCGCTCCTATGGGGGGCCGGTGCGGCGGGCCCTGCGGCGCCGCCGCCGTCCCGCTGCGCCCCCGGCCCTGCTCAGCACTCCCAGGCCGAGCCTCACCTACCGGCTGATCAGCTACCTGCTGGTGTTTCCAGTATTCCGGTTGCTGTTCCGGGGCCGCACCGCCGGCAACGCCAACGTGCCGATGGAGGGGGCGCTGGTGGTGGTGGCCAACCACGGCTCCCACATGGACCCGCCGCTGCTGGGCCACGCCCTCGGCAGGCCCGTGGCGTTCATGGCCAAGGCGGAGCTGTTCCGGGTGCCGCTGCTAGGCCCGATCATCCGGGCCTGTGGCGCCTACCCGGTGGCCCGTGGCGCCAGCGACCGCGAAGCCATCCGCACCGCCACCGACCGACTGCTGCAGGGTTGGGCCACCGGCGTGTTCATCGACGGCACCCGCCAGGGTGACGGCCGGGTGAACGACCCCCAGGCAGGCGCAGCCCTGCTGGCGGCCCGGGCCGGGGTGCCGCTGCTGCCGGTGGCGATCATCAACAGCCACCGGGCCCTCGGACCGGGCCAGAGCACCCCCAGGCTCGTGCCTGTGCACATCAGGATCGGCACCCCGATCCCACCGCCGGCCTCCCGCCGCCGACCCGACCTGGACGCCGCCACCCGGGCCTGCCAGGAACAGATCAACCTCCTGCTGGACCAGGGGCTGATCAGTGGACGCCAGCTCGGTCCAGCCAGGGAGAGAGGTGCTCTGCCGCCCAGTGCCTGAGGTCGCGGCCGCTCACCACCCACACCAGCGCCCGGGCCCCATCCCCCCAGATCTTGCGGCGGCCTTCCCAGACGCAGAGATCCCCGCAGGAGACGGCCACGGGGGTGAGATGGATGCCCCGGCTGCCCGCCACGATCCGCCCCACCAGCAGGGCCCGATCCATGTGGTCGCTGCTGGTCACCAGCAGGGCATGGCGGATGCGGGCCCGCCGCAGCTCGTCCACGAGGGACGTGAAATTGGAGAGGGTGTCGCTGGCGCGGTAGTCGAGCTGCACCTGATGGCGGGGCAGGCCCTCCCTCTCCTCAAACAGCCAGTGGGCGTATTCCGGGTTGGTGCCGCCGCTCACCACCACGGGCAGGCCATCTTCGCGGGCCAGCCGGGCCGCCACCTGCTCCCGGTCCACATCACCGCCGAGCACCAGGATCATCTGGGGCGGCGGCGGCGCCGGCCACCACCAGCCCCGCGACAGCCACACCAGCGCCAGACCGGCGGAAGCCACCAGCCAGCGCCGCCAGGGCCGGCGGCGGGGTTGCGGCAGGGGGCCGCGGGAACGGGGAGCACGACGAGCCATCACCCGCCCTCCACAGGGCTGGTGGGGTAGAGAGGCAGCACCGGCTGCCAGGGGGAGGCCAGACACGCCGCCGCGGCGGCCTGGCCGAACACCAGCAGCTGCTCGACATCGGCGGGAAGCAGGGGCTCCGCCGCTGCCCTGGGAGCCCCGGGGCAGCCCAGGGCGCGTTCCTCCGCCTCCAGGGCGGCGGCAGTGCGGAACAACCGGGGCGGCCGGCGTTCCGCCAGGCCCGCGAGAGCCGCAGGATCGGCCTCATACAAGCCGGCCACCAACCCATGGCGCGGCAGCTCCTGCACCAGCCAGAACGGTCCGGGGGCCGTCCCGCGCCCCCCCAATCCCAGCCCCCCTGCCACCAGCAGGCGCCGCGCCGCCAGCTGAAAGCTGCTGATCCCCTCCAGGGGGAGCCGCAGCTGCTGGGCGAGGGTGCGGGCCAGAACCACGGTCAGGCGGGTGCCGGTGAACCCTCCCGGTCCGGTGGCGACCGCCAGCCTTCCGAGCCGGGACCACTGCCCGGCCGGCAGCAGGCTCTCAAGGCACGAGAACAGCTGGTTGGAGAGGGCGCGGCCGAGGGGGAAGGTGGCCAGCTGGCTCTGCTCCTGGGGCAGGCCCAGCCGCTGCAGCCCGAGGCCCAGGGTTTCGGTGGAACTGTGCAGGGCCAGCAACCAGGCCCCCTCCTCGGAGCTGCTCACGTCGGGCGGGCACAACCGGGGCGCAGACGCTGCCAGCGCCCGGGGTCCGCCTGGAAGTCGCTGCAGGCCCGCACGTCCCACTCCACGCCCACCGCTCCGCCGGGGAGATCGATCACCTGCACATGAATCCTGGGCTCACGGGGGCGCATGTCTGGATCGGAGCTGAGGTGGGGGGCGCCGTGCTGTCGCTCGACCGCGTGGTAGGCCTGGCAGCGGTCGACCCAGTGGCAATCCACACAGATGCACATGCCGACGAGGCCCGGCCCGGACGCCATTCTCACCTGCGACCCCGGCGATCGCCTGCGCCTGCTGTGGCAGTCCCTCGCACCGGAACGCTGGCCGGTGCCACCGGAGGCCTTTCCGGAGGGCACGGTGCTGGTGGGGGGTGCGGTGCGCGATGGGCTGCTGGGCAGGCTGAAGGAACGTCCCGACCTCGACCTGGTGGTGCCCGACGATGCGATCAGCCTCGGCCGCAGCCTGCAACGCCGCTGGGGCGGCAGCTGCGTGGTGCTGGATCCGCAGAGAAGCATTGTCCGCCTGGTCTGTGCCCACTGGAGCCTCGATCTGGCCCGGCGCGAAGGGGCCGACCTGGAGACCGACCTGGGGCGCCGAGATTTCACCGTGAATGCCATCGCCCTGCCTCTGCCCGCTGGCGGTGGCGACCTGATCGACCCGCTCGGCGGCCTGGGCGACCTGGCCAGCCGCCGGCTGGTGGCCGTGAGCGAGGCCAACCTGCTGGACGATCCGCTGCGGCTGCTGCGCGGCCTGCGGCTGGCCTGCGAGCTCGACTTCGCCATCGAGGAACACACCTGGGGCTGGATCCGCCGCCATCACCGCAGCCTGGAGGCGGTGGCGGGCGAGCGGGTGCTGGCGGAACTGGAACGGATGGCCACAGCGCCCGCGGGCCACCGGGGTCTGCAGCGGACCCTGGCGGCCGGTCTGCTGGCCCCATCGGCCGCAGGCAGCGGCGCCACGGAGACGGCCCTGGAGGCGCTGACGCAAGCCAGGGCAGAGGCCTGGGGTCTGAGCGGCGAGGAAAGCACCGCGGCCCTGCCCCTGGCCCGCCTGGCCACCGTGCTCGATGGGGAGACCGTGGCCCGGTTGCGGGGCAGCCGCAGGCTGCAACAGCGCTGCGATCGACTCCGCTGGGGCTGGCAGCGCCTCGAGATCGCCGGCGGCAGCCTGGCGGCCCTCGAGGAGGCGGATCGGCTGAGCCTGCAGCGAAACCTGGAGGCGGAACTGCCGGCGCTGCTGCTGAGGCTGGAGAACCGCGAGGAAGCGGTGGAGGCCCTGCAGCGCTGGCGCGATCCCGGCGACCGGCTGTTCCACCCCCGTCCGCCGATCGATGGCACCCAGCTTCAGCACGCCCTGGGCAGGCCCCCGGGCCCCTGGCTGGGCAGGCTGCTCGACCATCTGACCCGCGAATCCGCCTTCGGCCGCCTGGCGGACGGAGCCGACGCAGGTACGGAAATCCTTACCAGCGCGCGGCAATGGCTCCAGGACGCGGACCCGCGGCATGATTAACTTCATGACGCAATGGCGTGATTTCTTCGCCTGCTGAAGTTTTCCTTTTTCGTTCCTCCCAACCTCCCATGAGCGTTCGCCTCTACGTCGGCAACCTGCCGCAGTCTTTTGATGCCAAGGAGCTTGAGGCTCTTTTCGCCGGCGTGGGCGAAGGCGTGCGTTTCAAGGCCGTCAACGACCGTGACACCGGAGCCTGCCGCGGTTTCGGCTTCGCCAACGTGGACGACCAGAAAATGGCCGAGACGGTGATCGAGCAGCTCAACGGTCGGGATTTCGGTGGCAACAACCTGCGCATCGAGATTTCGGAGCGGCGTGAGACCCGCAGCGGTGGCCCCGGCGGCGAGCGTCGCAACGGCTCTGCCCCCTCAGCCACCCCCAGCCGCAAGGCCGTGAACAAGGTGGTTCACTCCGACACGGTGGATGCCGATGCCCCCGATCCCCGCTGGGCCGGCGAACTGGCCAAGCTCAAGAACCTGCTGGCCAACCAGAAAGTGAGTGTCTGAACCGGAAGCGGTCTGGGCGGACTGGACCTGGCAAGGACATCACATCCGTTGGTGCCGCGCCGGAGATCCCCAGGCCCCGGCCGCGGCAGTGCTGATCCATGGCTTTGGTGCCTCGATCCGCCACTGGCGCCACAACTTGCCCGTACTGGCCCAGGAAGTCGAGGTGTTCGCCCTCGATCTCCTGGGCTTCGGTGCCAGCGACAAACCCCGCTCCCAGCTGGCCGGCGACCCCCCCACGGCCGACGCAGTGGCCTACGGCTTCGACCTCTGGGCCAGCCAGGTTTGTGATCTGGTCTGCGAAAAGGTGCTGGCGGCGGGGCCACGCCCGGTGCATCTGATCGGCAATTCGATCGGTGGCGTGGTGGCCCTCAATGCCGCACGGATGCTGGCCGAACGGGGCATCCCCCCCGCCCAGGTGATCCTGATCGACTGCGCGCAACGGGCGCTGGACCGCAAACGCCTGCGGGAACAACCGCCGCTGCAGCAATGGCTGCGCCCGCTGGTGATGGCCACGGTGCGCCAGCGCTGGCTGGTGCATCGCCTGTTTGGTCTGCTGGCCCGGCCCCTGGTGGTGCGCCAGGTGCTGGCCCAGGCCTATCCGAGTGGCGCCCACGTGGACGACGAACTGGTGGCCCTGCTGGTGGAGCCCAGTCGCACCCCGGGGGCAGCCGAGAGCTTCCGGGGCTTCGTGAACCTGTTTGATGACCGCCTGGCCCCGCAGCTGCTGGCCGAGCTGGACCTGCCGGTGCGAATGCTGTGGGGCGAGGACGACCCCTGGGAACCGGTGGCCGAGGCCCGCCGTTGGGCGGCCACCTATGGCTGCGTGAAGGAGTTGCGCGTGCTGCCGGGCCTCGGCCACTGCCCGCAGGATGAGGGACCGGAGCAGGTGAATCCACTGCTGCTGGAATGGATCAGCGCGCCTGGGCCACGATGAAGCTGAACGGCAGATCAAGCAGCTTGCCGGCCTTCGGTACGTAGGCGCGTTTGTTGAAGACGTCGTAGTCGTGTTTCTCGATCACATCGAGGATGCCGCGGTACAGACGCAGGGAGGCCCACACGGGCCAGCGGGCATCAGGGGCCAGCCAGCGCACGCCCGCCTCGGAGCGGGCGAACCAGTGGCGGGCCCGCTCCACCTGAAAGCGCATCAGGGCACGCCAGTTGTCGTTGAGGGTGCCGGCCAGCAACTCGGCTTCCGAGTAGCCGAAACGCTCGATTTCATCGAGGGGAAGATAGATGCGGCCCCGGCCCCGATCCTCCCCCACATCCCGCAGGATGTTGGTGAGCTGGTTGGCGATGCCGAGGGCAACGGCCGCTTCCGAGGTGTCCGGAGGCTCGCTCCAGGGGGAAGAGGTGTAGGCGGGATCCAGGCCCATCACCTCCTGCGTCATCAGACCAACCGTGCCGGCCACCCGGTAGCAGTAGAGCCTGAGCTCCTCGAAGCTGGCGTAGCGGGTGGTGGTGAGATCCATCCGCATGCCCTCGATCATGTCCAGATAGGGCTGCAGCGGCTGGGGGTAGCGCCCCAGGGTGTCCACCATCACCCGATCCAGACCATCGCGCACCTTGCCTTCGAACATCTCCCGGGTGCGGACCTCCCAGGCATCAAGCCGTGCCGCCAGCTCCTCGACCGGACGGTCCTGGGCCTCCGGGCTGTCCATCAACTCATCGGTGCGGCGGCACCACACATAGATGGCCCAGATCGCCCGACGCTTGGCCGGCGGCATCAACATGGTGCCGAGATAAAAGGTCTTGGCCCACTCGGCGGTCTCCTGCCGGCAGGCCTCATAGGCCTCCTCCAGACTGGGAACCACCGGCGATGGGCTGGGAGAGGCCGCCATCCGGATCAGGCGGCCACCGGAGCCCGCTCGACGGTGGCCAGCGCGGGGGAGGTGGCGATGGCCTGGGCACAGAGCTTTCCACTCAGCACCGCCCCCTCCATCGAGGCGAGGTAGCGCTGCATGGTGTAGTCACCGGCCAGGAAGAAATTAGCGATCGGGCTGGTCTGGTCGGGCCGCAGCTGCTGACAGCCAGGCACGGTCTTGTAAACCGACAACGGCGTTTTGACCACGATCGATTTGCGCAGCACCGCTTGATCCTTGCCGGTGAAATGCATCGGGAAGAGGCGTTTGAGCTCCTCCATGGTGGCGGCCACAATTTCCTCATCCGGGCGGCCGATCCAATCCTTGGCCGGGGCAAAGACCAGCTCGAGCATCGAGCGATCCGGATCCTCGTACTCACGGCAGGTGTTGCTCATGTCCGCATAGACGCTGAGCAGGGGACTGCGGCTGAACAACAGATGGTCGATCTCGGTGAGCTTGCGATCAAACCAGAGATGGATGTTGATCACAGGCACCCCGTTGAGGCCATCGAGCTTCTGGAAGTAGGGAAGCTCCTTCCATGGTGCGGGCAGCAGCAACTTGAAAGGGTCCACCGGAAGGGCACTCACATAGGCGTCCGCCGTCAGGGTGGTGCCTTCCCGGCCCTTGATGCCACCGATGCGGAAGCCACTGACGTTTCCATCGGCATCGAGGGCAATCTCCCGCAGGGGCGAATCGAGATGCACTTCACCCCCGCGGGCCGTCACATAGTCGACGATCGGCTGGCACAGCCGCTGGGGTGGATTGCCGTCGAGGAACGCCATCTTGGAACCATCCCCCTCCTGCAGGAAGCGGTTGAGGGCTGTGAGCACCACGGTGCTGGAGATTTCATCAGGATCAATGAAATTCAACGCCTTGGCCATGGCGATGAATACCTCGTCGTTGACGCGCTCGGGAATGTTGTGAATGCGCAGCCACTCTGTCCAGGAGTACTTATCACACTCCTCCACATATTGCTGACCCCTCAGCATCGCCGGCACCAACCCCAGGCCGAAGGAGATTTTCTCCGGCCAGGTGAGCATGTCGTTGTTGCCCAGAATCGCCGCCACACCATTGAGCGGCGCCGGTAGATCGGGGAAATCAAACCGGCTGTAGGTACCCGGTGTCTCCTTTTGGTTGAAGATCATCGAGTGGCTCTTCCACTGCAGCCGGTCCTCGATGTTCAGTTCGGCAAAAAGCTGCCGCATGTTGCGATAGGCGCCGAAGAAAATGTGCAGCCCGGTCTCGTACCAGTCGCCATCGGCGTCCTGCCAGGCAGCCACCTTGCCGCCGAGCACATCGCGCGCCTCGACCACAATCGGTGTATGACCGGCGTCGCACAGATATTTGGCGCAGGACAGACCGGCCAGTCCAGCCCCGGCGATGGCGACGCGCATGGCAACCCTTCGGAACACCGGCAACCATATCGGGCGCCCGCCCACAGGCGGGGGCGGAGGCAGGAGCGGTGACCCGATCGGCCCCGCTTCCGTCTGGCGCAGGGGCACAGTTCCTAAAGTCCTAGGAGAACAGGGGCAAGCGCTGCGCCCCTTCCCCACCGATCCCCATGGCCGACTCGCTGCTGAAGTCCACGACCCGGCACATCCGCCTGTTCACGGCCAGGGTCGAGAACGGCGATCTGGTGCCCGATGACAGCCAGCTCACCCTGGACATCGATCCCGACAACGAATTTCTCTGGGAAGAGAGCAGCCTCGAGAAGGTGCGGAATCGCTTCGGCGAGCTGGTGAACGCCCAGGCCGGCGCCGACCTCACCGACTACACCCTGCGCCGCATCGGCTCCGAGCTCGAAGGGTTGATCCGTCAGCTGCTCCAGGCCGGGGATCTCCGCTACAACCCCGATTCCCGGGTGCTCAACTATTCGATGGGCCTGCCGCGCACCCCCGAAACCCTGTGACCCGATCCCGTTCCTCCGGCCGCACCTCCCGCGATCCCGATGCCGGGCGCCGTTTTCCTGGCGCCGACTACGAACGGGAGGAGTACGGACGCGCCGATGGCGGGCGTGGGGACTACGGGCGGGGTGACTACGGCCGCGGGGAGTATGGGCGTGGGGAACCGGGCCGCCGCCCGGGCGGCCCCGGCGGTCCGGGCAAAGGGGGGCCGGATGGCGGACCCGGCGGTCCGATTCAGTTCAATGTCTCCACCCTGGC
>JBKDOV010000011.1:0-134567 GCA_046342815.1 Cyanobacteriota bacterium
TGGCCATGTACCGCTCCTTGATGCGCAACGACAGAGGGGCGGGCATCGCGGGGCTCCAGACCGGGATCGGAGCCTTGTTGTCGCGTCCTGAGACCCGCCTATGTAGTTGCGCAGTCCCGCCTATCTAATCGTCGCCGGACACCCGATGGCGAAGGCGATGCCATTGCCAGGCATGCTCAAGGATCGTGGTGAGCTCGGGATAGCGCGGCTGCCAACCCAGCTCCCTCTGCGCCTTTTCCGCACTGGCCACCAACTGGGCGGGATCACCTTCGCGCCGCTTGGCGACGTGAGCAAGCAAGCCACATCCCGTGACCGCCTTCGCCGCCTCAATCACCTGCTGAACAGAATAGCCAGTACCATTGCCTAAGTTATAAACTAGAGGATCAAAAGGAGGACCAACTCGGCCTCTCATGTCTTGCAACTTTTCAAGACCCAGAACGTGGGCATCGGCCAGGTCACAGACATGAACATAATCCCGGATGCAGGTACCGTCGGGCGTGGGGTAGTCATCGCCGAAGATCTGCAGATACGACTCGCGGCCGCTCATCACATCCAGAACCCGCGGAATCAGATGGGTCTCCGGATCATGATCCTCGCCAAGATCTCCCTTGGGATCGGCACCAGCAGCATTGAAGTACCTGAAAATCACACTGGGCAGGCCATAGGCCCTGGCGAAATCCCTGAGCAACTGTTCCACCATCAACTTGCTCTGCCCGTAGGGGTTGATGGGGGCCTGCGGATGATCCTCGGTGAGGGGAATCCGGGAGGGAAGGCCATAGGTGGCACAGGTGGAAGAAAAAACGATCGGCAAGGGCCGATCACTGGCCACCAAGGCCTCGAGCAAGGTCAGCGTGTCGCCAAGATTGTTGCGGTAATACTTCGCCGGGTCACTCACCGACTCCCCCACGTAGGCGTAGGCGGCGAAATGGAGGACAGCCTCAATCGGGCGACCCTCCAGCGGAGTTCCCTGCAAAGCGGGATGGCGGCCCCGCAGGACCGCCTCCAGCACCTCCCGATCTCCCACCTGGCCGACCACCAGGGGAACCTGGAGCACCTTCTCCACGATCTCCCGATGGCCATAGACGAGATTGTCGAGGACCACGGGATGGTGTCCGGCCCGGCCCAGGGCCCGCACCGCATGGCTGCCGATATAGCCGCCTCCTCCCGTGACCAGCACCCTCAAAGTCGAACCTCCTCTCCGGCCGCCAGGCGCTGGGCATATTCCACGGCAGTCTGCCGCAGGCCTTCCTCCAGGGGGATCCGGGCGCGCCAGCCCAGGGAGGCGAGCCGCCCCACATCCAGCAGCTTGCGAGGGGTGCCGTCCGGCTTGGAAGCATCCCAGAGGATGGAGCCCCGGAAGCCAACCGCGGCGGCCACCTGTTCCGCCAGCTCCCGGATGGTCACATCGGTTCCGGTACCGACATTGAGAAACTGAATCTCATCGTTGCCCGGTTGCCAGTTTTCCAGACAGAAAACGGCTGCTTCCGCGAGATCATCCACATGCAGGAATTCCCGCCTGGGGGATCCTGAGCCCCAGCAGGTGACACTTTCGGCACCCGTCTGGGCCGCCTCATGGAAACGCCGGATCAGGGCAGGCAGTACATGGCTATTGGTGGGATGGTAATTGTCGCCTGGCCCATAGAGATTGGTGGGCATCAGACTGAAGGCATCAAATCCATGCTGCAGCCGCAGCGCCCGACACAGCTGGATGCCGGTGATCTTGGCGATGGCATACCACTCATTGGTTGGTTCCAAAGAACCGGTGAGCAGCGAATCCTCCGTGATCGGCTGGGGGGCGAATTTCGGATAGATGCAACTGCTGCCAAGAAAAAGCAGCCTGCGAACGCCGTGGCGCCAGGCGCTTTCGATCACATGATTCTGAATCTTCAGATTATCCAGCAGGAAATCGGCGGGATAAGTGGCGTTGGCATGAATGCCGCCCACCTTGGCCGCCGCCAGCACCACCACATCCGGCCGGAGAGCAGCGAACCAGGCCGATACGGCCTGGCCATCGGTGAGATCCAGATCCGCATGGGTTGCGGTGAGAAGATTCGTATAGCCGCGGGATGACAGGGCCCGGTGAATCGCGGATCCAGCCATCCCGCGATGGCCGGCCACATAGATCCTGTCGCTTGGCTGGAGGAGCGCACTCATGGGTTGACCATGGTCATCGGAGGATTCTCCATCGAACCCACTACTGCGAAACCTTCGCGGCGCAGGACGGCCTCCTTGGCAGCTTCCTCCTTATCCGCCTGCACCATTTCGGCCACCAGCTCCTCCAGGGTGGTGGTGGGAGTCCAGCCAAGCTTCTGCTTGGCGCGGGCAGGATCCCCCAGCAGGGTTTCCACCTCGGCCGGCCGGAAGTAGCGGCGATCGATCCGCACCACCGTGGCGCCGGTATCGGACCTGGCCCCGGTTTCCTCGACGCCGGTACCGCTCCAGACGATGCCACCCCAACCCAACTCCTGGGCCGTGAGCTCAATGAAACGCCGCACCGATTCCTGACGACCGGTGGCAATCACAAAATCTTCGGGAGGTCCCTCCTGCTGAAGCATGCGCCACTGCATCTCCACATAGTCCCGGGCGTGACCCCAGTCCCGCAGGGAATCGAGATTCCCCATGAACAGGCATTGATCCAGACCGGCATCAATACGCGCCAGCCCGCGGGTGATCTTGCGGGTCACGAAAGTTTCACCCCGACGCGGACTTTCATGATTGAAAAGAATGCCGTTGCAGGCATACATCCCATAGCTTTCGCGATAGTTGACTGTAATCCAGTAGGCATAAAGCTTGGCCACGCCATAGGGGCTGCGTGGATAGAAAGGAGTGCTTTCCTTCTGGGGAATCTCCTGCACAAGCCCATAGAGCTCACTGGTGGAGGCCTGGTAGATCCTTGTTTTCGGAATCAGGCCCAGAATCCGTACAGCCTCCAGAATCCTTAGCGTGCCCAGAGCATCAGAGTTAGCAGTGTATTCCGGGCTCTCGAAGCTCACCGCCACATGGCTCTGGGCACCGAGGTTGTAGATCTCATCCGGCTGAACCTGCTGAATGATCCGGATCAGATTGGTGCTGTCGGTGAGGTCCCCGTAATGCAGCACCAGACGCTGATCAGTTTCATGGGGGTCCTGATATAGATGATCAATGCGATCGGTGTTGAAACTGCTGGATCGGCGCTTGATGCCATGGACCACATAGCCCTTCTCGAGCAGCAGCTCGGCCAGATAGGAACCGTCCTGACCGGTGATTCCTGTGATAAGAGCGGTTTTGGTCATGACACGGAACACTATGAAAAAGCACTAACCGAGGGGAGGTCCGACAGGAGAGCCCCCATGAGAAAGCAGCCCGTCCACCAAGAGAGGGCTGCGAAGAAAATAAGAATTGGGAATGAATTTACCGGAGAAGAACTCAGAATAACTCCCATTCCCGGTCCGACTTTGTCCAAGCCATTCAAGCATGAAAGGCGTGGATCAGTCGCGCCTACCGCCTCCCTGCATGGCAATGATCAGACGCAACACGAACACGAACAGGTTGATGTAGGTCAGATACATACCGAGCGCACCGGCAAGGTATTGGTTGTCACTATAGGTACGGGGCATCGTGTAGAAGTCCACAAAAGCGGCCCCTACGAAGAGCACCGTACCCAGACCGGCAATCAGGAGCTCAAAACCACCGGCAGCAAAAATACCGGGGGCAAAGATGCTTCCGACCACCTGCACCACCATGGCGATCACCAGCCCCAGGATCCCCAGACCGACCACCGAGGAAAGGGCCTGACCGACGTTGTCGCTCATGCGGCGACCGGTGAAGGAGGCGACAACGAAGGTGATGCCGGTGGCGAGGGCGGCGGTGGCCACAGCACCGATGCCTGCGGTTGTCACCGCATAGCTGACGATGCCGCTCAGGGTGAAGCCCGTGAGCAGGCTGTAGGCCGTGAGCAACGGCAGGGCCGTGGCGTTATCGCCACGGGTGGCCACATTCTGGGCAATGAAGAAAAGAATGAAATTGCCGATCAGGGCCACCCAGAAGAGGGGCATGAACAGGGCGGCATTGCTGGCCATCAGGCCGAGACCACCGATCACCCCCGCTGCGGTGAGCACCATGCCACCGCCCACGTAAGGCAGGGCTTTGTTGACCACGTTGGGGCCAACCAGACCGCCGTGCTGGGCTTCCCGGATGGCTTGCTGAAAATTGCTGCTGGCCGGCATGGCTCAGAGACGTTCCGACTGCGCATATCCTGCCAGTGCCGGGCTGGGCATGGGAGGGGGAAGGGTGCGGATCTCCCTATGGAAGGGCCTTGCGGGCATAGGCCTGCACCAGCCGCTGGACAAGGGGATGACGAACCACATCCGCGTCGGTGAAGCGACAGATGGCCACCCCCTCCACCCCCTGAAGCACCTGACCTGCCTCCACCAGCCCACTCAGCTGCCCGGGTGGAAGGTCAATCTGGGTGGTGTCCCCCGTGACCACCATCCGGGAATTTTCCCCGAGCCTGGTGAGCACCATGCGCATCTGGGCACAGGTGGTGTTCTGCGCCTCATCAAGGATGACGAAAGCATCGGCCAGGGTTCGGCCGCGCATGTAGGCAAGTGGTGCCACCTCGATCACCCCCTTCTCCATCAGCTGCACCGTGCGCTCCTGGCCCAGAAGCATGTGGAGGGCGTCATATAGCGGGCGAAGGTAGGGATCTACCTTCTGTTGCAGGTCACCGGGGAGGAAACCGAGGCGCTCTCCGGCTTCCACCGCAGGCCGGGTGAGCACCAACCGCTCCACCTTTCGTTCCTGCAGCATCCGGACGGCCTGAACCGTGGCCAGAAATGTCTTGCCGGTGCCCGCCGGGCCGATCGCGATCGTGAGGTCGTGGCGTTCGATCGCCTCGACAAAAGACTTCTGCCGCAGGGTGCGGGGGCGCAGCAGCCTGCCGGCACGACTGGTGGCCAGAACCTGACGCCCAAGGGCTCCATGTTCTGCCCCCCGACCGGTGTCGAGAGCGGTGAGGGCAGCCTGCAGATCCACGGCATTGACCCTTTCGCCAGCCTGCCAGAGGGGCTCCAGCAGCTGGAGGAGAGCCATGGCTCGCTCCACCTGAGCGGGACGGCCCTGCACTACCAGATCCAGACCCCTCAGAACCAGCGAGGCACCGGTGAGATGCTCGAGCTTCCGAAGCGTGGCTTCGGCCTCACCAGCCAGGGCCAGGGCAGCCGAGGAATGCGGCAGGGAGAGAATCGCCGTCCCTGCCGGAGCGGCGGAGCCTGTGGATTCAGGCTCCTGGTTGCTTCCTGAGGCTTCGGGAGGCAGGGATCGGACTCCCATGGGGAACGGGCAGGAGGTCAGGCCTCCGGTTCGGCAGCCGCCTCGGGCTCCGGCGCGGCGGCGGCCTCTGCGGCGGCCTCTACTGCTGCGGCGGCAGCCTCAGCTTCCGCTGCGGCGGCGGCAGCCTTGGCCTCAGCCTCGGCCTTCTTGGCAGCGGCAGCGGCGGCTTCGCGAGCTTCCGCCTGCTTCTTCTTGCCGACGATCTCGGCCGGACGGACGGTCTTCTCGATCAGACCACCCTTCTCGAGCAGGGACCGGACCGTATCGGTGGGCTGGGCGCCCTGCCCGAGGCGAACCCTGATGGCCTCGGCATCGAGACGGGTTTCCTTGGTACGGGGGTTATAGAAGCCCAGCTCCTCGAGCGGACGACCATCCCTACGGGAAGTGCTGTTGGTGGCCACAAGACGGAAACTCGCTTCCCGCTTCTTACCGAACCGCTTCAGGCGGAGCTTGATCATCGTGGCCTTACCGGAGAGTTTCCAAACGACGAGTTTACCCTGCGGAGGGACCGGTTGTCCCTGATGCAGCGGATGCCTGGCTCAGAGCTCGCCGAAACCCTTGCGCTTCTTGGCCGGACGGGGGGCCTTGGCGGGTTGGGCAGACCCTCCCCGCGCTCCGGCACCGGGCCTGCCTCCTCCCATCCCAGGCATCCCCGGCATCCCCCCCATACCGGGCATCCCGGGGAATCCACCGCCGCCCATCCCAGGCATGCCAGGCATCCCGGGCATGCCTCCCCGGCTCATCTGCTGCATGAATCCCCTCATCTTCTGGAAATCGGCCAGCACCTTGTCCACATCGGCCGGGGTGTAGCCACAGCCGGAGGCGATCCGACGACGACGCGAGGGCTGGGAGGCCAGCAGTTCCGGTTGGCACCGTTCGGCCTCGGTCATCGAACCGATCATCGCCTCGATCTTGCGCAACTGCTGCTCCCCCTGCCGGAGCATGCCGTCATCGATCTTGTTCATGCCCGGAATCATCTTCATCAGCCCCCCCAGGGACCCCATGCGCCGGATCAGGCGCATCTGCTGGAGAAAGTCGGAGAAATCGAACGACGCCTCCTGCAGCTTCTGCTGCATGCGGGCCACATCGGCCAGCTCCACCTCCTTCTGGGCCTTCTCCACCAGGGTAAGCACATCGCCCATGCCCAGAATGCGGCTGGCCATCCGCTCCGGGTGAAAGGGCTGCAGCGCCTCCACCTTCTCGCCGGTGCCGATGAACTTGATCGGTGCTCCGCTCACCTTGCGGATCGAAAGGGCGGCGCCCCCACGGGAGTCGCCGTCCAGCTTGGTGAGCACGGCCCCGGTGATCCCCACCTGCTGGTGAAAGGCGCGGGTGAGCTCTGCTGCCTCCTGACCGATCATTGCGTCCACCACCAGCAGCACCTCATCGGGCTGCACGGCCTCACGGATCCGCACCATCTCCTCCATCATCGCCGTGTCGATCTGGAGTCGACCTGCCGTGTCCACCAGCACGGTGTCGAAGCCTTCGGTCCTGGCTTTTTCGATGCCAGCCGATGCGATGGCTTCGGGCTTGGCGTCGGTGCCGAGGCTGAACACCTCCACGCCGATCTGATGGCCCAGGGTCTTGAGCTGCTCGCTGGCCGCCGGGCGATAGACATCGGCTCCCACCAGCAGGGCCCTGCGGCCCTGTTCCTTGAGGTAGAGGCCGAGCTTGGCGGTGGCGGTGGTCTTGCCGGCGCCTTGGAGGCCCGCCATCAGCACCACGGAGGGGTCACCGGCCTTGCCACCGGCGGCCAAGGGAGCGTTCTCGCCCCCCATGGTCTCCACCAGCTGCTCATGCACCACCTGAATGAACTTCTGATCGGGACTGACGCCCCGCACCACCTCGGCACCCACGGCCTTGCGGCGCACTTCCTCCACGAAGTCCCGCACCACGGGAAGACTCACATCCGCTTCCAGCAGGGCGCGACGCACCTCCTTGAGCGCGCCATCCACATTCGTTTCGGAGATGGTGGCCTGGCCGCGCAGGCTCTTGACGGCGTCTTCGAAACGCTGGGAAAGCTCGTCGAACATCGGAGGGGTGGGGAGGGTGCGCTGCCGGAACGGCGGCGGAGAGAGGGGGTGCCTGCTGGGCAGGATCAGTCGGCAGGGCGTGTGGCGACGAGGCGCCAGCCCTCTCCATCGCGGCCGAACACGTAGAGATTGCGAAGCGTGGTGGGCGCGGTGCGGTCCACCTCCTTGCCGGAAGCGTCGAGGCGAGCATCGCTGTAGTTCAGAACGGCCCGCACGGCGATGCGATTCGGGGATCTCTCCGTGATCGTGAGATCGGTGATCCGGGCACTGAGTTTCTGGGTCTGCTGCTGACTTTGGTCCTGACGGCGCTCGCTGAGCAGATGGTCGATTGCTCCGTCCTGAGCCAGGAGCTCCAGATCCGCCGGCTTCTCCTGGCCCGCCAGCACGGCCGTCTTCGCGGCCAGCCAACGTTCCAGCAGGGACTGAAGTTCCACGGAACTGGGCGCCGCCGAGGTCAGAGCCTTGCCAGCCCCGACAGGGGTCGTGGAGGCAGCCGTCGCCGAGGCCGTTGGGGAGGAAGTTGCAGACGCCGTCGGGGCAGCGGAGCGATCCACCGCAGGGGCGGCGCCGGAGGCGGCAGGTGCCGACCCGACCGCACCCGTGCCAGCACTCAGCACCGGCACTCCGGCCGGACGAGAGGAAACCGGCTGGACAGGAATCGAGACGGCGGAGGGTTTGGCAGGAGGCGCCGGCGACCGGGGCCGGAACAGCCAGCTGCCCGCCACCAGGGCAACCCCCACGGCGGCTGTCGCAGGCAGCAACCAATGGGCGCTGACCCCAGGCCAGCCCTGCGGAAAAAACCGGGGCAGGGAGCGGGGAAGACGGGGCAGCGACCATCCGAGGGGAGCTTCCTCTTCCTCGAGATCTGCCGGGTGGGAGGAAGGGCGGATGGTATCCCCGCCCAAGTCCAGATCGCCGAAGGGATCGGCGGCCGCATTCCGGGAGGCGGAGGAAGGTAAGGGCTCGAGGAACCAGGAGGGGAGTTCGAAGTCCCCTGCAGGGGTCTCCTGTTCGCCGCTGACAGGAGCAAAGGAAGGGCTCGTGAAAGAGGACGGACCGAAGGTGGGGGCGAACGAAGAGGCCGAAGACTCCAGCGGCCCCGATGCAGCCCCGTACATCCTGCCGCTGCGGCGATCCTCCCGTTCCACGTAGGCGATCACATCGCGATCGCTGAAATAGGCATCCAGGTCGGCATCGGCGTCGAGGTCCCGATAACCGGGAAGCACATCCCGGGCCAGCCAGTCACGGCAGTAGGCGCAGACCTGACCGAGGGAGTCATCACTCTGGCGGGCGGCCCAGGCCTGAAGCTCCCGGCCCGCCCCCTCGTGAAAGGCGGCCTTGGCCGCATCCACTTCCCCGAGCAAAAGATGCAGATTCGCCAACAGGGGCTCGATGCCGTTGCGGCCACTCGCCACCAGGCGCTCGCGGGCCTCCGCGATCCGCTCGGGCTTGCGCTGGGCGAATCCGGAGGCTGTCAGGGCTGTGGTGGCCAGAAAATCCGCTGCCGCCGATCCCCCATCACCCCAGCGGCTGAACAGATCCACCTGTTCCTGGACGGTGAGGAAGGCACGGATCTGTTTGAAGAAGGCCTGGAACTCCTGCTTGCCGAACGCAGGATCGCCCTCCCCTTCCAGGCCGCCGCGGCGCTGGACAAGCTGCTCCAGCAGAGCCAGGCCCTCGCTTCGTTCCTCCCTGGCCATCGGATCGCGGCTGAGCAGATCAAGCACGCGGTACGGAGCCAGGTGATCCAGATCCGCGCTCATCCGCTCCCGCAGCTCTGGCAACTGGCCCATGCGCTGCAGCAATTCCAGGCCCTGCTGCAGGGTGGTCGCCGCCGCTTCATAACGCCGCTGCTGCTGGAATTCCTCAGCGCTGTCGAGGCAGGCCAGACCGGCCAGCAGGGTGAGATCCGCCTCTCTGTTGCTCCCGAGGGCTGGCGCCTGGGGCGGTTGGAGGCCGCGGCGGGCCAGCTCGAAGCAGTCGAGGGGTTGGCCGGCCTCGAGCAGGAGCAGCAGCCCTGCCACCTCCCTGGCCGACGGCACATCCAGGGCCGGCATCACGTGTTCGCCCGTGGCGGCAAGGGCCGTGAGGTCGGCTTCATAGGAAGCGCGACGCTCGGAATCACTAAGCAGATCGGCGCTGGAGCGCAGCAGCTCGGCCCGGGCTTGCAGGGTTTCCGGGCTGAAACCATCCTCAGGAACACGGTTCAGCCGCTGGTGGAGCATGTGGAGAACCGCCTGGGCATCGGTGCTGGGGCCCACGCCCAACAGACGGAAATGATCGATCGGCAGCTCCAACCGCTTTACCAAACTGACGGCATGAGTTTAAGGAGCAGGCCTCAGGGATTTTCCTGCTGTAGGGGATCGCTGAGCGAAGCGAGCGGTTGACCCGGTTCGAGCTGGCTCCAGTCGGTGAGCTTCCAGCCGTCGGCCAGCCGGGTGAAGTGATAGCGATTGCGGAGCAGCACCAGGGGGGTGCGCCCCAACAGCAGCCCATTGCGATCCAGCAGCTCATCGGCGTAGCGGATCTTGGCCTCAAGCGTCACGTGATCCGTGCTGCGGGCGACGGCCTGCACGGATTCAATCTGCGCCAGGGTGCGCTGCAGGGCCCCCTGCTGCTGATCGCCCCGGCGCAGCTCCCGCACCGACTGGACCAGGGCGGGTGCCACATGGGCCTCCAGATCCCCCACCCTTTCCTCCTGGCCCGCCAGCAGCCTCCCCTTGCGATCCAGCCAGTCCTGGAGGCGAACCTGCAACTGCTCCGGGGCCGGATCGGGGCCCTGCAGCACCGGCAACTCCTTCGGCGGGCCCACGGCCACGGAGCGGGGAAGGGATCTCTTCTCTGCTCGAAGTGGCGGGGAAGGGGTGACAGGCACTGGAGCGGCAGCACCGCTCCGAAGCTGGGGCTGGGAGAGGCGTTGCAGACCGACGGCGAGGCCGGCTCCGAGCACCGAAGCCATCGTGAAGATCACCAGGGAAGTAAAGCGACTGGCTCCGGTCCCCCGACCCCGGCTCCCCCCCGAAGCGGAGCGATGGGCCTGCAGGCCATGGGCCGCCGCAGCCGCGGAGCGCCGGAGCCTGGCCCGCCGCGACTGCCCCTGGCCGGCGGGGCGGGTGGGTTCCGACCAGCGTCTGGATGCACGAGGGGAGGGAGCGCCGCCTGCAACGACTCCGGAGCGAGGGCGGGGATCCCAAGCGGGCCTGGCCCCCGGGCGGCTTTCCGCTGTACCGCGCTGCTCGAGAAAGGTGAGCACGGTGCGATCGGCGAACCAGGCGGGCAGATCGACCAGGGCCGTGGATGTATCGCGGTAGCCCGCCGTGATCCCCTGGGCGAGCCAGCTGCGGCACATCTCACAGAGAGCCTCAAGGTGGCCATCCGGGGAATTCCCGGCTGCTCCGCCTGGATCAGGCATCCAGGCTTGTGCCACCTCGATCTCCCCGAGCAACAGATGGAGGCAGGCGAGTCTTCGATCCGGCACAAGGAAGCTCCTGGCCCCCAGCAGATCCAGCGCCTTCTGCACCCGGGCCGGCTTGCGCTGCAGGAATCCTGAGGCGACCAGGGCCTCGACCATGGGTTCGAGGGCGGAAGGATCACCGCGTTGAAGGCAGAGCTCCAGGCAGTCGATCCATTCCTGGATGGTGAGGAAAGAGCGGATCTGCAGGAGAAATTTGGCAAACGAACGGGCATCGAATTCCCCGTCGCCGGGGCCGTCGAGGCCTCCACGCTGCTCAAGCAAGGCATTCAGCAAGGCCAGGCCCGCCGAGCGAGATTCGCCATCGCCCAGCTCCCGACTCAGCAGGTCGAGGATCCGGTACGGCACCAGCCGCTGGCGATCGTGATCAAGGCCGTCCAGGCGGCCGGAGCCGGCCACGGAGGCCAGGTTGCCGCGGCAGCTGCGCAACAGACGATCCGCCGCCTCGAATCGCCGCTGCCGCACCAGCTGCTGGGCGGCCGATCGGGCGGCATGGATCAACAGATGGCGCACATCCGCCAGCAGCGCGGGTGTGAGGTCCTCGGCAGCAGCCTGCCCTGCCGTGAGCCCCCCATAGGGCTCCAGCCGACGGACCATCTCCAGGGCGTCCCCCTGCTCCAGCTCCAGCATCCAGGCCGCCACCAGGGCCGCACCGCCCTGAACCGGCCGGGTCGGGCGCCCCCGCAGCTGGTCGGCCGCACACTGAAGCCAGGCGGCCCGCGCCTCCAGAGTGGCAGTACTGAGGCCTCCCCACGCGGGCGGCGTCAGCCGGCGAAAAAGGGCTGCCTCCAGATCCGAGGCCGCCGCACCGCGGCCAAGACCCAGCAGCCGCTCCGGCTCAATCGGGAAATCCACGCCGGGCATCCGGAGAGGCCATGGACCGTTGCGGTGTCAGGGATCAGTGAACCGGAGATCGACGCCACTGGCAACGACCCGGGCCCGGAACTGAACAATCCAACGTGAACGGAACCCTTACAGTCGGCCCCACAAACATCGGTAGGTCAGTCGATGAGTCAAGAGGTCGCCACATCCCTCCAGGCCTCCTCCTCGTCAGCGCCCTCAGAGGCAGGTGACGTCGGCAGCCATGCCATCCGGCTCGAAGGGCTCTATCCGGCGGAAGCCGCCCCGATCAGCCGCGAGGAAGGGCTGATGCTCTACCGCGATATGACCCTGGGCCGGCGCTTCGAGGACAAGTGCGCCGAGATGTATTACCGGGGCAAGATGTTCGGCTTCGTGCACCTCTACAACGGCCAGGAGGCCGTGAGCACCGGGGTGATCAAGGCGATGAAGATGCAGCACGACTGGTTCTGCAGCACCTACCGCGACCACGTGCACGCCTTGAGCTGCGGAGTGCCGGCGCGCGAGGTGATGAGCGAACTGTTCGGCAAGGAGACCGGTTGCAGCAAGGGCCGTGGGGGCTCCATGCACCTGTTTTCCAAGGAGCACCATCTGCTGGGCGGCTATGCCTTCATCGGCGAAGGAATCCCCGTGGCCCTAGGAGCCGCCTTCACCAGCCGCTACAAGCGCGATGCCCTCGGTCAGAGCGACAGCGATGCGGTGACAGCCGCCTTCTTCGGCGACGGAACCTGCAACATCGGCCAGTTTTACGAATGCCTGAACATGGCGACCCTATGGAAGCTGCCGATTCTGTTCGTGGTCGAAAACAACAGGTGGGCCATCGGCATGGACCACAACCGTGCCACCAGTGAGCCGGAGATCTGGCGCAAGGCGGCCGGATTCGGCATGCATGGGGAAGAGGTGGACGGCATGGACGTCCTGGCCGTGAGGGCAGCGGCCCAGCGAGCGATTGAACGGGCCCGGGCTGGAGAAGGCCCCACCCTACTGGAATGCCTCACCTACCGCTTCCGGGGTCACTCCCTGGCCGATCCGGACGAGCTTCGGGCGGCGGCCGAGAAGGAATTCTGGGCCAAACGGGATCCGATCAAACGCCTGGCGGTCCAGCTCAAGGAGCGGGGCCTTGCCAGCGAAGAGGAGCTCCGGCAGATCGAGAAAGAGATCGATGCCGAGGTGGCCGATTGTGTGGAATTCGCCCTGGCCGCCCCGGAACCGGACGGCAGCGAGCTCACCCGATACATCTGGGCGGAGGACTGATCGGCAGCCCGAGTCGGCGTCTCAAAGTCGGGGGCTCAGAGTCCGGGTGGAATCCTTCGGGTGAGATTGCGCAACTTGCGCAGGGCCTTCAGCTCCACCTGGCGCACCCGTTCGCGTGAAACATCCAGCTGGCGTCCGATTTCGGCCAGAGTGTGACGCTCCTGGCCGTCGAGCCCGAAACGCATGGCCAGCACTTCCCGTTCCTGCTCGGTGAGGTGGCTCAGCCAACGGCCCAACTGCTCGTGGTGCATTCCCCGCTCCACCCGATCCAGGGGTTCCTCCGCGGAGCCATCAGCGATCAGATCGCCAAGGAAACTCCTGCCTTCTTCGGCGTTGATCGGTGCATCGAGGCTGGAGGTGGTGAGGGATTGGCGGAGCAGGGAATCGAGTTCATCGAGGGGCATGCCGATCGCTTCGGCAATCTCCTGCCTGCTGGGCATTGCCCCCAGCTTGTGAGCCAGATCCAGACTGACCTTGCGGATGGTAGTGAGTCGCTCGCTGAGGTGAACGGGGAGCCGGATGGTGCGGGATTGACAGGCGATGGCCCTGGTCATGCTCTGGCGGATCCACCAGAAGGCGTAGGTGGAAAACTTGTAGCCACGGGTCGGATCAAACTTCTCGACCGCACGCTCAAGCCCCAGAGATCCTTCCTGAATCAGGTCAAGCAGCTCCATCCCCTTGCCTTGATATTTCTTTGCGACACTGACAACCAGACGGAGATTCGCCTTCATCATCCGCTCTTTGGAGCGGCGACCAATTTTGATGATTTTACGTTCATGCAATGAATATTCTTCGCGATTTTCCTCCACCAACTGCATCATGGCCTGCACCTGATTGCCCAGCTCAATCTCCTCGGCTGGAGTCAGCAGAGGCTCCCTGCCGATAGAAGCTAGATACCAGGTCATGGAATCCCCACCTCTTCGGGTGGACCCATCGCCCGCCTTCAGGGAAGAAACAGTCATTCGCAGCTGAAGCGCAAAGTGCGTTGGCGACAACTATCCCGCCAGCGGCCAAAATCATGACGCACCTCCAGAAATCCTTTAGCTTCTGCTAGCAAAACAACACGGATCGATTTGAATCGAAGCAGATCGTCCGCATATCTCACCAGATATTGCCAGAAAGATCTGCAACTGATTGCAGGGCAACCGCCATATCCATTGGGGAGGTTCCCAGTAGCTGACATCCCGCCCGGGCATGGGAGAGAGCCGCAGCCGCCAAGAGCGCGGCATCAGGCGTGGTGGAGGTAGATGCAACCGCCATGGCCCCGATTCCCGCCCCGTAGCCCGCCAGCAGATCCCCCAGACCACTGCGAGCCACCTTCTGGTTGGCGCGCAGGATCTGCCAGCGCCGCCCGTCCGGAGCGGCCACCACCGTGCGAGCCCCCTTCAGCAGAACCACAGCATTGCTGCGCCGGGCCGCCTGGGCAGCCGCCTCCAGGGATGGAAGGGCAACCAGATCCGGAAACAGCCTGCCGAATTCCTGCCGATGGGGGGTGATCCAGGTGGCGCCTCGGCGCCCTGTGAACCAGTCGAGGGGGGCGTTGCTCCGGGCCAGACGGTTCAATCCGTCGGCATCGATCACGACCAGACCCGGAAAGTCCTGCAGCTGCGGCCAGGGGGCGGAGGGTTCCGGCCCACATCCCAGCCCCGGGCCGATCAGCAGGGCATCGAGTCGATCCAACCATGCCCCCGGCAGGTCTCTGGGCGCGATGCAGAGCGAACCATCCGGCAGGGAGGGCAGTGCTGCCTCCACCACCACATGGGGATGGGCGAGCCAGAGCTGGGAGGCGACCTCCTGGGGGAGCATCGCCCGAAGACTGCCGCAACCGGCTGCCGTGGCCCCCATCAACGCCAGGTGCACAGCCCCCTGATAGCGCCTGCTACCGGCCACCACGAGCAAGCGGCCCCGCCCGTACTTGGCGGCAGCAGGGTCCAGCAGAGGCCACGGCGCCCCAATCAGGTCCGCCTCCATGGCCTGCGGCGATAGCCCGAGGCCGAGGGGCTGATCCGCTGCCAGCAAGACCAGCAACGAGGGCGGCAGACCGAGATCGATCCGCTCCAGAAGGCCCACCGACGCGAGCGCTGGGTCCTGAACGAGGCCCTGGCGAATCAGGCCCAGGCAATACGTGATCTGGGCGTGGGCACAGAAATCGCCCAGCCAGGTACCGGTATCGGAGCAGAGGCCGGTGGGCACATCGATGGACACCAGGCCATCGGGCTGGTGTCGATGGCGCCGCTGCAACAGCGCCTCCATCTCCGGACCAGGGGGGCGTCGCTGCCCATTGCCGAAGAGGCCATCCACCCAGAGGGAACCGGCCTCCGGATCGGGCGGAGCATCAAGAACGGGCACACCCAGCCAGCGTGCGTGCTGGAAATGGGAAGCGGTGAGTGGTTTGAGCCGATCGAAAGGACACCAGATGCACACGTTCCTGCCGGCGAGAAACAATTCCCGCGCCACCACCAGGCCATCGCCCCCGTTGTGACCAGGCCCCACCAACACGACCACGGGCCGTTGCGGCTCCAGGAGGAGAATCCGGCGGCTGAGCCCCAGGGCCGCCTTCTCCATCAAGGCCTCCACGGGCAGGCCGCTGGCGAAGAGTTCGTCCTCGATCGCAGCCATCTGGGCAGCGGAAACCAGCAGGTGGTCGGCATCCCGAGCAGGCCAGTAAGGCGAAGCAGCCAAAGGGGTCACAACAGCCAGGTCGGCGCGATTCCATGATGGGCAGAGGGTGCCCTCCCGCCATCACCCCGAGATCTCTCCCTTGACCTCAGCAGCCACTAATCCCAGCTGTGCCACCAGGGCAGGCGAGGAAACCCTGGAACGGTTGCGGGCCTGGCCTGGGAAGCACCGGGTGGCAGTGGGGCTCTCCGGGGGCGTGGACAGCTCCCTGACTGCCGCCTTGTTGGTGAAGGCGGGGTGGGAAGTGGAAGGACTCACCCTGTGGCTGATGAGTGGCAAGGGGGCTTGCTGCGCCGAGGGGTTGGTGGATGCCGCTGCCCTGTGCGAGCAGCTAGCCATCCGCCATCACGTAGTGGATTCACGGGAAAATTTCAAGGAGCAGATTGTTGACTTCCTGATCAGCGGCTACAGCAGCGGCGTGACGCCCTTGCCGTGCTCTCGCTGCAATCGCAGTGTGAAATTCGGGCCCATGATTGCCTGGGCAGAAAGCGAACAAGGGATCGAAAGAATCGCCACGGGCCATTACGCCCGCGTAAGGCCGGGTCTAGAAGGGGGAAGAACCCAGCTATTGCGGGGGCTGGATCGGAGCAAGGACCAGAGTTACTTTCTCTATGACCTGCCCCAGAAAGTGCTCAGCAGGCTCGTCTTTCCACTGGGGGAAATGAACAAGACAGACACCCGAGCCGAAGCTGCACACCTTGGACTCAGAACCGCGACAAAAGCGGAGAGCCAGGATTTATGCCTGGCAGATCACCATGGATCGATGAAGGCATTTCTGGATGCCTATCTGCCACCGCGAAAGGGAGAAATTACACTCCCTGATGGCAAGGTCATCGGTGAACACGATGGCATCGAACATTTCACGATCGGACAACGCAAAGGCCTTGGCGTAGCCTGGAAGGAACCACTGCATGTGGTGCGGCTCGATGGAGCCAGCAACCGTGTCATTGTCGCCACGAGAGAGCAGGCAGGTAGAATCAGCTGCACGGTAGGTTCCATCAACTGGGTATCGATCGAACCGCTGACGTCCATGACCACTGTGATGGTTCAGGTGCGCTACCGCAGCGAACCCGTGGAAGCGGAGCTACGGCCGATGTCCCAAGAACGGTGCAAGCTCACCTTTCGGGAACCTCAGTTTTCATTGACTCCGGGCCAGGCAGCTGTTTGGTATTCAGAAGACCTGCTACTTGGCGGTGGCTTGATTGAGCAGATTGAGGGTGCCATGGGCGAGCCAGGGGCTCACCAATGAATACGCCCTGGCCAGGCATCGCCACACTTTTCCAATAGGACTCAATCAAGGTATCGCCACGTAGATAATAGGTGAGGATCAGACCTGGATCAGGAAATTTGGCTCTCAAATTGCACGGCTCAACCACCGTTCCATAACTGCCTGTGGCACCTGCTTCCAACCAGCGAAGCGAACTCATCTGAGGACTGTCGGTCAGCTGCCCTCCCAGAGAGGTCAGGTGGTCTGCAACCGCACCAGGACGAAAACGGAGGCGATCAAGGCCGGCCACATTCGCCAGGCCCGTGAAATAGAACATCACGTCCTTCACTGGCTGAAGCCGATCCTGCTTCAGGATTCGAATGCGAAAATGGGATCCGAAGGCCTGGCGGATGTGACCATAACCGGCGGCACGAACATTACGAGCCGGATCCGATGTACTCAAAAAATAGGCAGTACCACCGGGTGCCTGGCCGTCCGAGGCAACACCGCGATCAATCAGTTGGACGCCATGCTCGTAGGTGGTGGCGGCCAACATCATGCTGGGCCGAAAACGCAGTTCATTCCATGGACGGCGCACATCACCACGGGCGTGCAGGGGGTTCAGCTTCGTGGCACGACAGCCCTGGGAGCACCATGCCGGATCCAGCCCGAAGCTGAAAGCCGAGGTGATCGACTGACATCCCACGCGGTAGGGAGCCGCCCAGACCAATGCATAAACCTGCACATGGGCGGGGGTGCGGGCCAGAACGTACCGACGGATAGCCAGGAAGCGTGCGGGCGAAAGGTTGGCATTCCCAGGAGGGAAGGAAACACGGATCACCTGGTCCGCAGGGATGGAGCGGACCCTGATGTAGTGGAGGCCAATCCGTTCGCTGAGGGGATCCGCGCTATTGATCACCAACGCGAGATGCCGCGGACCCAGACGGGAAAACGGGGGATCCGCCAATAATGACTGCGAAGGATTCCGAAAAGGTTTCGCAACCTGGTGAGCCAGTGCTGCAAGAAGGATCCCCGACGCCGTGATCAGCAGCAACCTGGAAGGGTGAATCATCACTCGGCAAGCATGATGCGAGGAACAGCAGGAAAAAGCCGCGAGAGCAGGTAAGATGGTCGCGCCTTTGTCGCAACGGGATTCGATAAGTAAAAAAGTGGAGACGTTTGAACTGCCTTCTTCCTCACCCTAGTCTCCACCTCCGTCGAATCTACTTCCCTCCTTCCGAGCCACCCTTGTTTACCACCGTCAAAACAAAACTAGTTCGCCTGAAGGGAAAGATACTTGCCCCTTTCCTGGACCAGAGTCCCGCCCAACGACTCATTCGCCAGACCGCCCGAAAGGAATGGAAGTCGATTGCCACCAATATGGTGAGTGGCGTACTTGTCGCCATCAGTGAAGGGGCAACCATTGGGGTTATCTTCCTCGCCGTAGGATTGCTGGCGAATCCCAATGATTCCACACGCTGGCAGAAAAGTAGTCTGCTCTCTCACCTGCCTTTCCTCCAGAACTGGTTAGGGCACGCATCAACAACCACGCTGTTTGTTGCGCTGATGAGCCTGGCTGTTGCACTGCAGGCCATTAACAGCCTCTGTCGATATATCAACAACATCAGTGGCGCCTATTTCGGCTCCAGAATCATGGCCAAGATCACATCCGTGATCCATAGCCAGGTCCTGAAGCTTGACTTCCCCTGCGCGAGCTCCTACCGAGTTGGAGAACTCACTTATTATGCGAATTCGGGTCCAAGCGCGATCCGATCGCAGATCAATGTGATCGCAGATCTGGTGCTAAACACTTTGATGGCGTTTGGCTACCTATTCGTTCTTGTTTCCCTTTCGCCTTGGCTATTGATTGCTGCCATTGCCATGGGTGTGGTCATCACAGCAATACAAAAGAAGCTTCTGCCCAAGATAGGGAGAGTCGCCCAGCAACTATCCTCGATCAGCATGGGTATCAGCGGGCGAATCAACGAAGACATTCAAGGATTGCGTCTTCTGCACAGCAGTGGCCAACTTGACACCGCGGATCGAAGGCTGCAAGAAAGGATGGGGGAGCTGGAAAGGAACCTCTACAGGCAAGCAAGGCTTGTTGCGGTAACCCAGCCGATAGCTCAGCTGCTGCCGATAATGGCGATATCAATCATTGCCATTCTTAGTGTCACCCTTTTTCAGTCTCGCCAAGCAGGAATTCTGCCGAGCCTGGTCGCCTTTGTAATTGCCCTGCAGCGCTTGAATATGCGCTTTGGCGACATTTCCAATGGCTTCACAATGATGAAGCGCAACTCCGGAGATCTGAATTGTTTGAATGATATTCTAAAATCCGAGGACAAGTCGTTTAGACGAACGAACGGCGACCATTTTGGCGGACTACAGAGTTCTATACGCTTGAATGAAGTGCAGCTCCTTTACGGATCATCCAGTCAACCCGCACTAAGGGGAGTAACCATTGATATCCCCAAGGGGAAGACGGTCGCCCTTGTCGGCAGGAGCGGTGCAGGCAAAAGCTCGATTGCAGATCTCTTGGTCGGCCTTTATTCACCAACGGATGGCAGTATAGAGATCGATGGCAAAAATCTAAATACCATCAACCTCGCAAGTTGGCAGCAACGACTGGGCGTAGTCAGCCAGGACACCTTCCTCTTCAATGCAACGCTAGCTGAAAACATCTCGTTTGGATGTGATTGGGCAACCCTAGAAGATGTGAAAAAAGCCTGTGAGATTGCCCAAGCCGATTCCTTTATCGAGAAACTTCCTTCTGGATATCAAACGATCGTGGGAGAACGCGGCTACCGCCTGAGTGGCGGCCAAAGACAGAGAATCTCACTGGCACGAGCAATTCTCAGGAACCCAGATCTTTTGATTTTAGACGAAGCCACAAGCGCCCTAGATACGCACAGCGAACGATTGGTTCAACAAGCAATTGAGAGATTTGAAAATCAGCACACTGTCCTTGTGATCGCCCATAGACTCAGCACAATCATGAACGCCCATTGCATTTACGTAATGGAAAAAGGGAAAGTCATCGAACAAGGATCCCATGATCAGCTCATCGCCAAGGGGGGTAGCTACTTCATGCTGTGGAAATCGCAATCGCAAGCCATCTCAAGTCATGAAGGTGCGTTAGCATGAACAACAATCATTCTTCGTATCGCCAAGTAAGAGTCATTGGCTACTGCTCAGCAAGCCGGGATGAATTACTCGGCAAACTAAAACAAGAAGGACCCGGATCTCTCAAGGACTTACCGGGTGAATACACACTTGTCTTCACCAATGAGAATTCCGAGCATGACGACTGTCTGATCGTCACCTCTCCAGTGGGGGCGATGCACTACTTCTATTGTTGTCATAATAATAAGCTCTTTCATGGAAGTGAAATACATCGTATTCAGAGCCAGGCTGAAATCGGATGGGAGTGGAACTGGTCAGCACTAGGGGATCTGTGCCAACTGGAAAATCTGACAGACAATAAGACTCTACATACCAATATTCATCGTGTACCACCCGGAGCAATACTTCAATTCCAGAATAAGAAGCTGAATATTACTTCTAATCAGTACGTTGATTCCATCCAACCTGACCTCGCAGATCCCGATGGTGCAGTGGATGCCTTCAACCGAGAAGTCGCTAGATGGAGTGGTGATACTCCCACCCTTTCCCTATCAGGTGGGTTTGACTCTAGGGTCATACTCAGTTCCATGCTGAAACAAGGCATAAAGCCATTGCTAATCACCATTGGCAATGCTGATAGTAGTGATGTTCAAACAGCAAAACAGATCAGCCGAGAATTTGGACTTGAGCACCACCTTGTAACGCTGACCACGGATGATTTTTTTGCTAATGCCCAATCGATTTCACAGATTACGAACGGAACCAAGACGGCTTGGCACTGGCACACGTATTTGTACCCACTTAAGGCTGATATAAAAAATCGAAGCAGTTTTTTCGTAGGTACCCTCGGTGAATTTGCACGATGCTATTATTTTGACAAAGGAAGTATAGGGAGGGCAGCAAATAGCTTTCCCAGTTTTGCTCTGCACAAGTTCTGGGATCTAAAATTACATCGACATCCTACATTTGAAGAAGATGAGCTAGAAAACCTCAATCCTAAATTCAAAGGCCAATTGAGCGACCAAGGAGTCAGAGAAAGAGTCGATCGTCTCTCAAAAATCAGTAGAGGAAAATTCCTGCCTGCATTGACTCGTTATTATTTTGAACAACGAGTTCCAAATTTCTATGCCAATGGCATCAGAATGTACCAAGCATCTAGCAATTGGCGCTCGCCATTCCATAGCAGAGAATGGATTGATAAAATCTGGAATCTGAGCGACAAATGGAAACTAGGCTCCAACTGGCATCGATATGCCATATCACGCAATACCCCCAAGTTGCTCAAATTCCCCGAGGAGAACGGCTTTGACAGCAAGAGGATGCTATCGAAAGCGCCGCCTCTTTATTGGACACCTTTTATGAGGAGGACACCTTATATAAGCTACGATTTGAGCTCGCACTGGTATCGACAAAGCGAGATTCAGGAGTATATTTCGAGTCATGGAAACATAATCGGCGATATTGTTGACCCTGATCTAGTCGGAAAGATACTTCGTGAACATCAAAATGGAGTAGATCGCACAAGATCTCTCGCTTTTCTCCTTACTCTGATTTACTGGCAACAAGTGAGGACAAGTATTCATGCCTGATACGAACGAAAGCATCGCAATGGTTTTTTCAGAGAAACAAGCGCTCGAGAAGGTAAAAAACCTATATGGATGGCCAAGCTACATGGGAAATGGTGCCCAGCCACCCAGTAATGACTTGAAATTTTCCATCGTCATTCCAACTCTAAATCAAGGAGAATATATAGAGGGAACAATACTTTCGCTCCTTCTTCAAGACTATAAAAATCTTGAAATCATCATCGCCGATGGTGGCAGCACGGACAATACTCATGCAATTATTGAGGCATATAAGAATCATATTACGCACGTTTTATATGGACCCGACTCGGGTCAATCCAATGCAATTAACAAGGGCTTTGCATTGGCAACAGGCGATATATTCGCTTGGCTTAATTCGGATGATTATTATTTGCCAAATGCCCTATCCACCGTAGCAGCCACATTCAAGCAGAATCCTGACGTGCGCCTCGTCGTTGGTGCCGGTGATGTTGTTACTGCAGACAATCAGTTCTTAAAGCATATACCTCCACTACCAATTAACATGTCAACAATTCTAAACTGGAAGCATGGAGAGTGGCTTATGCAGCAATCCTGCTTTTGGAGCCGCGCATTGTGGGATGAATCAGCAGGAGTCGATGAAAGTCTTCACTTGCTCATGGATTACGATTTGTGGTTCCGGTTTGCATCAATGCAAGAAAAGACAAAGACAATTGACCATAGCTTAGCGGCAATGCGCTACTACAAAGAGGTAAAGACGGTTAAGCAGCGGTTGCGCTCAAACGAAGAATTAGCATATGTCTATGCTAAAAATAATGCACCGGGAGAGGTAAGATCTCTGGTTTCCCAGATCATGAAAGATAAAATTTCAATTGAAGAAAGTATTTCCAACGTAGAGTCCTCTATGCCAGTACGTATTCTTAAGAGGCTAGGCTTATACCACAGGGTGCAGGCATGAGCGGTATAGATCTGTTCATTGGGATCACAAGCTGGAATAGCAGCTTGTTTCTCCCTCACTGTCTTGATTCAATCTATAAGGCGACAAATGGCTGCACCAAAGAAGTCTGGGTGGTTGACAATCAGTCCAGTGACTCAAGTGCTGAACTAGCCAAAGCCAAAGGAGCAAACGTTCTCGTTAAGAAGTGCAGTCAAGCACAGGCTTTGAATATGTTTGTAAGCATGTCAAAAGCTCGTTATACATTAATGCTTCATTCAGACGTGATATTGCTCAACCATGATTGGTTTACTATCTGTACCTCAAAGCTTAATCATGGTAAGGTTCTTATTTCTCCAGAGGATGTCGGTTGCGGACCATTAAGTAGGCCCTTTGGCATCGGAAAACCCGAGAGTTCATTTCTGCTGTTTGAGACAAAAGCACTTAAAAAATGTCGTGAAATCCTCTGGAAAAAGAAATGGAAGCTTTCCTATCCCTACTATGCATTTAATTTTATGGGCTCTCACATTACCCATGATATTCCGAATCGTCTCAATCAAAAAGGTTTAGGTTGGTATCCTATGAATGTCTACGCGTCAAATTACTGTGACCAGGTGCTATTTGAACCAGAGTCTCCACCTCCCGTATGGTCTGATGAACTAGGGCACTTAAAATATGGACTCGGGAATTTCTACGGTGTTGACAACACTATTACACACTACCACAACTGGTATGATCGGGTAATATCTGATACCTCCATCGGTGTGATGAACAAAACCACCCGAACGTTTCCGTCCGCTTTTATCAGCGAATATTCTCATCGCTTTCTCAATGACTATCGAGAAGGATCTATTGATCTGCCCTCCGATCTCTCCATAAAACGTGAACCCAAGGCGCTCTAATCAAGAATGAACAACTCACTTCAAGCCCGCTCGAAGAAAGCAGCTCATTTCTTACTGATACCAGAGCTTCTTTATTCTCCTCCCAATCAAGCAATCATTCACTCCCTTCTTGAAGAGGGTTATGAAGTCCATATCTTTTCTCCAGGTAAAATTGATTCCGACACTATCTATGGCCCAAGAGTATTCACCCATCATGCCGAATACTCCAATAGATGGCTGGCAAAAAATCTTTTAAAGCCTCGATGGAACAAGTTCTGCTCTTTCTCTGCCACGAGTGAGGATCCAATCGCCATAGCAGGTGCATTGGCTTTTTTGCATCGCGCTAAACTTTTTTTATTGGTCGATGAGATAAAATCAGGTAGTTATCGGGGAAATAGCTCTGATAATTGGAAAAAGTTATGTCGGTGGTCTATGCGACGCGCAAAGTTCAATATTGTCAATGACAATTCGCGGGTACAACTTCTTAGAGACTACGCTCATCTAGGACCCGAAAAGAATATTATTGTATATCCTGGGTGTTTCCATGAACCACCTAAGCCAGATGTAGGGTTGCGACTCCGGCTTCGCGAGCAATGGGGAATGGAGAAAGACTCGATCATTATGGCCATATCTGGTGGATTTAATTTAACTGCGGGAGCCGATTGGCTTATTCAATCATTGCGGGATAAACAAAATGTGAATGCTGTTGTTCAGCCTTTAGGTATAGATGCTTTGAGCCTTTTCTTGCTTAAACAAATAAGCTTTAACAGCCGTCTTTATCTTGAAGAAAAGCGATTGAGCTGGCAAGATGCTTGGCAATCAGCCGTTGGTTACGATATTGGTCTTGCCATTTATTGGAATCAAAGCCCTCAGTTTCAGAAGATGGGCATCAGCTCTAACCGATTATGTATGTATCTGGCTATGGGGGTTCCCGTGATCTGTAGCCGGCAAGATAGTTTTCGATTCGTGGAAGATTACGACTGTGGAGTCATGGTGGAAACGTATGAGGAATTTCTCCTGGCCATTGATAAAATCAGCAATAATCTAACCGAGATGAGAAGCAACTGTTTCAAGTGCCTGCATGAATACATTATGCCTCCATCGCGATTCGCAACTCTCAGAAATGCCATCGCGAAGCTGTGACATGAATCAAGCTCCCAAGCCGAATCTCAATTTTTATCTTTATCAGGGTCTACATGGTGCCTCCCATAAAATCAAACGCCGCGTTCCTAATTCGCTCATAAAACCAAATAAGAACCTCTCAAAAGAATTTCAAATTGGTATTACCACTTATATTGATCGCTACGAAGCCTACTTCAAGCCTCTTTATTTTGCCCTTAAGTCAATATTTCCAGATGTTCAGCTGACCATAGCAGTCAATGGATTTACTGCACAAGATGACCAACAAAACTATCTAAAGAAATTGCAGAATGAACTCTGCAATTCAGCTCCAGCGAACCATCGCTTTTACCTTCACGACACCCCCCATGGCTTGACCAAGTTATGGAATGAGATTCTCAGTGAGTCCCCTGATATCCCTACTTTTATACTCAACGACGATCTTCGGGTTTATCCGTGGTTGCGACGTTGGGCTGAATCGCTTGCATGGAAGAATCAGCATTTAACACTGATTAACAGCACATGGTCTCACTTCATCATCTCCCCTGAGGTAATTCAAAAAGTCGGCGCTTTTGATCCGGGTTTTCCAGGCATAGGTTTCGAAGATATGGATTATACCGCTCGTGCATCTCTTTCTGGTTGCTCCATTGGCAATATTCTTTGCCCGTACATACGGCACCAAAACCATCAGCCCCAACGAACCTCCTTTGACGATCAGTCTGATCGCGTATGGGGAAAGTATACTTCAGCTAATCAAGCATTTTTCTTCGGGAAATGGCGTCAGTGCTCTGCTGAAGAAGGGGTATATATCAAACAACTTGGAGAATACGTATGCCCCGTTGCCCCGCTCTCCTTCCTGCCCCTCACGCTGACAGACCAAGACCGAAGCAAAACTGTCTATTATCCGGATCGGAATTGAAGTGAAGCTGCTATTTGTTGCACCCTCAGCTTATTTACTAGGTGGCGTACAGGATTGGCTGTATGACCTTGTTCTATGTATGCGCAAGCGTGGATATCAGGTGATGGTTGCAATCCCCGATGGCGAGGTCCATCAGGCTGATCTGTACAAATCTCGCTATCCTCAACTGGATGCCTCTATCTTCACCAATGCCACCGGGAGTGAACAAGGCCGGATCGATACTCTTTGCCAAGTCTTGCTTGACCAGAGTGCAGATATGGTCATAGGCGTCAACATCGTAGATATTTATCCTGCTGTAGCGAGATTACGTCAACAAGGTCGCTTCAAAGGCAAGGTGGTGATGACAATCCATGCCATCTCTGCTGACTTCCTGGAAGATCTCCGCACCTACAGTGCTGTGATCGATGGGGTGATTGCCACCAATCAACTCACCTGTGGCCTGGTTCAAGAGCTGGGATCAGAACTGGTCGCCATGAAAGTTCATTACGCCCCCTACGGTGTCGATGTGCCTCTCAAGAAGGCGCATCGATCTCTGGCAACGTCTTCGGAAATTCTCCACATTGCCTGGATCGGCAGGCTGGAACAACCGCAGAAAAGGGTTCATGACCTGCCCTGCATCCTCGAGCAACTGGACCGATCGGATGTGGAGTACAGGCTTTCGATCGTGGGGGACGGACCCGAACGGTCCCAACTGGAGATCAACCTTGAACCTTGGCTGCAGGTTGGGAGAGTTCGACTGCTGGGCTGTCAGGACAAATCCACGCTCTACACCGAGGTGCTGGCCGGGCACCAGGCCTTGCTGATCACCTCCTCCTGGGAAACCGGCCCGATCGTGGCCTGGGAAGCCATGGCAGCTGGCATGGCCGTGGTGACCAGCCGATACCTGGGCTCAGGCCGGGAACAGTTTCTCAAGCATGATCACAATTCCCTTGTTTTTGAGGTGGGTGATGCCAGGGAAGCGGCCCATCAACTGGCTCGCCTGCAAGATCCTGAAGTGTTCGAGGAACTCACCAACCAGGCCTACGCCGATGTGAATCAGCGCTACTCCACCCAGGCTTCCCTGGAGGCCTGGATCCAGGCCTTTGAAGCGATTGAGGCCCGGACCCCACAGGCCGGTACCTACCTGCCCGAATTTTCGATTCCTGCCAGTGGAAGACTCGATCGCTGGATCGGCGTGCGACGGGCGGAGCGTCTGCGGCGGTTGCTCGGCCTTCGCTTCCGCCATAGCGCCGCCGGCTCAGAGTGGCCCCATACCGCCCATGGCAACGCGGATAATGGGAAACTTCTTGAGAAAGCGGCCATTCTGGAACAGGAAGATGCGTGAACAGCTGCGTGAACAGCTGGGTGTCTGGCTCAAGGACCGTTGGCGCTATGAACGCTGCCTGCGCAGCCGGTCGAACCGCTATCTGGCGCTGGCCAACCGCTACGAGAAGGTCAGCCCCTCAACCGATGGCAGCGGCTATGTCTGCAACTGGCAGTACACCTCGCGGTTGCATGCCCCTGGGGTCCAGCCCTCCCTGGGATTGAGATTGATGCGCCGCTGCCTGGCAGAAGCTCCGATCGAGCGTCGTGCTCGACCCGAGAATCCTCTCCCTTCGCTTACCCCCCAGATCAGCGTGCTGATCGGCCATCGGGGTCTGGAGCGTCTGCCTCTGCTGCTGGCCACCCTGGAAACGGTTGCCGCCCAGAGGGAGGTTGGTCTGGAATGCCTGGTGATCGAACAGGATGAGCAATCCCTGATCCGCCCGGTGCTCCCCGACTGGGTGCGCCACATCCATGCTCCCCTCAGCAGTCCGGGCGCTCCCTACAACCGTTCCCACACCTTCAATATGGGGGCGAGGGAAGCCCGGGGTGAGGTTCTGCTGCTCCATGACAACGACATGCTCCTTCCCCGGGGCTATTGCCGGCGCCTGCTGGATCGGGTGGCACAGGGATATGAAGTGATCAATCCAAAGCGGTACATCTTCTATCTCAACGCCATTCACAGTGCTGCCGTATTGAAGGATGGGGCCGGCTTCGATGCCGCACCACTAGAAGCCATCGTGCAGAACCTGGAGGCAGGGGGCAGCATGGCGATCCGCAGAGATACATATCACGAAATCGGCGGGATGGACGAGGGGTTTGTGGGCTGGGGTGGCGAAGACAATGAATTCTGGGATCGCTGCCTTACCCGCCCCACCTGGATCTGGGGCTATGAGCCGATCGTGCATCTCTGGCACCGCAGTCAGCCCCTCAAGGAGGACAGGGACAACCCCAATCTCACCCGAGCCCGCGAGGTGATGGCCCAGCCGGCCCAGCAGCGAATCGCGAATCTGCGACAGGCACAGACCATTCAGCAGGGACGATGAATCATCAGGACTTCGAAGTGGGATTGGTCAGCACGATCATCCCCGTTCACAATCGAGCTGATCTGATCTGCGAGGCTGTCGAAAGCATTCTTTCCCAGCAATACAGACCGATTGAGATCATCATCGTGGATGATGGTTCCACGGATCAAACCCCCCAGGTGCTCGACCAACTGGCAGCCCTGCATCCCGAAGAAATCCGTTATGTGATTCAGACCAATGGAGGACCAGGGCTGGCCCGCCAGCGAGGCCTGGATCGGGCCCGCGGCGAATTCATCCAGTTTCTCGACAGCGATGACCTGCTGTTTCCCGAGAAGTTCGCGGCCCAGGTGCAAGCCCTGCGCGACCAGCCCGACTGCCAGATCTGCTACGGCTGCAGCTGGGAGGAAGACCACTCCTTCTCCCCCCCACGGCGGCAAGGCCCGATGCGGGCCACAGGCGAAGTTCGCCAGACTCTTTTCCCCGAACTTCTGCTCGAGCGGTGGTGGACGACGAGCACACCTCTTTACCGGAAAATCCTGCTGGATCGCATCGGTCCCTGGCAGGGATGGATCAACGAAGAGGACTGGGAATACGATGCCCGCGCCGGTGCCACTGGCGCACGACTTGCCTGGGTTCCGATCCCTGTATCCATCCGAAGAATTCACCTTGGAGACGATCATCTGAGCCATGAAGGCTGTCTGGATCCCCGCAAGTTGCGCGATCGAGCCCGGGCCCAGGCGTCGATCTACCGTTCCGCCCTCCAGGCCGGCGTGGCCGAGGACAGCCCGGAGATGCGCCGCTTTGCCCGTTCGGCCTTTCTGCTCTGCAGGCAGTGCGGGGAGGCAGGCCTTTCCCAACCCTCACGGGATCTGTTTCAACTCAGCCGCAGGGCAACGGCGGGCAGCCAGCGCTTCCGGCCGGATCTGCTGTTCTACGCCTGCCTGGCCTCTGTGCTGGGCTGGAGCCGCACGGCACGCTGGAGTGTCCAGCTGCGTTCCGGGCTTGGCTGGGCCCAACGGCGCCTGCGCGCCCGGCTGGTGGTGAGCTGAGATGGCAGACCTGATTTCCGTGGTGATGGGCGTTCGCAACGGCGGCGATGGGCTGGCCGCCACGATCGACTCGGTGCTCGCTCAGGAGGGGGTGGAGCTGGAACTGGTGGTGATCGACGACGGATCCAACGACGGTTCCAGCGACCGGCTCGGTCAACTCGCCCGCCAGGATCCGCGGCTGAAGGTGGTGCACCGCCCCGGTCAGGGGCTCACCCGATCTCTGGTGGAAGGATGTAACCTCGCCCGCGGGGATTTCATCGCCCGCCAGGATGCGGGGGACCTCTCCCTGCCCGGCCGCTTGCGCCAGCAGCTGGACTGCCTGAATCAACATCCGGAGGCCAGCCTCTGTTCCACCCACGTGCGCCTGGTGGTCGCCGAGGGGGCCACGGCACGGGTCAACGCCCCGGAGCCGGAAACCCTGGCCGATGGTCTCACCGGACCTGCGATCCATGGGTCGGTGATGATGCGCAGCCAGGCCTATCGAAAGGCCGGTGGCTACCGCCCCGCCTTCTATTACGCCCAGGACATCGATCTCTGGAGCCGCATGGTGGAATTCGGCAGCCATCTGGTGGTTCCCGAAGTGCTCTACGAGGCCACCCTCTCCCCCGGGTCGATCAGCGGCAGCAGGCGCCAGGAGCAGGAACACTTCCACGGCCTGATCGTGGCCGCCACCCAGGCCCGACGGCGAGGAGAATCGGAACAGCCCTGGCTGGAGCAGGCCGAGACCTTCTCCCAGCAGTGCCGCCAGGCCCGGCGCGATCCCCGCAAGGAGGCGGATGGCGCCTACTTCATCGGCGCCTGCCTGGCGGCCTCGGATCCGGAGCTGGCCAGGAACTACCTGCGCCAGACCCTGGCCCTCAACCCATGGCATCTCAAGGCCCGGCTGAAGCTGGTGCAGCTGCGATGACGATCAGCGTCGCCATTCCCAGCTATGGCCGCGATGCGGTGCTGGTCGACAGCATCGCCAGCCTGCTCGCCCTGGATCCCCCTCCCTGGGAGCTGTTGGTGGTGGACCAGACGCCCCGCCACGACGAGGCCAGCGAACGGCAGCTGGCCCTCTGGCAGGAGCAGGGAAGAATTCGCTGGATCCGGCAGAGTCCCCCCTCGATCACGGCCGCGATGAACCGGGCCCTGGAGGAGGCCCGGGGAGATCGGGTGCTCTTCCTCGACGACGACATCATTCCCGCCCCCCGGCTGCTGCAGGCCCATGCCGAGGCGGCGGCCCTCCACCCAGACGCGATGCTGGCCGGGAGGGTGTTGCAGCCCTGGCATGGGGGACTCCCCGACCCGGACGGCGCCCCTTTTCTGTTCAACAGCCTCAGCCCCCGCCAGGTGAAGGAATTCATGGGCGGAAACGTGTCGATCCCTCGGCAGATCGCCATCGATCTCGGCGGCTTCGATCGAAATTTCGTCAAGGTGGCCTATCGCTTCGAGGCCGAGTTCGCCCATCGATGGGTGCAGGCCGGCCATCCGATTCAATACGTGCCCGAGGCATTGATTCATCACCTCAAGGCCGGCGGTGGCGGCACCCGCAGCTACGGCGACCATCTCCACACGATCCGCCCTGACCATGCCGTGGGGCGGTATTACTTCCAGATGCGCACCAGAGAGCCCCTGCCAGCCCTGGCCGGTTCGGGGGTGCAACTGCTCCGCTCGATCCGCACCCGCCACCATCTGCGCCGGCCCTGGTGGATTCCGGCCACCCTGGTGGCGGAACTGCGCGGATTCCTGTGGGCCCTGCGGCTCCAGGCCCGGGGTCCTGCCCTGCTGACCTCCAGGCGTCCCCGACTGCTGATCGCAGGCAGCCATCCGGTTCAGTACCACACCCCGCTGTTTCAGGTGCTGGCGGCCGACCCCCGGCTGCAGTCGGATGTGCTGTATCTCAGCCTGCCCACACCCGAAACCCAGGGGCTCGGCTTCGGGCGGGCTTTCCAGTGGGATGTGCCATTGCTGGAGGGCTACAGCTGGCACCTGGCCGGCAGTGGGCGCGGGCGCGGAATCACCAGCGGCTATGCGGGCGTACGCCTGAAGCACCCCATGCGAGAACTCAGGTTCGGTCCCCAGGGAGCCAGGCCCGACGCCATCCTGCTGACCGGCTGGCACTTCCTGGGACTGGTACAGCTGTTCGTGGGGGCCAGGCTGCGACGGATCCCGGTGCTGCTGCGGATGGATTCCAACCACTTCCGCCCCCGCTCCTGGATCCTCGATCGGATCTACTGGCTGCTGTTCCGGGGGGTATCGGTGGGACTGCCGGTGGGCAAGGCCAATGCCCAGTGGTACCGGAACAACGGCTTCCCCTCGGAGCGGATGGTCACCTGCCCGCATTACATCGACAACGACTGGTTTGCCCAGCAGGCGGCAGCGCTGCAACCGGAACGGCTCACCCTGCGGCAGCGCTGGCAGATTCCCCCCGAATCGTTCTGCTTCCTGTTCGCAGGGAAACTGCAGACCAAGAAAAGACCGCTGGATCTGCTGGCGGCCCTGGATCGCCTCCACGCCTCCCTGCCTGACCATCCCGTGCACTTGCTGGTCGTGGGCAGTGGCCATCTGGAAGAGGAATGCAGGAACTACGCCAGCGAGCGGGGCCTGCCGGTGAGCTTCGCCGGCTTCCTCAACCAGTCGGAGATCCCTGCGGCCTACGCCGCCACGGACTGCCTGGTGCTGCCCTCCGACCACGGCGAAACCTGGGGCCTGGTGGTGAATGAGGCGATGGCCTGCGGTCTGCCGGCGATCGTGAGCGACCAGGTGGGCTGCGCCGAGGATCTGATCGTGCCGGGCGAAACCGGTCTGGTGGTGCCGTTCGGCGATGTGGAGGCGCTGGCCGACAGCATGGCCAGGATGGCCTCGGATCCTGCAAGGGCGATCCTGATGGGTCGCCAGGCACGGCAACGGCTGAATGAAGGCTTCACGATCGAAGCGGCTGCGGAAGGGATCTTGCGGGGCCTGGACCTTGCCCTGGCGGGACGGCGGACCTCGTGAAGATCCTGCATGTGATCCCCTCGATCAGTCCGCTGCGGGGCGGACCGAGCACCGCTGCCATCGCCATGGTGGGAGCCCTGAGGGAGCAGGGGGTGGATGCCTCCCTGCTCACCACCAATGACCATGGCTCCAGTCGCGCTGACCATCCCGACCTGATCACCGGACGCTGGAGCGAACACCAGGGACTGCCCGTGCTGGCCTTCCCCCGCTGGAACCCACCACTGGCTGCCGTGCGCGAGTACGCCGTTTCCCCGGGCCTGAGCCGGTGGCTGGGTGGCCATCTGCACCAGTACGACCTGATCCATGTCCATGCCCTTTTCTCCTACCCCTCCACCAGTGCCATGCGCCAGGCCCGCCGGCAGGGGGTGCCCTATGTCGTGCGGACGATCGGCCAGCTGGACCGCTGGAGCCTGCAGCAGAGTGCACGGCGGAAGCAATGGATGCTGCGTCTGATCGAGCGACGCAATCTGGAGGGTGCCGCCGCGCTCCACTTCACCACCAGGGCCGAAGAGCAGGAGGTGGGGCACCTGGGTCTGGCGCCGCGGTCACTGGTGTTGCCGCTGGGGGTGAAACCGCTGCCCCCCCCACCGCTGGAGCAAGCCGCTGAAGACGGCACGATCCGCTTTCTCTTCCTCTCCCGCCTGCATCCCAAGAAGAAACTGGAATCCTTGCTGGAAGCCCTGGCACTCCTGGCCGGGCGGCGCAGTGATGCCGTCTGGGAACTGCAGATCGCCGGCTCAGGTGAGCCCGCCTATGAGCAGGAACTGAGGCGGAAGATCCTTGCCCTCGGCCTGGAGGATCGCTGTCGCTGGCTCGGCTTCCTGAGAGGGGAGGCTAAATGGCAGGCGTTGCGACAGGCCGATTGGTTCGTGCTGCCTTCGGCGTCGGAAAACTTCGGCATCGCCGTGGCGGAGGCCCTGGCGGCAGGTACACCCGTGATCGTGTCTCCCCAGGTGGCCATCGCCGCTGAGGTGGCCGCAGCAGGAGCGGGAAAGATCAGCGAAAGTGAACCGTCCCAGCTGGCGAACGTGCTGGAGCAGGCCCTGGCCGGTCCTGAGACGGCCATGCGAGAACGGGCGCTTAACCTGGCCCGAACAGAATTCTCCTGGGACACCATCGCCACCAGGCTTATAGACAGCTATTCCGAGCTGATTTCCACGCCTCCGAAGGCCCCCACCTCCTCGAACAAGCAATGACCATCCTGCTTCTGTTCCTGATCTTCGGGTTGCTGGCCATCACCCTGCTGGATGGCAACTGGGAGGATGGGCTTACGATCACGATCCTGATCGGCTTTCTCCAGGATCCGATCCGCAAGATCACTCCAGGCCAGCCCCAATTGATGGTGGGGCTTTTCCTGGTTGCCTTTCTCCTTACTGCAATTGTGCTCAACGAAAGAGCACAAAAATACAGCCAGAAGGCAATGTTCTGGAACGTCCCTGAACTCACCAGCTGGATACCTATCTACTTTGGCCTCATTGGGTTTCAAGCACTAAACAGTCTCTATCGATTCGGGAATCCGCTGCTTTCTTTGGTCGGGGCCTCTTTCTACCTTGCACCAGCCCTGGGCCTGTGGACCGGTTTTCAGATCGGCTGCAGGCAGACCCTTCTTGTCAAATTGCTGAAGGTCTATTTGATCGCTTCGGTCATTTGGGCGATCACTGTTTTCATGAGCTATCGGGGAGTAGACAACATACTCTTGAAGGAAGTTGGAAAAGGGATCGAAATCGTCTTTCGCTATGGCTTCCATGCCCGCGGAGCAAGCGGTCTTTGGCGCACCAGTGAAATCGCCTCCTGGCACCTGGCCACAGCCTCCTGCATCTCTATCACTCTGGCTTTTGCCTCCAGCCGCTCCCAGAACCAGAATGCATTGCTCGCCCTAGGCACTGGCTTTGCTTTCCTCACCATTCTGACCGGACGACGCAAGGCCCTGGTTCTGGTTCTGAGCTTCGCCGCCATCTACCTTCTTCTCTTCAGTCGCAGGGCTTCTCCGGCCTCCCGAGAGCGGATTCTCACCAGCATTCTCGGGATTGCAGGCATCAGTTATGCAACCTATTCCTTTCTGCTGATTGGCCTTCTGGGCGAAAACTTCGGGGAATACCTGAACCGATCCATCTCGGTGCAAAATGATCTTACTTCCCGCTTTGACGATCAGGGCATAAAGGCCGCCTTGCGGGCTTTCGAGATTTCAGACGGCATTGGACTGGGGGCAGGAGCGGCTGCAACCACAGGGGGCATCAATCTGGGCGGGGTCGCCAAAGCCTCGATCCGAAGCCTCAACTACGTCTCCGAAGGAGGAGGGGGAAGGGTGATTGCGGAGCTCGGCATACCTGGAATGATCATTATTACCGTCCTCTTGTTCATGCTTGGAATGCTGATCTTCCGCAATTTTCGAATGCTAAAACAGCTTCCCCAGCAGTCAGCCCTGCTGATGGTCGGAATGCTCTCCATCATTCTTGCAAACATACCTTCCTTCTTCACGGCAGCCCAGCTCTACGGAGATCCATTTGTCCTGATCATCCTCAGCATCTGCATGGGCTCCTACCTTGCCACGCCAGTGATTGCTGCCAAATACCAGGATTACCTCGCCTACCAGCAAAACAGCGAACATGATCAGCAACTCTCTCCCAGCGGGCCCAATCAGATCTGATCCTGGACCAAACGATGAAAACAAGCCTCCTAACTGCGCTGATCCTCACCTACAACGAAGAGGACAATATTGAACGAACATTGGACAGCCTCCAATGGCTTCCGAATGTGCTGATCATCGATAGTGGCAGCACCGACCGCACCCTGGAAATGATCTCCCGCCATCCGGGGGCGATGGTCTTTCACCGACGTTTTGATTCGTTTGCCGAGCAGTGCAACTTCGGTCTCAGCAAGATCCAAACCCCCTGGGTACTGAGCCTGGACGCAGATTACCGAGTCCCCCCTGATCTCGCCGAGGAGATTCTCACCACAATCAACCAAAAGGGCGACGAGGGTAGTGCGTCGTTTTCAGCATTCCGCATCCCTTTCCGCTATTGCATCGCCGGCAAGCCACTGCGCTCCACCCTCTTGCCGCCTCGAACCTGCCTCTACCGTCATGAAGGCGCTTTCTATCGCAATGATGGTCATGGACACCGGGTGGTGACCCAGGGACCGATCGGCCAGCTCCGGTCTCCCCTCTGGCACGACGACCGCAAACCTCTCGAACGCTGGCTTTCCTCCCAGCAGAGCTACATGAGGATCGAGGCCGCCAAGCTCCGGGCCACTCCCAACCAGGAGCTTTCCGCCGCCGATCGACTGCGCAAGAACACCTCCCTCGCCCCGCTGGCTGCTCTGCTGATGTGCCTGGTGTGGAAGGGGGGTGTCTGGGATGGATGGCGCGGCGGAGCCTATGCCCTGCAACGGGCCTATGCGGAACTTCTGCTCAGGCTTTACCTGCTGGAAGATCGCATCCAGGCAGCAGGCAAAGGCAGTTCTTCCCCCTGAGGACCCCGTCCCATCAGCAATCAGACAACGATCATTGTTTGTCGATCAGTGGCTGGCTAGTGGGCAAATCGTCCGTAGCCGCGTTCTGAACAGGGGATGAAGCCTTATTCTCGCCTGCAGCATCCAGTCCTCTCCCATCCCCCTCGTATCCGATCGATGCCTTCGATCCTGATCACTGGTGGCGCCGGTTTCATCGGCGTCAATTCCGCCATCCACTTCGCCAACCAGGGCTGGGATGTCTCCGTTGTCGACAATCTCTCCCGTCGAGGGACAGATCAGAACCTGGCCTGGCTCCAGCAGCAACATCCGCAGATTCGATTTCACCAGGTTGATATCCGCGATTTCTCTGCCCTTGCGGAGGTGATTGGCAGCACAAAGCCCGCGATGGTGCTGCATCTTGCCGCCCAGGTGGCGGTGACCACCTCCTACACCAACCCACGCGAAGATTTCGAGATTAATGCGCTCGGAAGCTTCAATGTGATGGAGGCCGTTCGCCTCCATGCTCCGGAGGCTTTCGTTCTTTATGCCTCCACCAACAAGGTCTATGGGGGCATGGAAACGGTGCCCGTCCAGAAAGGGGATCACGGCTATCGCTTCCTGGATCTGCCCCTCGGGGTCCCCGAAACCCAGCCGCTGGACTTCCACTCTCCCTACGGCTGCTCGAAGGGGGTGGCCGACCAGTACACGATCGATTACGCACGGATCTACGACCTCCACACCTGCAGCTTCCGTCAGTCCTGCATCTACGGCACCCGTCAGTTCGGCATCGAAGATCAGGGGTGGGTGGCCTGGTTCAGCATCGCCGCCCTGCTGAATCGGCCGATCACCCTCTACGGAGACGGCTGGCAGACCCGCGATGTTCTCAACGTCAAGGATCTGGCCAGGGCCTACGAAGCCGCCTGGCACCAGCGAGCCAGCATCAGCGGCGAAGCCTTCAATATCGGTGGCGGCCCCGCCAATACCCTTTGCCTGCGCGATCTGCTCGGGTTTCTGGAACAGGAGCTGGATCTCACGATCACGCCCCGCCACGGCGATTCCCGGCCAGGCGATCAACCCGTGTTCGTGTGCGACATCCGCAAAGCCCAGGAAAAACTTGGATGGAGCCCTGAAATCCAGGTGGAAGAAGGAGTGCGCGACCTGATCCGCTGGGTGCGCGACAACCGTGACCTGTTCCACTGGCTCCAACCATGACCCGGCCGAGGGCCCTGATCAGCACGATCGAACCCGTTGATGGTGGAGTCCCCACCATGACCCGTTGCATCGCAGACCTGCTCAGGGAACTCGAGATCGAACCGGTCTTCGCCTGGTACGAACCCTGGAGCAGCCAACCCAGGCTTTCCGTTCCCCTGCATGCCCTGCCCACCGGCCGGCGGCCCGGCAGCGTCGCCCGCGCGGCCTACGGCAACCATGAGGGTCATGGCATCGGTGCCTGGCTGCCCGAGCTGGAATTCACCCACTATCTGCCGCGTCGTCAGTGGCGGGAACTGATCGCCGGTTGCCGCTATCACCTCAGCGTCACCGGCAATCCCCTCTGTGCCGCCCCCTACGCCCGACTCGGTGTTCCCTTCCTGGCCTGGGTAGCCACCCCCTGGGAAGCCGACCGAACCAATCGGGTCCGCAACTTCTCCCCCCCCCGTCGCTGGCTGGACCAGGGCATCAACAGCCCTGTGCTGCAGAAACTCGAACGCCAGATCCTGCAGGCTCCGGGTTCCCACGTGCTGGCCCTCAGCACCTACACCTCCAGGGCCTTGGAGCGGATCGCCGGTCGCCCGATGGATGGGGTACTGCTGATGCCGGTGGACACCCAGGTGTTCCACCCCGACCCGGCCAGGGTGCGCCCCTGGCGCCTGGGTTTCTCCGGCCGCTATGCCGACCCGCGCAAACACATCGACCTGCTGCTGCAGGCGGTGAGCCTGCTGAAGCGCCAGGGCCACCCGGTGGAACTGGAACTGGTGGGCGAAAAGGAAACCAACCTCCTCGATGCCCGGCTGGCGGAGCTGGGCATCGCCGATCGGGTTCACTGTCATGCCCACCTGCCGGCGTCTGATCTCGCCGGCCTGCTGCAGGGCATGGATGTGTTCGTGATCCCCTCCCACCAGGAGGGACTCTGCATCGCGGCCCTTGAGGCGATGGCCTGTGCGGTGCCGGTGGTGAGCACCCGCTGCGGTGGACCGGAGGAATTCGTGCTCGACGACCACACCGGCCAGCTCACCGCCTCTGATCCCGGCGCCATGGCGGCGGCGATCACCTCCATCTGCCAGGACCGGGACCGCCGGCAGCGGCTCGCCCAGGGGGCGAGCCGCTGGATCAACGAACACGCCAGCACGACCAGCGCGCGGGACACCTTCCGGCGCCACTTCGACGCTGTCTATCCGAGCGGACCGGTCTGATGTGTGGCATCGCCGGCCTGCTGGGCCGCTCCCCCGAACAATTCGCCCAACGGGTGGGCCCGGCCCTCAACCATCGGGGCCCCGATGACGCCGGGCACTGGCAGGACGACCTCACCTGCCTGGTGCACACCCGGCTGGCGATTCTCGACCTCTCCCCCTCGGGGCACCAGCCGATGGCGTCGCCCGACGGGCGCTGGCAGCTGGTGTTCAACGGCGAGATTTACAACCACAACGATCTGCGCCAGCGCCTCGAGGCGGAAGGCCATCGCTTCCGGGGCAGTGGCGACACCGAGGTGCTGCTGGCCTGGATCAGCCGCCATGGCGAAGCCGGATTGCGGGCGCTGCGGGGCATGTTCGCCTTCTGCCTCTACGACCGCGAGCAGGGAACTGCCCTGCTGGCCCGTGATCCCCACGGGATCAAGCCTCTCTATCTCTGGCAGGACGCTTCCGGGGCCCTGGCCTTCGCCTCCGAGCTGCGGGCGCTGCTGGCCAGCCAGCTGCCGGAGCGCCGACTGGATCCGGAGGCCCTGGCCGCTTACCTGCGCACCGGCTCGGTGCCCGAACCCCACACCCTGGTAAAAGGGGTGACGCGCCTGCCCGCCGGCCACCTGGCCCGCTGGGACCGCGAGGGATGCCGCATCCGCCCCTGGTGGCCCCTGCCGGAGAGCCTGGACCAGGGGATGGGCAGCGCTGGTGCCGGCCTGGATCGGCAAGAGTCGATCCGGATCACGCGGCGTGCCCTGGAGGAGTCGGTGGCGGCCCACATGGTGAGTGATGTGCCGGTGGGGCTTTTCCTGAGCGGTGGCCTCGATTCAGCGGCCCTGCTGGCCCTGGCTCCCCGCGGACTGCATACCTTCACGATCGGCTTCTCAGAAGCGGGAGCCGCCAGCTACGACGAATCCGAACCGGCGGCTGGGATCGCAGCCCACTTCGGGGCCGAACACACGGTGCTGGATCTTTCCGCCGACCAGGCGCGCCGCTGGTTGCCTGAATTCCTCGCCAGCCAGGACCAGCCCTCCAACGATGGCTACAACACCTGGTGCGTCTCCCGGCTGGCCAGCCAGCGGGGCTTGAAGGTGGCCCTTTCCGGCCTGGGTGGCGACGAACTGTTCGGCGGCTACCCGAGCTTCCGGAAGGCGCCCCAGCTCAGGCGCTGGCGGCAGCGACTGGGACCCGTGGGCCCGCTGGCTGCAGCAACGCTGCGCCATGGGCCGCGAGGGGGCGACCAGAAGCTGCAGCGGCTGGCGGCGATGCTCGAGGCCCCGCCCTCGCTGGCGGCCAGCTACGGATGCTTCCGCGGTTTCTTCTCACCACGGGAGACCAGCCGGCTGCTGCGCCACTGGGGACTGGAGGCGAACGGCTCCGTGGCCAGCGGCGGCGATGGCGCCGAGCCCCCCCATGAGCTGGATCCCGTGGACGGGGTGGCCTGGCTTGAGGGATGCCGCTACCTGCGCAACCAGCTGCTGCCGGACAGCGATGTGATGGCCATGGCCTCCGCCCTCGAACTGCGGCTGCCCCTGGTGGATGCCCGCCTCCAGGAACAGCTGGCTCCCATTCCTGCCAGCCAGAGGCTGGCCGCCGGCAAGGCCCTGCTGCAGGCGGCGGTGCCGGAGCTGCCCGCCTGGTTCAGCCAGCGACCCAAGCAGGGCTTCCGCTTCCCCTTCCAGCTCTGGCTGGATGATCCCGCCTCCGGCCTAGACCTGCGCCTGCCGGACCTTCCCCCAGGCCTGGACCTGCGGCCCTGGTATCGCCGCTGGAACCTGATGGTGCTCGAGCACTGGCTGCGGGTGCATCTGGGCATGGAACTGCCGATGGCCAGTGGCCCCTGACCGGCTTCTCCCGCTCTCCCTCCATCCGCCCAAGCCCATGACCCTCATCCTCGGAATCAACGCCTTCCACGCCGATGCCGCCGCCGCCCTGATCCGCGATGGCCGCATTGTCTCGGCCGTGGAGGAAGAGCGTTTCCGGCGCATCAAACACTGGGCCGGCTTCCCTTCCCAGGCGATCGCCGCCTGCCTGGCCGAAGCCGGTGTTCACCTGGCGGACGTGGATCACATCGCCATCAACTCCCAGCCGGGTGCCCACCGCTGGCGCAAGGTGGGCTACACGCTGGCCAACCGCCCCGACCCCCGCTTTCTGCTGCAGCGCTGGCGCAACAAGCGCGAACGGGCGGACCTCGGCCAACAGCTCGCCACGGCCTTTCCGCAGGAAACCATCCGGGCCGAGCTCCACTTTGTGGAACACCATCGGGCCCACCTGGCCTCAGCGTTCTACGCCTCGCCCTATCCCGAAGCGGCGGTGATCTCCGTGGATGGCTTCGGGGACTTCGCCAGCGGCGCCTGGGGCTATGGCAACGGCACCATCCTCAGCCTCGACGATCAGATCTACTTCCCCCATTCCCTGGGGGCCTTCTACACCGCCATCACCCAATACCTGGGCTTCCCGCACTACGGGGATGAATACAAGGTGATGGGCCTAGCCCCCTATGGCCAGCCCCGCTATCTCGAGCAGATGCGTCAGATCGTGAGGCTGCAGGACAACGGCAAATACGAGCTCGATCTGCGCTATTTCCGCCACGCCACCCAGAAACTCGCGCACCAGTGGAGCCACGGCACCCCTGTGGTGGGAGAGCACTGGAGCCCGGAGCTGGAGCGGTTGCTCGGACCTGCCCGCCAGGCCGATCAGCCCCTCGACCAGCACCACATGGACCTCGCCCGCTCTGCCCAGGTGATGTATGAGGAGGCCTTCTTCCATCTGCTGCGGGCCCTGCACCGGCAGCATCCCAGCGATCACCTCTGCATCGCCGGCGGCTGCGGCGCCAACTCGGTGGCCAATGGCAAGGTGACCCTGCACACCCCCTTCCGGCAGGTCTACGTCCAGGCCGCCGCTGGAGATGCAGGCGGTTCGCTGGGGGCGGCCCTGGAGGTGTGGCATCGGCTGGGGGGCAGCCGCTGCGAACCGATGCGTACCGCCTATCTCGGCAGCCAGCCGGCGGCGGGAGAGATCGAAGCGCTCCTGGCGCAGCCGGAAACGAGGAATTCGCTGGAGCAGGCGGAATGCAGCATCGACCATCTCGAGGATGGGGAGCTCTGCCGGCAGGTGGCGGAGGCGATCAGCGAAGGCCAGGTGATCGGCTGGTTTGACGGGCGGATGGAATGGGGCCCGCGTGCCCTGGGCCATCGCTCGATCCTGGGGGATCCGCGCCGGGCAGACATGAAGGACATCCTCAATCTCAAGATCAAACGCAGGGAATCCTTCCGCCCCTTCGCCCCCTCGGTGCTCCAGGAAGCCGTGGGCGATTGGTTCGCCCTGGAGGGAGAGGTGCCGTTCATGATGCAGGTGTATCCGATCCGCGAGGAGAAACGGCCCCTGATTCCTGCCGTGACCCACGTGGATGGCAGCGGCCGGCTGCAGACCGTGAATGAAGACAACAACGGCCGCTATTACCGGCTGATTCGTGCGTTTGCTGATCGCACCGGGGTGCCGATGGTGCTGAACACTTCCTTCAACGAAAACGAACCGATTGTCTGCACACCAGGCCAAGCACTGGCCTGCTTCCTTCGCACACGGATGGACGTACTTGTCCTCGGAGATGTTGTGATCAGAAGAAAACAACATGCTACACTCTGAACAATATTTTAAGCCATGAAGCAATTACTGGTCACTGGAGCATCCGGCCTGATCGGCTCCGAAGTCTGCCTCCACTTTGCCTCCCTTGGCTGGACGATCCACGGCGTCGACAACAATCAAAGGGCTGTCTTCTTTGGCCCCACCGGAGACACCCGCTGGAACCAGCAGCGCCTCCAGGCCCTGATCCCCAGCTACCACCACCACGAACTCGACATCCGCGATCGGGCCGGCGTGTTGAGCCTGCTGGAGCAGCTTCAACCCGATGCCATCGTGCATGCGGCAGCGCAACCAAGCCACGATCGGGCGGCGGCCATTCCGTTCGACGACTTCGACACCAATGCCGTCGGCACCTTCAACCTGCTGGAGGCGACCCGCCGCATCAGCACGGAGATCCCTTTCGTGCACCTGTCCACCAACAAGGTGTACGGAGATGGTCCGAACCTGATCCCGATGGTGGAGCTGGAAACCCGCTACGACTACGCCGACCCCGCCTACGCCAACGGCATTGCCGAAACCTTCAGCATCGACCAATGCAAACACTCGCTGTTCGGTGCTTCGAAGGTATCTGCTGATATCTCAGTCCAGGAGTATGGACGTTACTTCAACATGCCCACAGCCTGCCTGCGGGGCGGCTGCCTGACCGGACCCAACCATTCGGGCGTGCAACTGCACGGATTCCTGAGCTATCTGATCCGCTGCAATCTAGAGGAGAAAGAATACACTATTTTTGGCTACAAGGGCAAGCAGGTACGCGACAACATCCACTCCCATGATGTTGCCAGGTTCATCGAAGAATTCATCAACGCACCTCGCATCGCCGAGGTCTACAACCTTGGAGGCGGCAAGGAAAACACCTGCTCGATCCTTGAGGCGTTTGAAAGGGCCGCATCCATCAGCGGCAAGCCGATGCGCTACACCTACAACGAGACCAATCGGATCGGGGACCATATCTGCTACTACAGCGACCTCCTGAAGATGAAGTCCCACTACCCCAACTGGGGGATCACCCGGGATCTGCAGACCACCTTCGAGGAGATTCACGAATCCTGGGAGAAGCGACGCTGAAATGAGCAAACGTGATCCAAAGATCTATGTGGCAAGCAGTGTAGGCATCGACTATTTCTTCTTCCTTGCCAACACCATCCGCAATGCCGGATTCAACGTCAAAGAGCTTTACCTGATTCCAGAAGAATCCTATCGGCGTCAGGCAAGATCCTCAGGCCCCACCAAGATATGGCTGAGGGTCAAGATGTACCTGTTGTATCCCGCCTATCTGCTCAAGGAAGGTCTTCGCTGCAATCCTTCAAGCGTTTTCGTGGTTTCCAGCAATACCTTTTATGCCCCATACATGGTGCGGGCGCTTCTGAGCTTTCGCAGGATCAAGGTGATCCACATGCTCTACGACCTCTTTCCGGACGCCCTGGAAATCGCGGGGGGCCTGGATCGCCGCTCCCTCGCATCCCGGGCGATCGGTCTGGTGGCCCGTCGCAACCAGAGCCGCTGCAACGGCACGGCCTATCTGGGCCATTTCCTGCGCACCCATGCCGAAGAACGCTGGGGTCATGCCCATCATTCGGATGTGATCGACATCTCCACCGATCTCTCCCTCTATGACCCCGAATACCCCTTGCTGCCGGATTCCGGGAAACTGATCGTGCACTATGGCGGCCAACTCGGGCACCTGCACGATGCCCGTTCAATCATCGCTTCGGTGCAGGCCATCTGCGGTTCCGAGCTGGCAGAGCGGGTGCGATTCAACTTCTATGTGAGCGGAGCGCAGGCTGAATTCCTGCGCGAATCGCTGGCGGCCTATCCGGTGGACATCATCTCCACAGCTCCAAGCTCCCAATGGCGAAAGGACATTCGCAACTTCCATGTGGGCCTGGTATCGCTCAGTCCTGGCGGAGCCAGCGTCTGTCTGCCCAGCAAGACCTACGCCATGATGGCCGGAGGCATGGCAATCCTGGCGATTGCTCCTGTGTGGTCGGATCTCGGGAGATTGGTCGACAGCCTCGAGGCCGGCTGGGTGATCAACAACTCCCTGCACTGGGAGGAACCAAAAGGCTCCGATCCCCGCTACCTGGAGGCGCTCCTGGAAGAGCGGCCCACCGAGGAAATCGTGGCCGACGTTCAGCAAACCTTCGCGACCCTGCTCAGCGACCCGAACCAACTCGAACGCAAACGCCGCTCAGCGTTCAACGGAGTGAGGAAACACTACGGAATCGATCACCTCAGCCAGCGCTGGCGCCGCCTGATTCAGGCCGTGCAGGAGTCCTGAGCCATGGGGTTGATCGCCGTCACGGGCGCCAGTGGCTTCCTGGGTGCCCCCCTCTGCGCTTCGCTCGAACGACAGGGCAGGCAGGTGCGCCGCCTGCTGCGATCCCCCCGGGGCCATCAGCCAGGCGCCGTGGTGATTGGAGATCTGGGAGGCCCGGTGGCCTGGTCAGAAGCGCTGAGCGGGGTGGAAACGCTGGTGCATTGCGCAGCCAGGGTGCACGTGATGAAGGAGACCGAGCAGGAAAGGGAGCAGGGGTGTCGCGCCATCAACCTCGAGGCCAGCATCCGACTCGGGGAAGCGGCAGCGGCCCAGGGAGTGAAGCGGATGGTCTTCCTGAGCTCAATCAAGGTCAACGGCGAAAGCACACACCTGGATGCTCCGTTCACGGCAGCCACCATCCCCGCCCCGGAGGATGCCTACGGGCGCTCGAAGTGGGAAGCGGAGCAGGGCCTCGGCCGCCTCGCCGCCTCCACAGGCATGGAGCTGGTGGTGATTCGTCCGCCACTGGTCTACGGCCCCCATGTGCGGGCCAACTTCCTGCGCCTGATGCGGCTGGTGGACCGGGGCGTGCCTCTGCCCCTCGGCGCGGTGCACAATCGACGCTCCCTGGTGGCGCTCGACAACCTCATCGATCTGATCGAATGCTGCCTCGATCACCCGGCGGCAGCAGGCAAGGTTTTTCTGGCCTCGGACGGGGAAGATCTCTCCACACCCAAACTGATCCGGGCGCTGGCTGCTGCCCTGGGACGGCCCACACGGCTGCTTCCGGTTCCGGCCGGAGTGCTACGGCGCCTGGGCCGGCTGAGCAGCCGAAGCGCGGAGGTCGATCGGCTGCTTGGCTGTCTGCAGGTGGACAGCACGGCCACCCGCGAGACGCTGACCTGGACCCCGCCCGTGAGCCTCAAGGAGGGCCTGCAACGGTGCTGCGACTGGTACCGGCACGGATGATCCTGGTGGCCATGGCTGGAACCGGCTGCCTGCTGTGGCTGGCCCTGCCCTGGCTGGCGCCCCGCACGTGGCGGGAAACGAGCACGGGGGCAGGCTCCACGGACCTGATCGCGGTCTTCGTGGAAGACCCCCGACGCACCGTCCCCGCCCTGCGGCTATGGAAGAACCGACCAGGCTCGGTCCTGGTGTTTCTGGGCGGACCCGCCTCGCAACAGGTGAACCGGTCGTATCTGGACTTCTGGAAACCAGAGGGCAGCGAGGAGGTGTTCCGAGGTCCGCGGAAGCCGGTGCTGCTCACCCCCGGCTGCGACACCGTGGGACAGCTCACCAACCTGACGACCTGGTGCGGCAGGTACAGGAGCCCTGGCAGGCTCACCCTGGTCACCACCGACCGACACCTGGAGAGGGCCAGAACGATCGCGACAGAACTGCTCGGCAGCAGGGGCTGGAACGTGGAAGGAGTGGCGGTGACCAATCTCGATACCCACGTGGAAGCAACGTGGCGACGCCACCGGGACCGGCTTAGGGCCACCCTCTGGCGTGCCACGGGCTGGGATGGAAGGCTGATCCCGATTGACTGCTACCCCCAGCCCCCCGCCGCCGCACTGCCGATTCCATGACCGCCCCGTTTCCGGCCCCCCTGATCCTGCTGCCCGCAGCAGCGCTCAGCTGGTTGCTGCTGCGGGAGCTGATCCCGCTGCTGCGTCGCAAGATGCTGGATCAGCCCAATGCCCGCAGCTCCCATCGCACCCCAACGCCCCGGGGTGGAGGGGTGGTGTTCGTGGTGGTGGGCAGCGTGCTTGCCGCTGCGATGGGAGGGTTGTGGGGAGCGGGCTGGAGCGGTTGGATTCCCCTGCTCTGCTGCCCCCTTGCCCTGGTGGGGATCCTGGACGATCGCTTCGATCTGCCGGCGTCGTGGCGCTATGGGGCCCAGCTGCTCACCGCAGCCGCCCTGGTTGCGATCTCACCGCTTCCGATTCCGCTCTGGACCTGGCCCCTGCTGCTGGTGGGCATCACCGCCGTGATCAATTTCGTGAACTTCATGGACGGCCTCGATGGGCTGGTGGCACTGAGCTGCGCAGTGGTGCTTGTTTCCTGCATGGTGATGGGAACGGCAGCGAAGGCAGCCAGCCTCTGGCCGCTGATCGGAGCCCTGGCTGGCTTTCTGCTGTGGAACTGGAGTCCGGCCAAGGTGTTCATGGGAGATGTGGGCAGCACCTTCCTGGGGGCTGTGATCAGCGGCCTTGTGCTGCAGCAGCAGACCGCAATCGACAGCCTGGGACTGTTGCTGGTGGCCTTTCCGCTGCTGGCCGACGCCTTTTTCTGCGTCCTGAGACGCTGGCAGCAAGGGCAGCCGATCTTCCAGGCGCACCGGTTGCATCTCTTCCAACGCCTTCATCAGGCAGGCTGGTCTCACCAACGAGTAGCGATTGTGTACGCGGTTGCCACAGCCCTGCTCGCGGCGGGGCGACAGCTGGGAGGAACAACCGCGGCGCTGGCCATTGCCGCAATGATTACGACAATCGGAATAACGCTTGATCAAACCATTGCCGTGCCATTCGCAGCAACAGGTGCGAGGAGGTCCTGAAATGAAAGCCGACCCAACTTCGATCATTCTTCCTAAAACCGATACCGGAAGGTTGCGATCCCTTCGCTCCTTTCAAGAGCCATTCGTTCGGCAGGTCGCCCTGCGCAGGTTGGCGATGATGCTCGTGGATGGAAGCCTGATCATCGCCTGTGTGATCGGTGCCATCGCACTCAGGTTGAAAGACCAGGATCTGCTGATCAACACATTGAACAGCCAAAGCCAGTTGGTACCCCTGGCTGTGTTCAGCGGGCTTCCATTTCTCTATCTGAGTGGTTGGTACAAAGGGCTTACCCGTTATGCGGGGAGCTACTCGCTGTACGGCCTGTTACCCAGATCCACCGTAATGGTACTTGTGCTGCTCCTCGCCAATACTCTGGCGGGCGGAGGCCAACCCCCACGGTCCTTCTGGATCCTGTACTGGATTCTGTTCACAGCTGCAGCGATTGGCTCACGTATTGTCCTGAGAGATGTTCTGCTTCTAAAACTCTCCCATCGAACCGATAAATCAGACGAGAACGCAAACGAAGCAACTCTGATCTATGGCGCGGGGTCTTCAGGAGTGAGTCTGCTGATGGCCCTGCGCAACGAAACAAGGTTCCGAATCGTCTCCTTCCTCGATGACGACCCGAGCCTGCATGGCAGAACCCTGCACAACCTGCCGATTCGAAGCCCGGTCCAACTCCCTCAGTTGATCGTCCGCCACGGTATCAAGCAGGTGCTGCTGGCCCTGCCAACCCTCAGCAGGGCAAGGAAGAGGCAACTGGTGGACCAACTGGGCCACCTTGGCCTGACTGTGCTTTCCATCCCCTCGCTCGCCCAGCTGGCCACGGGCCAACGACTGGTCTCCGACCTGCAGGCGGTTGCCATTGAGGACCTGCTGGGTCGAGAATCCTCCACACCGGAACCGGAGCTGCTGGGCCGCAGCGTCAGCGGCAAGAACGTACTGGTCACCGGAGCAGGCGGCTCGATTGGCAGCGAACTATGTCGACAGATTCAGGCCTTAGGGGCCAATACATTGGTGTTGATGGAAAGAAACGAATTCTCGCTGTACTCCATAGAAAGCGAACTTCGCAGAACGAGCCAGAACAAAGCAACAACTGAAAAAAAGCTGATTCATCCGGTACTCGGCGACTCAGGCGACATCCAACACCTCACCAGCATCTGCAAAAAATTCAAGATTCAGACCATCTTTCATGCTGCTGCATACAAGCATGTTCCCATGGTGGAGGCGAACTTGTGCGCTGGGGTTGCGAACAACCTGCGTTCCACCAAGGCAGTCATTACGGCTGCGCTTTCTACAAACGTCGAGAGCGTCACCCTGATCTCCACCGACAAAGCAGTTCGTCCGACGAATGCCATGGGAGCGAGCAAGAGAATCTGTGAACTCCTGATTCAGGAAGCAGCGCAATCTGTCAATGGTGGATCACCTGTTTTTTCGATGGTGCGCTTTGGCAATGTGCTGGGCTCCTCAGGATCCGTGATTCCACTCTTCCATCAACAAATTGCCAGAGGCGGGCCCGTAACCGTTACCCATCCTGCAATCACCCGTTATTTCATGACAATCCCAGAGGCAGTTGCCCTTGTACTTCAGTCGGCAGGCATGGCACAAGGAGGAGAACTGTTCTTGCTGGACATGGGGGAACCGGTACGTATTGCAGATCTGGCCCGCCAGATGATTGAACTATCAGGACTGCGGGTTAGAGACGAACAAAATCCAGATGGAGATATCTCGATTCACTACACGGGCCTACGTCCCGGAGAAAAACTATATGAAGAACTACTGATCAGCAACGAAGACGAACCCACGGCACACCCACTTATCCGTAGAGCCAACGAACCGCGCCACAAAAGCAAGGATTTTGCAGAACTTATACTCGAGTTAGAAGAAGCTCTTCGTCGCTGGGATGAACCGGCGACTGCTGATCTGCTCAGGCAGTTGGTCCCCGAGTACAAACAAGAAAAACTGGGCCAGCTGGTATGAAGAACATGATCAATCTTGAATTTCTGCGTCAACGCATTCCCCCGCCAACGGCTCGGAACCTATGGCTATGGCTTGCGGCAGCTGTTGCCTGCCAGAACCTGGCCGTCTTTCATAGCAGCCAGTCAGCAAGCGTCACCGTTTTTGCGCTTCTCGTATGGGGAGGAGCGCTGATCTGCATGGAGGATCAACTCGAGTCATTGCGTCCTTCGCCCACTCGGTTGGGTCAATTGGCTGGTGGCTTGCTGATCCTCTTCATCATCTTTCGTACCTCCAGGATTTTGCAGTGGGATGGACTTCTTTTCCTCCTAGCCCCAGCCTCAGCCATTGGCCTTGGCCTTCTATGCGACAAGCCTCGCAATTTACTGCGTTTCAAGGAATCCTTTCTCTGCCTGCTTCTGATCCCGGCTTTTGCCCTGATAATGAGGTTGATACCGGAGACGCCGCTTAGCGTTGCAACGGCAGCAATCTCAGGAATATGGCTAAACATAATTGGAATTGATGCTTCCATAGAATCCAGGAAAGTGATGCTTCAAGGTGGTGGGGTAGAAGTACTAGGTCCTTGTAATGGCGTAGACATGATGGCTCAGATTCTATGTATATCCATCATCTTCTTGCTGGCTTTTCCAATAAATTCGCTGAAAAGCAGATTGTTGCTGCTTCTCTCTGCTCCAACCATTGGGCTGATCAGCAACACGATAAGGATTGCATTGCTTGCCTTCTTCTCGGGCAATGGGAATGGCAAGGGCACGCCCCTATTCACTTTTTTTCACGATGACGCTGGGTCTTTGATTTTTTCTGGCATTGCCGTATTCGTTTTTGGTTCCCTTTACATGAATCTGCTGGAACGGGAGCTCCCTCCCATGGACTCGTACGGAAAGGGAGACTCGTGAATGATGAATAGCCACAAACTTCTCTACAGCACCCTCGCATTTCTTGCTACCGGAGCCAGCCTCCAGGCAATCATCCTGCCCAGATGGCCTGTTGCCGCTGCTCTACCCCAAAAGCAGATTGAGACTGATTTGCAGCAATCCGGGTTGATCCAAAAGCCTTTGGGTGCCTTTGCAGGCCAACGGAACTATGATGTCGCCTCATCCAATGCCTTGCGCCTTTCAATGGGAAATAAGGAAGAATTAGTGATAAGGAGATCCACTGTTCGAGAGTTCCTGAACTTCAGGGCAGACTATATCAATAAGCAGGGTAAAGGCTTAGAATTGGTCAATTCAAAGCAATCCAGCGATCCTCGATTTATCGAGGGAACAGTAGGAGATCGCACAGCACTTCAAACTTGCATGATCAAAGACCATGGCTCAAATAACCCTATCCTAGGGGTGACTTTCAAGCAATTGGGAGAACCTATTGCCAATCAAAAAGTCGATTCATTGACCGCTTTCAAGCGACTTGCCGGAATAGAGCCAAGTCGCAATTACAGTTGCTTTTTGATCACCTTATTTTCCGCCCCTGATAGGCATGCAAGTACCTCTCGATTCTCTCAACTGATCGGCAAGATTTCTCCATACCTCCATCACCGATGACCAGCAGTCCTCCTAAATCATTCAGTAGCAACAGTCTTATTGGTGTACCTCCCTCTACTAGGGCAATCTTTGAAATAGCTGGGTATGGCCTATTTATCTATGGCTTATTCAATATTTTGATGGCCATTATTAGCAAAGGCAGTGGTGCAGCGGCAATGATCCTGAGGGCTAGTCAAATCTCAGGACTTCTTCCTTTCATGCTGCTTGGGCCTGCCCTGATTTTTGCAGGGCCCGACAAAAGCCAAAACGACTCTTCGCGGCGCGTGATCAAGTGGCTGACTCTATTCGTGGCATTACTGTATACAGTATCAATCCCTGTAATTCTCTATAACTTTCATTCGTTCAGGCAGGAAGACACGAACTCCCTCAACGCATTCCAGAGCCGCATATCAAAGAAGAGGCAGGCGATACTAACGGCGTTGGCACCATTAAATAGCCCTCTTGAGATAGGAGCCGAACTTCTCAAATACCCTGAGATCTCTAAAATTAATATCAATCCCAATCAATCTCCAAGGCAAATCAAAGAGTTGATCATGCTCGACATAGAAGCAGGGATTAAGGCCGACATTGAAGATCTAAAAATTCAGAAGGCGAAAAGGATGGAACAAATAAATAACACCTTGATCAATGGTCTGTTCGGCACCATCATCAGCTCTGTCAGTATGCTGGCGTTGTCGGCTCAACTTCATGAGTGGCTCAAACCCGCTGCCTTAGCAGTCAGTCGTAGTGGTAGCGGACTCTCTCAAGGACTGCTAATATTACCCAAATTACTGTGCAAAAATGTCTCCCACAATCTTCAAGGATTGAATAAATATTGGCAGCAATGGCAACGCAGACGACAGCATGCAAAAAACAAGCGGTCCTTCAATTCCAATTCACGCTCAAAACGACGTTGATGTTTGGATTCAAATCCCTATTCCGACGTACCAAGACTTCAAATGAAGTTCTGGCATCCAATACCTCGCCTCCCTTGCCCTACAGCTGGATTCTCAGTAATCATCTTGCGATTGGACCGATGCCTCGTACAGAGGCCCACTGGCAACAGCTGGAAGAAGCTGGATTCAAGGCACGATTCAGCTGCTGTTATCCGGAAGAGCAGCGATTTGCCCCAATCCCTCCCCATTGGAAGACAGCAGGAGTGGCTATACCAGATCATCGTGAGCAGGAAACTCTGACAGAAGAAAAATTGTTTGAAGCAATTCAGACAGCAGAAAACCTTTTAAAAGAGTCCTATCCTATTTATCTTCATTGCCTAGCTGGCAGAGAGAGATCTTCGCTTATGGCTATAGCACTTACTGCAAGAAGCAAAAAAATTGATATTTTTAGCTCTCTAGATTGGGTAAGAAGATGTCACCCGGCAGCATCCCCTCTATATGACCAACTGGAGTTACTTGAGATGCTGCTTAAAAAGAATTAGTATCCTCAGCCATTATCCGCTTTCTTGTCTGAATTGAGATCAGGTGAGTCCGAAGGATATACATTAGCCGAAGTATCTTTCATGCGAGCAATGGCTTCTTGCTTTGCAGCCGCCTTTACGTAGCTGTGCATGCCGTCAGTATAAGTTCCTGCTTTTTCGTAGCCACTTGCATAGGCGTAGTGATAGTAATAGCCATACTCATAGCCATAGTCATTAAGCCTACTCGGGAAGTTGACCTGATTACAGATCAATCCAAGAACATCAACTCCAGTGGCCTTGATTCTTCTACTTGCCTGGGGAGCAACATCCCGGCTCACTTTGCCGAGACCCACCAAGAAGAGAATGCCATCCAACTTTTCACCCAAAAGGATAGGGTCAGAAAGCATCAAGCAGGGTGGTGCATCAAACAGAACGATGTCGTAACCAGGGAGTGCACGAATATCATCGACAACATCCTGGCAACGATTGGAGTTGAGCAGCTTTGCGGGATCTGGCGGCTTCGGACCAGCGGGAATCATGTCCAGGTTTTCCTGGATCGATTGAATGACCTCGGCAGGCTTCAAATTGGGATCGGAAAGAAGGCTTGAAAGTCCATTGCCCTGTTCCATTCCAAGATATCGACTCTGCATCGGCAGACGCATGTCGGAATCAACGATGAGCACCTTCAACCCAAGATCAGCAAGAGTACGGGCAAAGATCGTTACCGAGGTGGACTTACCCTCGCCTTGCGTAGAAGAAGTAACTCCAACCAATCGGATATTTCGATCTGCTCGCAACAACCTGAAGGTAGTGAACAAGCTTCGCAGGGACTCCTTGATGGCAAATCGCTCGCTGGCAGACATCTTGGCAATGCTGCTGGAGATTTCGACACCGGATTCCAGGGGAAGGTGAGGAATCAGGCCAAGAACAGGAAGCTGCAGCTCCTTTTCTGCCTCCATTGGGGTATGGAAGACATTGTCTGTGCGCTCCCGCAACATGGCCGCCCCCAAACCGGCCAAAAGTCCGAACATCAAGGCACGCAGCAGGCTGCGCTGGATGTCCGGCTCCACAGGCACATCCCCGAAATCGGGTGGTGAAATCACCTGCCAGGGCGTGGTGGAGCGCGCCCTCTCGAGCCGGAAGGTTTCCTTCGCCTGGATGTAAGAGGCGTAACTCTGACGAGCAACATCCAGCCGTTGCTGAAGGTCCTCGTACTCCTTCATTTTCTGGGGGCTGGAACGGAAATTCTCATTCAGCAAAAGGATCTGACGGTTGATCTCATCCTGCTGGGAGCTGTTGGCCAGCAATTTGGAGCGGAGATCATCAATGCCCTGCTGCTGAACCACGGGTTTCAGTTGATCCCGCTTGGCCTTGATCGCCTGCACGATCGGGGAATCCTCCCGATAGGTGGCTCGGGCGGTGGCCAGTTCCTGCTCATACTCCTGCAGCTGCTGTACTGGAGTAGTGGATCCGGCCGCCTGGCTGGCAGCAGCGGGGGCCCTAGAAGGCGTAGCCAGACTGGTAGGTCCGAGTTGCTGTTCCGCAGTGGGAGCACCACTGGGAGACCATTTGAGTTGGCCGCTTCGCACCGACTCAATCTGACTCTGGATTTGCACCTGCTCAACCTGCAGAACCCGGAGCTGGTTCACAAGGGTATCCCTCGCCCCCTGGATGGAGGCGGCCATGAGGGAGGGATCCAGATAGTTATTTCGCTCGCGGAACTGCCTGAGCTCCATCTGGAGGGTTTCCACCCTCTGCAAGAGGCCAGGTGCTGTTTTGTCCAGGAATTTCATCCCGGAATCAACAGCAGCCTGACGTTGCGTGAGAGAGAATTTAGTGTATTCCTGGGCGAGAGTATTGAGGATTGAACGACCCTTGGCAGGATCTTTCCAGCGAAGATTTACATTCAAAACATCCTGAACTTCGCCCACCTGCGCAATCGAAAGATTGCTGGACACCTCGCCAACCGAAATCCCCTGCTTCAAAGCCACCGGATTGAGGAGCAGGGGGCTGCTCATCAGCACGATCAGGCTGGGAACATCATTTCGAACGGAGCTGCGGGCGATGGACTCCACAACCCCCCCACCCTGACCACCAGATGACTGCTGCTCCTGCTTTTCAAATGGGTTGCTGATCTGGAGCTGAAATCCGCCTTGGTAAACAGGTGCGAAGATTCTTTGGCGCAGAGTGTTCACCGCCAAGGCACCGGTGACCAGGGCAAATGTGAACAGGAATATTCCCTGTCTGCGCTTGACTGTTCTGAGGACACCTGACAATCCGGCACCATCACTCGTGCCCGAACCTGCAGGGGCAAGGGGAGAGGGGCGGCCCTGGGGCCCCATCCCCTGTTGTGGAGCGGCAAGGGGAGGCTGGCCCGACAGAAGTAAATCGCTTCCAGGAAGAGCGCTGCCGGGCACCGAATCAGAAGATGCGCCGGCTTTGGTCACGTCTTTACTGGGATTAGTCTGCGGATCGATTATATGACACCTGCATGCGCGGGGTGCATCTTGACAGCGTGAATTAAGCTGCGGATCCGGATAGCCCGTTTTCGTGCGTCAGTCATTCAGCCGTTCCCGCAAGGCGAGCCCCCACAGCAAGGCCTATGGCTACGGCCCTCTGGCATCGGCTCACCTTCTTGGAAGATCCTTCCGGTCGTTTCTCTGTTTCGGCTTCGCCGCCTGGGTCACAGGCTCTGGCCCCTTGCTGGCCATTGAATCGGTGGGTACGGGAAACCCGGCAGGAGCGGGCCGATCCCCGGCTCCGGTTCAGGTGAACTACGGAAGCCTGGATCCCGGTCTTTACGTCCTGGGGCCGGGCGATGGCCTGTCCCTGACGTTCCTGGATCCCAGTGCTTCGACAGTCGGCGGACCGATCGCCATTCTTCCCGACGGAACGGCGACCCTCGGGTTGCTGGGTTCGGTGCAGCTCAGTGGACTGACCATCGGGCAGGCAACCCGCTGGCTCACCTCCCTGTACTCCCGTCTTCTGGTGCGCCCCCAGTTGATCCTGAGCCTCACCACTCCACGCCCCGTGAAGGTTTCGGTGATCGGGGAAGTCGAAAGGCCCGGTCTTTACCCCCTCCCCAATCTCTCCACTCCCGTCAGTGCCATCCAGGCGGCAGGAGGAATCACACTGCATTCCGACATCCGCAAGGTGCTCCTGCGGCGCAAAACCGGAGCCGAAACGCAGCACGAAACGGTTCTCGATCTGGCCCAGCTTCTCCAGTTCGGCAACCAGCGCCAGAACCCGATTCTGTTCGATGGCGACACCCTCTACGTGGCGCGCACCGACAAGCCCCTGCCGAATGAGGTGCTTCAGCTCGGAGCCACCAACCTCGCCCCTGCCGCCATCAGTATCACCGTCCTCGGCGAGGTGAAGAGCCCTGGAACCATTCCCCTCCCCGCCAACACTCCCCTTGTGGAAGCCATCCTCCGGGCGGGAGGGCCGAATCCCTGGCGCGCCAACAGGGCCAATGTGGAACTGGTGCGGCTGAATCGGAATGGCACCACTGAACGCCAGTTCTTCAATTACAAGGATCGCCGCAATGTGATCTCCCAGGAACTCAACCCCCCCCTGCGTGATCGAGATGTGATCATCGTCAGGCGCTCCGTCTATGGCGAGGCCCTGGATGTGCTGAACCAGGTGATCGTTCCGCTGAGCACAGTGGGTACCTTCCTGAATTACAGCAACTGGTGGAACCGCAACAACTGATCCGCCCTGTTTCTCCTGCTTACCCCCGATTTCCGGCCCCGACCATGACCCGACCCCAGCCCGCCATCCACCCCCGCTCCGTCGGCTGGGCCTTGCTCAGCCAGAGCATCTGGCTGCCGCTGGTGGCGATTCATCTGCACGATCGTTGGAAAGAGCAGGCGCGCCTCGCGGCTCCGCCCACCGCGGCCTCCCTGCGCATGAACGAGCCGGGTCAACCTTTCCAGCCGCTGCCAGAACCGAAAGGTCCCACGGCATCCCTGCCCCGGATCGATCCAGGCGTGGTCCTGGGCAGCGCCACCCGTTCAGTGGGCACCCTGATCGGCGGGGCCATCCATCCCGCAGGTTCTCCGGCCGCCCTGCCCCAGTCCAGCCGAAGCGCAGGGACGCTGCTCGCCACTGCCAGCGATCCAGCGCCCGCCTTCAGCCTCGCCACCCAATCGAACAGGGGCAGCTCCGGCAATTTTCTTTCCGCCGCTCCGTTCCGCAATCCACTGCATGGATCGTTCACCCGCTCGGAACTGCTGGGAGGGACAATCACCCTCAACGACCTTCAGACCCCGATGATGCCGCCGCTGGCCGCTGCGGAGCGGGCGCGCTGGGCCAACAGTTCCGATCCGCTTGAACCGCTGCCCCAGCCCTGGCGTGATCCGATGCGCAAGGCGCTGAAGCAACTCCCCGGCGCCCACCACTCGATCGATACGGCCCGGATCGTTCACGTTCCCTCAAGCCGAATCTCCCGCTCCACCGTGGTACCCCTCGCCATCCAGAGCGACGGCAGCGTGGACATCCTCAACCGACCGGAGAACGCCGCCGTGGTGGAGGAAATCGAGGCCTGGTCCAGCCAGCAGGCCAGTCCCAAGAAAGGCAGGGTTGCCCCGACCGTGGTGCACCTCGATCCCCTGCCTGAACCGACCGTCAAGGCGGCGTCAGCCCCCACCCAGGCTCCCCTTCCCTCGGCTGCCGGGCTCCCGAGCGCGACACTTCCCGCCCCAGCGCCCGCACCCGCTCCTGCTCCCTCCATAGCCCCCACTCCGGCCCCCTCGCCAGCCGCCTCCCTGGCCCCTTCGCCAGCCCCCTCACCGGCCCCGCTCGAGACCTCTTCCGCCATCCCAGCCACCTCCCCCTAGATGATCACGGCCCCCGCCGGCGAGTGACTTCCTACGCGCCCACCCTTCTTTCCCTGCGAACCAACCTCGCCATGCCTTGCTCCGGAGTTCCGATCCAGTGCCGAAGGAGATGTCCGGGTTCGGGACTGCTCCTGGGCTGGCTTGGGCTTGGCCTGGCACTCGGCTGTCCCAGCGGCAGGGCCGCTGAGGGCCCGGTCCAGGGACCGGTGGGCGACCCCCTGCGGCCACCCGCCGTGGTGTTCATCTCCCCAGCTCCCTGGCGTCCTGCCCCCTTGCAGGCCTCCCCCAATCCCTGGCAACCGGTGGCCAATCAGCTCGACACACCAACGGAATACCAACCTGCACCACCGGTGCAACAGAAGGGAGTGTTCGACAAGGTGGAGGAAAATCCCGGCATCTTCGGGCTCGGCGGCGGTGTCGGCTGGGGTGGGCAGACCGGCGAAAACACCAGTGGTGTGCTGACCGGACGGCTGGGATACAAGCTTTCCGAAGCCTTCGCCCTGTCGCTGCGGCCCAGCTACATCTGGGGCAACCGCGACATGAACGGCGACTACAACAACGAAGGATCCTTCCAGTTGCCCTTGACCGTGGATCTGTTTCCCGATGCCGTGGTTTCTCCCTATCTGGGGGCTGGTATTGCCACCAACACGGATTCCACAGGTGCCACAGACGGCATGATCACAGGCGGCCTGGATATCAACGTACTTGAGCATCTCACCATTGGGCTCAATCTCAACTACGTCATTCAATCCGCCATCAATGACACCGACTGGGAAGCAATGACGCTGATTTATTTTAAATTCTGAAGCCCAAGCTTCAGCCCATCTGAACCAGGCTCATTCCGCCACCGCCTGCGCCGCCTCCGCAATCGCCTGGATCTGGGTTTCGTCGTACCCCCAGCGTTCCAGAAACGCCTGATCCTCCCCCTGACCGCGGGTGCCTTCGAGCAATTGCTCAAGCCGCTGCTTCACCAAGCGGGGCTCCAGCATCCGCAACAACTCGGTGCTCCGTGAAGCAATCCGGCGCGAGGCGATCTGCTGCTCCGGCCTCCCTTCGGCCCCATGCTGCAGCACCATGGCTGTGCTCATCGCCAGGTTGCGGACGCTGAGATCCACCACCCCCTCTCCGGCCGCCCGCAGCTGCTGCACCAGAACCTCCGGCAGACGATCCATCAGCGGCCCCTCGCCGCTCAGGGCCACCACAAAGAAGCCACGGGCACCGTCGCGATCGCGCACCAGGCCTCCCACCCGTTCGGCCAGCACCTCGTCGCTCAGCTCCTCGGCCTCCCACTGGGCGATCCAGGTGGAGGCAAGGGCCATGGCCTCACGGAAATCGGGAAGGGGCCCGGAGGCGGCATCGGTCATCGCGGCCTGGATCGTGGAGAACAATGGAGTCCAAGCGTAGGCAAGTCGGCTGGCAGGACCGGAAGGTGGCAGTGTTGGAACCATGGATTCCAACCTGCCAGCCCCGACCCCGATGCCGAGCTCCGAAGCGGAGGACTTCCGCTCCGGCTTCGTGGCCCTGATCGGCCGGCCCAACGGGGGCAAGTCGACCCTGCTCAACCAGCTGGTGGGTCAGAAGGTGGCAATCACCTCCCCGGTGGCCCAGACGACCCGCAACCGGCTGCGGGCCATCCTCACCACGCCCACCTCCCAGCTGATCCTGCTGGATACCCCCGGGATCCACAAACCGCACCATCTGCTGGGGGAACGGCTGGTGCAGAGCGCTCGCAGCTCGATCGGCGAGGTGGATCTGGTGTTGCTGCTGGTGGATGTCAGCCAGCCCGCGGGCCGGGGAGACAGCTTCATCGTGGATCTGCTGCGGCAGCAACGCACCCCGGTTCATGTGGCCCTCAACAAGGTGGACCGGATCCCCCCGGACCAGGAGGAGGCCCTGGTGGAGAGCTATCGCGCCCTGATGGGCGACTGGCCCCTGCACCGGTGCAGCGCCCTGGGCGGCGAAGGCTGCAGCGAACTGGTGGAGGCCCTGGCGGCGGACCTTCCGACCGGGCCCCATCTCTATCCGCCCGATGCCGTGAGCGACCAGCCCGAACAGCTGCTGCTGGCGGAACTGGTGCGGGAGCAGGTTCTGCACCACACCCGCGAGGAAGTGCCCCATTCCGTGGCCGTGCTGATCGACCGGATCGTCGAGGACGGCCCGCGCACGGCCGTGTTGGCGACGGTGCTGGTGGAACGCGCCACCCAGAAGGGAATCCTGATCGGCAAGGGGGGACAGATGCTGCGCACGATCGGCCAGGGGGCCCGCCTGCAGATGCAGACCGTGATCGGCGGCCCCGTCTACCTGGAGCTGTTCGTGAAGGTGGTGCCCAACTGGCGCAGCCACCCGGGACGCCTGGCCGAACTCGGGTACCGCGGCGACTGAACCGGAACGGCTGAGAGGATGGGGCCGTCTCCCCGGACCCCACCGTGAACGGCCCTGAAGCCCCCCAGCCAGGCAGCGAAAGCCCCGCTCCCTTCCCGCCCGAAGACATCAGCGCCTTCCTGGCGTTCTGCGCCGGGGAATGGCTGGCCCTGCGCAGCCGCTTCGCGCTTGAGCAGGCCGAAGCCGCCACGAACGGCGACGAATGGCACAGCTCCGAACGGGGGGAACTGCAGATCCGCTATCTGACTCCGGAACAGAGCGGCGATCCGGGCGGGTTGGAGGTGATGGCACCCGGGGCCGATGCGCCCCACCGCATCAGCTTCGGTGCCGACGGTCGGTTCCAGCGCGGCCCGGCGACGCAGCCCAACGGCGCAGGGCTGGAGGAGGGCCGCTGGACCCTCTGGGAAGACGGCAGCCTCGAACTGGTGGGCCGCGGCCAGGGGGGCGAGATCCGCGAGCGGATCTGGTTCACCAAGCCCAACCTGCGGCTGCGCAGCAGCGTGGCGGTGGATGGGCAGGGCATGCCGGGCAGGGCCACCTTCAGCTCGGAGATCCGCAGGGTCCAGCGGCCTGCCACCCCCTCGAGCTGAGCAGCATGCGGATCGACGTGGTGACCCTGGCCCCGGAGTCCTTCGACTGCCTGCGAGGGCTGGGGGTGATCGGCAGGGCGTTCACGGCGGGGATCGCCTCGCTGCAGACCCACAATCCCCGCGACCATGCCACCGATCGCTACCGCAAGGTGGATGACGAGCCCTACGGCGGCGGCGCCGGCATGGTGCTCAAACCCGACCCGGTCTACGCCGCCTTCGAATCGATTCCCGTTCTGCCGCAGCGCAGGGTGCTGCTGATGAGCCCCCAGGGCCGACCGCTGCATCAGTCGGATCTGCGCCGCTGGGCCAGGCAGCACGATCAGCTGGTGCTGCTCTGCGGCCACTACGAGGGGTTCGACGAGCGCATCCGCCCCCTGGCCGACGAGGAGATCTCGATCGGGGATTTCATCCTCACCGGCGGCGAACTGCCGGCCATGGTGATCATCAATGGGGTGGTCCGACTGCTGCCGGGAACGGTCGGCAGCGCCGCCTCCCTCGACGAGGAGAGTCACAGCGGCCTGCTTCTCGAACATCCCCACTACACGAGACCGGCCGAATTCCGCGGTCTGAAGGTTCCTGAGGTGCTGCGCAGCGGCGACCACGGAGCGATTGCACGCTGGCGAAAGGAGCAGCAGGAGGAGCGCACCAGAACCCGCCGGCCCGACCTCTATGGCCTTTGGCAGGAAGGGCAGACGGACCTGCCGGGGGCAGGAGAGAGGGGCTGAACATCCTGCTACCAAACAATGGGTATGGGCTTCTGGAGCCGCTTAGCGAAGAATGGACGAAGGCTTACCCAAGCTTCCGTTCCCAATCTCTCCCGTTGACCAACTTCCAATTCGGCCCGTATCTCTTCAAAGCCGACCAGACGCTCTGGCTGATGGATCAACTGGTGCACCTTTCACCGATCCAACGACGCCTGCTCCAATGTTTCTGTGAAAACCCCCGTCAGGTACTGAGCAAAGCCCAACTGATGCAGGAGGTGTGGGGCGATGCCGACATCACCGAAGTGAGCCTGGCCCGGACGGTTCATGGCCTGCGGCGTCGCTTAATGGAAAACGGTCAGTCGAGGGACCTGATCCGCAACGTGTATTCCGAGGGCTACATCTTCACAGCGAACGTGACGCCCACCACGGAAACCTTCATCGCCACGCCTGCGGCCTGAGCCATTCCGCACCTCCTGCAGACTCCCCCGTAGAGAAGCAACCGCGCTTTCCATGGAGCTCCGCATCGGCAACGGCTATGACATCCACCGTCTGGTGCCTGGCAGGAAGCTGATCCTGGGCGGCGTGGAACTGCAACATCCCGATGGGCTGGGCCTGGACGGCCACAGCGATGCCGATGTGCTGGTGCATGCGCTGATGGATGCTCTGCTAGGCGCGCTCAGCCTGGGGGATATCGGTCGCCACTTCCCTCCCGACGATCCTCGCTGGAAGGGCGCCGACAGCCTCGAGCTGCTGGAACGGGTCTACGGACTGGTCCAGGAACGGGGCTGGCAGGTGGTCAACATCGACACCGTGGTGGTGGCGGAACGGCCGAAGCTGAGGCCCCACATCGAGACCATGCGTGGTTCGATCGCCGCCCGGATGGGCCTGGACCCTGAGCAGGTGGGCGTGAAAGCCACCACCAATGAGGGACTCGGACCCACCGGCAGGGAGGAAGGGATCGCCTGCCATGCCGTTGCCCTGCTCACTCGGAACTGAATCAGATCGATTAAGGTCCGTATCGAAATCTTTCAGTTCCCCCTGGTGCCCGGCGGCCTTCCCCAAACCCAATCGCCCCTCTCCGCACCGGTCGAGATCCAGAGTTCGATCCGCAATCTCTCCGATGCGAACGGCCACCTCGAAGTGGCCGTGATCGAACATCTGCGGCTGAAGGTGTCTGCCGATGCCCGCGACGTGTGGCTGGAGGCCGAACAGGCCAGCTGGGAACCGTGGCTGCAACGACAGCCCGGTTTTCTTGGGCGCGATCTGCTGTGGGATCCCGAACAGGAAGAGGGGATCCTGCTGATCCACTGGGCCAGCAGGGAGGAATGGCTGGCGATCCCGCGGGAGGAGGTGGACCTGATCCAGAACCGTTTCGAAGCCATGGCGCTGGCGGCCCTGGAGCGCCGTCAGACCCAGGCAATGGGCTGGAAGGCCATCAACCCTTTCCCGATGATCTATTCGGGCGAACTTCAGCCTTCCGGTCGTGGCCGCTGAGGCCAGGCTCGATCTCGGTCGCCGCCGGCGACTCGGCATGGTGGAGGCCATCTGGGGAGAACACAAGAGCGCCGACCAGATCGCTGCGATTGTGGCTGCCATGCACCAGGCCGGTGAACTGGCCCTGGTGACCCGCATAGATGCCGGCAAGGCCGAGGCCGTGGCAAGGGAATTGCCCGACCTCCCCCTGGTGTTTCATGCCAGCGCCCGGGGCCTGAGCTGCCCTGCCCCGCCGCCGGCCGATCCCGGCCAGGGCCGGGTGACGATCGTGAGTGGTGGCACCAGCGACCTGACCGTGGCCTCCGAAGCCCAGCTGGCGCTGGCCTGCCATGGCGTTGCCGCCGACCTGGTGATCGATGTGGGCGTTGCAGGCCTGCATCGTCTTCTGGACCAACTGGAGCACCTCAACCAGGCCCGGGTGCTGATTGCCTGTGCCGGCATGGAAGGGGCCCTGCCTACGGTGCTGGCGGGACTGGTGCCCCAGCCGGTGATCGGCGTTCCCGTGAGCGTGGGCTACGGCGTGAGTACCGGTGGGATGGCCGCCCTTCACGGGATGCTGGCCAGTTGCGCCCCGGGCCTGACGGTGGTCAACATCGACAACGGCTACGGGGCCGCCATGGCGGCCCTGCGAATCCTGAAGGGGGGAAATTCCCCCCCCGAATCAGAGATGCTGTAGGTCGGGATAGGCAGTGAGCAGCTGCTCACTGGTGAGCACCTCACCGGCCCCCTCGGGCTGCCAGATCACCTCCAGGGCCAGCAGGTCGTCGGCACCGACGGAACCAAGCTGCTGCAGCGACTCCCGCAGGTGTTCCGCGGTATCGCTTCCCTTGAGCTGAAGCCGACGGCGGCTGGCCAGGAGCAGGGTCACGGCGATGTAATCGCTGGTGGCATCGCTCTGGCCCACCAGGGTGGTGGTGCCGGCGGGCTCTCCGTAGCGCTTGCCGGCCACGTTGGCCGTGAGCTCACGCTCCAGCTTGCTGCGCTCCCGCATCGTCAGCCGGTTGAACGTGGCCTCGGCACTGGAAAAAGGGATCTGGCCCTCCTCCGTGTTGGCATAGACCCACAGATCAGGGTTGCGCAGCAGGGAGAGGGAGGTTTCCTGCAGCACCCGCTGCAGTCCGGCACTGGAAGCGGTGTCGGCGGTGGAGGCCATCCGGCGCAGATCCTGCTGCAGCTCCCGGGCGGAAGCGAGCAGCCCCACCTGCACCTGGGCCACCGAAACGGCCCCGTCGATGCCGGAACTGGAGAGGACGTCGCCATCGGAGCCGGAGAGGGTGGAACTGCTGGTCATGCCCCGGAAGGCATTGAGCAGAACTCCGACCACAGCCATCAGCACCAGGAAGCCGAGCAGACCCCCACCGAAGCCGAACATCGGCACCACGAAGGGGATGCCGATGCCACCACCGCCGTAATAACCACCGCCGTAGTAGCCGCCGCCATAACCGCCGCGGTAATAGCCACCGCCATAGGGGCTGCCGTAGTAGCCACCCCCGTAGGTGCGACCGCCACCACCTCGGTAACTGCCGCCGGAGCTGCGCGGGGCGGGAGAGGAGCGGAAGCTGCCCCCCCCGATGCGCCCGCCGCTGGCCGCCATGGCGGGCGCAGGAGTCGTGAACAGCATGCCGGCTACAAGCACTGGCACTGCCAGAAGACTGGCCAGGCGCCTCAGCACTCGTGGACCCATGGAGGAAAGAAACGAATAGAAGGAATCTAGGTACCACCACCCACAATGGTGACCACCTCAAGGCCATCGGTTTCCACCACCGGTTGGGTGGACCACCGACTGCGGGGAAGAATTTCGCCGTTGTACTCCACCACCACCAGCTGGGGCCGGAAGCCCAGGCTTTCCAGCACCGCCTCCAGGCTCAGGCCGGCAGGCACCTGCCGCCCTTCCCCGTTCACCTGAATGGTGATCGGATTCATGAAACCTCCTGTAACAGATTCAACAGCCCAAGGGTGGCGGCGCCGGCATCGGCCGCGGCCGTGATCGCCCGCACCACGGCCACCCGGGAAGCCCCGGCAGAGCGCACCAGCTCGAGGTTGGCTGCCTCGATCCCGCCGATGGCGAAGAAGGGGATCGACGATTCCGCCGCGGCCTGGCGGACGTAGTCCAGCCCCACCGGCTCCCGCCCCGGTTTGGTGGGGGTGGCATTCACCGGGCCCACCCCCACATAGTCACAGCCGTCGGCCACCGCCTGGCGCAATTGATCGATCGCATGGGTGCTGCGGCCGATCAGTCGATCCGGACCCAGCAGCTGCCGGGCGATCGCCGGGGGCAGATCCCCCTGCCCGAGATGGACCCCATCGGCATCCACCGCCAGCGCCAGATCGATCCGGTCATTGATCAGAAACAGCGCTCCATGGCGAGCACAGAGGGCCCGCAGAGCCCTGGCCTGCTCCAGCCGGGTTCGGTCCTCCAGGCCGGCCTGCTCCTTCGCCCGGTACTGCACCAACCGCAGGCCGGCCTCCAGAGCCCGCTCCACCCGCGCCTCGAGATCCGGCACCGGGCCGGTGACCAGATACAGATGGCATCGGGCCAGCAAGGCCCGACGTCTGGGGCCATCGCGATCGGCGCGCAGCAACTCCACTTCGAGGTCATAGAGGGCATAGCGCAGCTCCGCCGCCGTGGCGGCGAGGGCGCCGGGCTGGTGGCCGGGCTCGTGGCGACCGAACTCCTCCAGAACCCGCAGGGCCTCCTGCACCCGGGCCGCATTGGCGGCCACCACCTGGGCCGCGAGGGGACGCTGGCCCTGGGCGGGATGGCCCAGGCCGGCGGCTGGATCGGTGGCGGCGTTGCGGGCCAGCTTGTAGCGATCCAGATGGAGCCCCCCGAGCCGCTGGCGCATGTCCTTGGTGCGGGCCACCAGATCGGCCCGGTCCAGACCAAAACGGCACCAGTCCTCGATCACGCGCAACCCCTCGCGGGCCCGGTCGAGGTTGGCATCGAGCAGGCGAGCCACCGCATCGGTCTGCTGGTCGGGGGGCGCGTTCAGGGGATCGGGCACGGCGACGTTGGAGGAGGAGCGCAGAAATGACGCAGGGGTCTGACTAGGGTGTGGCCGACTGTTGTCTGCCCCGCCCCATGGCCACCGAACCGGACCCGAGCGGACAGGACCTGAGCGGGTCGGAGAATCCCATGCTGGTGCTGATCTCAGGAATTCTGCTGATCGGCGGGATCGCCGCCTTCATCGGGTGGGGACTGACCCATGCCTACCCCAGTGGCGCCTGAACCTTCCGATCCAAGCAGGAGGCGGGCCCGCTCGGCATCCGCTCCGATCTGGGCCCGCAGGGCCTCCAGGCCATCGAAGCGCTGCTGATCCCGCAGCAGGGCCACCGGCTCCACGATCAGGTGCTCCCCCACAAGCTCCAGGGTTCGATCCAGAACGTGCACCTCCACGGCGGAAGGGGCCTGGGGGTCCACGGTGGGCTGGGGGCCGAGGTTCATCACCGCAGCCATCGGCCCTTCACCGGGAAGACACTCCTCCGGACCACCGGCAGACCGCCAGGCCCAGGCCGCATAGACCCCTTCGCGGGGCAGGAACTTGCGGCCATCCACCGCCAGGTTGGCGGTGGGCCAGCCCAGCCCCCTGCCCAGGCCCCTGCCGGTGACCACCCGCCCCCCGAACCGATAGGGACGTTCCAGCAGGTGCCGGGCCTCGTCGATCCGGCCCGCCGCCAGCGCCCTGCGGATGCGGCTGCTGCTCACCCGTTCCGGCCCTTCCCAGAGCATCGGCAGCACCACCACCTCCATGCCCCGCTGGCGCCCGAGCCGCACCAGGTCGGAGGCATCCCCCTGGCGGCCGGCTCCGAACCGGAAGTTTTCACCCACCGCGATCCGCCGCGCCTGCAGCTGCCCCTCCAGCACCTCTTCCACGAAGGCCTCCGGCGTAAGGGCCGCCAGCGCATGGTCGAAGGGCACGAGCACCAGCTGGCGGATCCCGAGGGGCTCGAGCAACGCGAGCTTCTCGCCGGGGAGGTCCAGCCGGAGGCGGGTCTCCCCATGCAGCACTTCGCGGGGATGGGGCCAGAAGCTAACCACCGTGGGCACGGGGTCGGTGGCCGTGGGCCTGGGGTCCTGGGCTGGCCCTGCAGAACCGGCACCCACGACCGCCTCGATCACACGGCGATGGCCGCGGTGAAGACCGTCGAAACTTCCAAGGGCTAGGGCCGTGGGTCGCAGAGCGCTCCCGGGACTGTGAAGGGGAATCAACTCAGGATCGACATCGCTGGGGAGGTTGTGGCAGGCGCCCCCTCGCCCCTCCGATCCTCCCATGCCAAGTTTGGGGGGTCTTGCCTGGGTGTCGATGGTTGATCAGCTGGATCTGCAGCGCATCTCGTCCGCCCTGCGAAGGATGGGCTGGCTGAGGTTCTGGATCCAGATGGCTCTGGGGGTGGTGGTGGTCGGAGTGCTGCTGTTCAACAACATCGGCGGCCGGGTGGCGGCCAATGCCGAACGGGCCCTGGGCCTCGGTCCGGGACTGTCGCTCACCACGCTGTCGTTCTTCCTGCTGCTGTGGAGCCTCTGGCAGTGCTGGCTGGTGGTGCGCTGCGGCCGGGCGCTCAACAGTCCGGTGCGCCCCAGCCGCGGCGAGACCAACCGCCTGATCAAGCGGGGGCTGCTGGTGGATCTCGGAGGCCTGGTGCTGGCCGCGATCGGCTACCAGGCCCTTGCGGGCAGCCTGTTCCTGCAGGCTTCGCTCCAGGCTCCGGGACTGTTCGGGCCGATGACCATCCCGGGCAGCCGCGGCCCGATCAGCACCTACCCGATCACCTCGATCGAGATGCTTTCGGTGCTGAGCAACACCCAGGTGTTGTTCGCCCATCTGATCGGGCTGGGCTTCAGCCTCTGGATGCTGCAGCGCATCCACCGCCGGGCCTGATTGCCAGGCCGTCAGCTCAAGGCCGTCAGCTTGAGGCCGTCAGCTCGCCAGGGGGAGGGAGCGTTTCCACGGCTCCGCGCCAGAAGAGCTCGGGCTGCAGCGGTGTGAGCGACGCCCCTCCCTCGGCGATCCAGGCCACGTCGGTGGGCCAGTGGGCGGGGCCCGGAACGGCCGCTTCCAGGTCGTTGACCACCTCCCCCGCCAGCCAGTAGTAAGTGCGTCCCCGCGGGTCGACCCGGCGGTCGAACTGATCGACGTAGCGGCGCACTGCCGTGCGGCACCAGCGCAACGGCCCGATCGCCTCCGCGGGGCGGGGGGGCACGTTGAGGTTGAGCAGCATCCCCTCGGGCCAGCCCCGGTCGAGCATGCGTTCCGCCACCTCCAGGGCCAGGGAGGCTGCCGCATCAAAGTGGCGCCACTGGAAATCGGCACTGCTCACAGCCAGGGCGGGGAACCCTTCGATCGTGCCCTCCATCGCAGCCGAAACCGTGCCGGAATAAAGCACGTCGGTGCCCAGGTTGGGACCGTGATTGATCCCGGAAAGCACCAGCTCGGGTGGTTCCTCCAGCAGGCGGAACAGGGCCAGCTTCACGCAATCGGAAGGGTTGCCGCTGCAGGCCCAGGCCGTGACCCCGGGGGCGAACAGCTCGTCTGCCCGCTCGGCGCGCAACGGCGTCTGGAGGGTGAGGCCATGGCCGGTGGCCGACCGTTCCTGGTCAGGGCAGACCACGGTGACCCGATGCCCGCGGGCCGCCGCCGCCGCCGCCAGGGCCTGGATGCCATCGGCGAACACCCCGTCGTCGTTGCTGATCAGAATCCGCAGCGGAGCCATCAGGGCGGCCATGGGAGATGGGGGGAAGCTAAACGGCCTTTCGCCGCCGGCTCCTTACAGTCTTCAGCCAGATCCGGCCGAACGCCTTGAGTGCCCCCATCAGCCTGCAGCAGCTCACCGACCAGCTTGCGGCCCTCGAAGCCGAAGCCGCCGGCGCGATCGCTGTGGCCGGCAGCGCCGCCGAGCTCGAAGACCTGCGGGTAGGTCTGCTGGGCAAGAAAGGAAAGCTGTCGGCAGTGCTCGGGGCCATGGGCCGCCTGCCCGGGGAGGAACGGCCCCTGGTGGGGCAACGGGCGAATGTGCTCAAGGATCAGGTGCAGTCGCTGCTGGCGGAAAGGCTCTCCGCCGTGAAGAGCAAAGCCCTGGACGAACGGCTGGAGCGCGAACGGCTCGACGTGACGGTGCCCTGCAGCTTCACCCCACCGGGCCATCGACATCCGCTGATCAGCACGATCGAGGAGATCGTGGACATCTTTGCGGGCCTGGGCTACCGGGTTTCGGAAGGCCCCGAGATCGAGACCGACCACTACAACTTCACCGCCCTGAACATCCCGGAGCACCACCCCGCCCGGGACATGCAGGACACCTTCTACCTCCATCCCGGTGACGGCACGGGCGAACGGCTGCTGCGGACCCACACCTCACCGGTGCAGATCCGTCACCTGGAGAACAATCCGCCGCCGGTGCGGATCGTGGCCCCGGGGCGCGTCTACCGGCGCGATGCCGTGGATGCCACCCATTCCCCGGTGTTCCACCAGGTGGAGGTGCTGGCGATCGACGAGGGGCTCGATTTCAGCCACCTGCGCGGCACCGTGACCACCTTCCTCCAGCAGTTCTTCGGCGATCTGCCAGTGCGCTTCCGGGCCAGCTACTTCCCCTTCACCGAGCCTTCGGCCGAGGTGGATGTGCAATGGCGCGGCCGCTGGCTGGAGGTGATGGGCTGCGGCATGGTCGATCCGGCGGTGCTGGAGGGGATGGGCCTCGATCCGGAGCGCTGGAGCGGTTTTGCGGCCGGCCTGGGGGTGGAGCGCTTCTGCATGGTGCGCCATGGCGTCGACGACATCCGCCGCCTGTTCACCAGCGACCTGCGCTTCCTGGAGCAGTTCTGATCTCCTGACCACGGATCTGCCCATAAACTGTCGAAGTCTTGCTGCCTGCGATCGGTGCCCCGGGTCGGACTGATCGTCAACGACGGCAAGGAGCTGGCCATCGCCACCGCCGCCGCCATCGAGACCCGACTGGAGGGCGCCGGGCTCGAGGTGGTGCGGGTCAGCAGCTCCGGCGGCGTGGTGGGCTTCGCCAACCCCGACCAGCATCTGCGAGCCAAGGGATACGCCGCCTGCGTGCCCCCCTGCTTCGACACCGGGATGGCACTGGCCCTGGTGCTCGGAGGCGACGGCACCGTGCTCTCCGCCGCCCGGCAGACCGCTCCGATCGGCATTCCGATCCTGACGATCAACACCGGCCATCTCGGCTTCCTGGCTGAGTCCTACCTGAAAGATCTCGACCAGGTGCTGACCCAGGTGATCGAAGGGGCCTGGACGGTGGAAGAACGCTCGATGCTGGTGGTGAGCGTGATGCGCGGGGACCAGCGGCGCTGGGAAGTGCTCTGCCTCAACGAGATGGCTCTGCACCGGGAGCCGCTCACCAGCATGTGTCACTTCGAGATCGCGATCGGCCGCCACGCCCCCGTGGACATCGCGGCCGATGGCGTGATCCTCTCTTCCCCCACCGGCTCCACCGCCTATGCCCTCAGTGCCGGCGGGCCGGTGATCACGCCCGACTGCGCGGTGCTGCAGTTGACCCCGATCGCCGCCCACTCCCTCGCCTCGAGGGCCCTGGTGTTCAGCGACCGGGAACCGGTGACCATTTTCCCTGCCACGCCGGAACGGCTGATGATGGTGGTGGACGGCAGCGCCGGCTGCTACATCTGGCCGGAGGATCGGGTTCTGGTGCGGCGCAGCGACCATCCGGTGCGCTTCGTGCGCCTCGCCGATCACGAGTTCTTCCAGGTGCTCCGCAACAAGCTGGGCTGGGGCCTGCCCCATGTGGCCAAACCAGGGTCGGGCTTCGGCGCTGCCGGGGGCATGGCGTGACCATCGCCGTTTCCCCGGAAGCGCAGGGAGCCCAGGTGCTGCTGGTGGGACCGGAGGCCCAGGCGCTGGCCACCCGCCTGGAGGCCTCCGGCTACCGGCCCCTGCTGCCCGGCGATCCGAGCGAACCGGAGCATCCGGCCGTGGTTCTGCTTTCGCCGGGCTGGGAGGCAGAGATTCCCGACCAACGGCACCGATGGGGCTCCCTGCCGATCCTGCTCGGCATCCACGACGATGACGTGGCCGGCCGCAGCCGCTGCCTGGCCAGCGGCGCCGACGACTTCTGGCTCACCAGCCTCGGACCCAGCGACCTGCTCACCCGGCTGCGTCTGCATCTGCGCAGCCGCGGTCCGAGCCAGGAGCCGATGCCCCTGCTGCAGCTCGCCGATCTGAAGGTGAACACGGAAACAAGGCAGGTGCTGCGGGGAAAACGTCCGGTTCCGCTCACCGCCCGGGAATATCAGCTGCTGTTGCTGTTGCTGGACCACCGGGACCAACCCGTGAGTCGCGAGACGATCCTGGGGGAGATCTGGGACGACCAGCGCACCGCCGCCAGCAATGTGATTGAGGTCTACGTGCGGTACCTGCGCCAGAAACTCGAGGCTGGGGGAGAGCGTCGGCTGATCCACACGGTGCGGGGCTGCGGCTATTGCCTCAGCGATCGTCCCCGCAGCCTTCCCTGAACCCCCACGATCCGTGCTCCGGAATTCCCTGCCACACAACCCCCAGCGGCGATTCATGCTCCTGGGTTTGATGCTGCCGGGAGTACTGGCAGGTGTGGCGGGAGTGGTGGCGGCAGCACCAGCGACCCTGGCCGCCCCCCCCCAGTTCCTGCCCACCACGGCGCGCGGCTGCCTCTCCAGCCGCACCTCCCCCGGCAAGCCGGTCTGCATCCTGCTGGAGGTGCCGCAGACGGAGCAGCAATTCAGCTGGGGTCTCCAGCTGCGCCCGCCCCTGCCCCCCCTGCGGGGCATGTGGTTTCCGTTCAGCCCCGCCGCCGCCGTGCGCTTCTGGATGCATCGCACACCCGCCCCGCTCGACATGCTGTTCGTGAGCGAAGGCCGGGTGATCGCGATCCAGGCCGCCGTCCCCTCCTGCATGCGCCTGCCCTGCCGGAGCTACGGAGCCGGCTCCGCCGTGGACGGGGTGATGGAACTGGCCGCCGGAGAAGCGGCTCGGCTGGGCATCGAAGTGGGCAGTGCCCTCAGCCTGGAGCCACTGACGGACGGCGGCCGCTGAGCACGAGCACCGGATTGAGCGGAGCCAGCCTGGTGCCCTCCGCCAGGGCCGCCCCCCGCCAGGCCTGATGCTGGCCCACCCGCACCTTCAGGCCCGCCGTTTCCAGCAGCGGGCGCAGTTCGGCCAGCCCCTCCAGGGTGGCGAGCGGAATCACCACCACGCCACCGGGGAGAAGCCGCTCAAGAATCGCCGCCAGCAACACCCCCCGATCCCTGCCACCACCACCGAGGAGCACCCGATCCGGCGGCGGCAGCTCCGCCACCACCGCCAGCGCCTCGGCCTCGAGGATCCCGGCCGGCGTCACGCCCAGGCGCCCGGCATTGGCGGCGATCAGGGCGGCGGCACCGGCACGGCGCTCGACCGCCCAAAGCGCCAGGGCCGGCCGCAACCGCAGCGCCTCCAGCCCCACCGACCCCACACCGGCGCCGATGTCCCACAGCACCCCCTCAGCGGGAAGATCCAGATCGGCCAGCAGCTGAATGCGCACCTCCCGCTTGGTCATCAGACCGGGCTGGTCGCTGTGCTGGAGCCAGAGCCCGTCCTCGAGGCCGAACAGGGGCAGCGGATCGGGCAGTGGCGGCGAGGCGGGCTCGGCCAGCAGCACCACCAGATGCAGGGGATCGAGATCGGCGGGCAGGGGATCGGTGGCGGCCAGCCGCAGCACCCGTTCCTGCGGGTGCCCCAGCCGTTCACACAGCCAGAAGCCATAGGCCGCCGCCAGACCGGAAGCCTCAAGGATGGTCCGCACGCTCTCGGCGCCCCCCCGGCCCGGATCGGTGAGCACGGCGAGGGCCGGCGGCCGTTTCTGGAGTTCGGCGGCCAGCGGCTCCGGTTCGCGGCCATGGAGGCTGACCCAGCGGGCGTCCTGCCAGGGCCGCCCCAGGCGGGCGAAGGCCAGCTGCAGCGAGCTGGGGGCCGGATGAAAGCGGAGCTGCTCCGGCGGGAACTCCTGAAGCAGAACCCTGCCGATGCCGTACCAGAGCGGGTCGCCACTGGCCAGCAGCAGCACCCGCTCCCCCCGGGCCAGGGCCTGCCGCAGCGAGGGCATCAGCTCCGCCGGACGGTCGCTGGCCAGGAGCTCGGGGGGGGAGGCGGCGCCGGCAGCAAGCCATCGGCTGAGCTGGGGATGCAGGCGGCGGGGAGCCGCGATCCGATCGGCTGAGCGCAGGCGTTCCTGTCCTTGGGGGGACAGCCCGTCCACCCCGGAGGCATCGCAGCCCACCACATCGATCACAGCCATGATGCCCACCAGCGTCGCCGCCTTCCCTTCCACCATGACCGACCGCCGCCAGCGGATCCATGAACTGGTGCTGGCCCTGCTGGCCCGCCAGGACGATCTGGAGCTGCTCGACGGCGAGACCCCCTTGCAGGGAACCGGGAGCGGCGGCCCTGGCCGCGACCCCGGCAGCTGGCTGGAGCGCAACCGCCGGGTGGTGCAGCGCTACCAGGCCCTAGTGCGTTCCGCCGTCACCCTCGACGCCCTGATCGACCAGGAAACGGCCGGCAGCCACCTGGGCAGCCAGCATCTGGAGCCTTCCTGAATCTGACAAGCTGGGCCCACTTTCCCCGCAGCGATGGCGCCGTTCGGCCTCTCCAGTTTCCGGTCGATGCTCGGAACTCCCCCACGCCAGAGCTCCGATGCCGCCGCCTGCTGGCAGCGCCCGTTCGGCCAGGGCTGGGAGAACCCCTACACGGTGCGCTACGCCAGCAACCTCGATGACGGTCCCAACCACGGGGCACCGCTGGGGGGCTTCGGTGCCGGCTGCCTCGGCCGCGGCCCGGACGGCAGCTTCAACCTCTGGCACCTCGATGGCGGCGAGCACTGGTTCGGCGTGCTGCCGGACTGCCAGTTCGCCCTCCACGAAAACGACGGTGACCAGGCGCGCACCCATGCCCTGGCCACCCGCCCGCCCCGGGACGATTCCCGTCCGGACAGCGGCCCACCCCTCGCCAGCTGGAGCTGGTATCCGGCCTCCAGCCCGGAGCAACCAAGCGGCAGCTACCAGGCCCGCTACCCCCTCAGCGCCTTCCACTACGAGGGCGTGTTCCGCGCCGGCGTGGAATGCGAGGCCTTCAGCCCGATCCTGCCGGGCGACTACCGCCGCAGCAGCTACCCGATCGCGGTGTTTCGCTGGAGCTTCCACAACCCCACCGACCGCCCCCTTGATCTGTCGCTGCTGCTGAGCTGGCGCAACACCTGCGGCTGGTTCAGCAACACCGATCCCGCAGCGGCGGTCCACTTCCGCGACGACGGCAGCCCGGAGCACAACTACGTGCCGGCCATCGGCCGGACCCGGGGCCAGCGCAACCGCTGGGTGGAGGCCCCGGGCCTCAAGGGAATCGTGCTGGAGGGCGAACGCAGCGAACCGCTGGCGGAGGGCCAGGGCCAGTGGTGCCTGGCGGTGCCGGACGCGGCCGCCCCAGGCCAGCCAGGGCTGGAGATCTTCCGCTGCAGCCGCTGGAACCCGACCGGAGATGGGGCCGAACTCTGGAACCCCTTCCAGCGGGACGGCTCCCTTCCCGACAGCAACAACGACCGTCACAGCGGAGACGACGACCACGCCAGCGCGGCCCTGGCGGTGCGCTTCCAGCTGGCGCCGGGCCAGAGCCTGGAGCTGCCGGTTGTGATCAGCTGGGACCTGCCGGTGACCGCCTTCGCCACTGGCACCCGAGCCCTGCGCCGCTACACCGATTTCTTTGGCGCTGACGGCGACCAGGCCACGGCGCTGGCGGCCGAGGGCCTGCGCGACTGGCGGGAGTGGCGATCGGCGATCGATGCCTGGCAGCAACCGGTGCTGCAGCGCACCGACCTGCCCGAACCGCTGCGCATGGCCCTGCTCAACGAGCTGTACGACCTGGCCAGCGGCGGCAGCCTCTGGACGGCGGCCACGGCCGACGATCCCGTGGGCCGCTTCGGCGTGCTCGAGTGCCTGGATTACGCCTGGTACGAAAGCCTCGATGTGCGGCTCTATGGCTCCTTCGCCCTGCTGCAGCTCTGGCCCGAACTGGACAAGGCGGTGCTGCGCAGTTTCGCCCGCGCCATCCCCGCCGCCGACCCGACGCCACGGCCGATCGGCTGGTACTTCACCCAGGGCAGGGGCCGGGTGGAAGCCGCCCGCAAGCTGGCCGGTGCCACCCCCCACGACCTCGGAGCACCGAACGAACGCCCCTTCGATGCCACCAATTACACCGCCTACCAGGACTGCAATCTCTGGAAGGACCTGGCGAGTGATTTCGTGCTGCAGGTCTGGCGCACCTTCCGCCTCGCCCCCAGCGGTGAAGATCTGCGCTTCCTGGCGGACTGCTGGCCGGCGTCCGTCACCGCCTTGCGCTACCTCAAGCAATTCGACATCAACGACGATGGCCTGCCCGACAACGGCGGCGCTCCGGACCAGACCTTCGACGACTGGCCGCTGCAGGGGGTGAGCGCCTACTGCGGCGCCCTCTGGATCGCCGCCCTGGAAGCAGCCCTTGCCATGGGACAGCGCCTGCAGCTGGAGCTGGGCCTCGACACCAGCGCCGAACAGCGGCAATTCGGGGAGTGGCTGGAGCAGTCCCGCAGCCATTTCGATGCGCTGCTCTGGAATGGCGAGTACTACAACATCGATGCCGAAAGCGGCACACCGGTGGTGATGGCCGACCAGCTCTGCGGCGATTTCTACGCCCGCCTGCTGGGGCTGCCGCCGGTGGTGGCCGAAAACCGTGCCCTCTCCTCCCTGAAGGCGGTGAAGGAGGCCTGCTTCGAGAGCTTTGAAGGGGGCAGGCTCGGCGTGGCGAACGGGCTGCGCCGCGATGGCACTCCCCTCGATCCCAACGGCACCCACCCCCTGGAGGTGTGGACCGGCATCAACTTCGGCCTGGCGGCCTACTACCGCCTGATGGGCGACACCGACACGGCCCTGGCGATCTGCTCGGCCGTGGTGCGGCAGGTGTACGAGGGGGGGCTGCAGTTCCGCACGCCGGAGGCGATCACCGCCGCCGGCACGTTCCGCGCCTGCCACTACCTGCGGGCGATGGCGATCTGGGCCCTCTGGGCCACCCACACCGGCTGGCAACCGATCCCGGGGGCGGAGCGGCAACCCGTGGGCAGCACCCAGCCATGACCAGCCTTCATCGCCTGGTGCTTCGGGCCACCGCCTTGCTGCTGACGCTGCTGGCGATCGTGCTGACGCCCCACCCCGCCTGGGCCATGATCCACGCCCACCCGGATGAAACCACCGCCACAGGCGTGGTGCGCAGCCTCGAGAGCCTGCGGGATCTCGATTACCAGAGCTGGCAGGTGGTGGCCTATCGCGAAGGCCCGCCCAGCCCGGATGCGGCGATCACCCTGCGGATCGTGGGCTACCCAGGCCGGGTGCGGCTCGACCACCCCACCCCCCTGCTGGTGACCAGTGGCCGCCGCCTGTGGGAGCTGGCCGACACCACCCTGAACAGCCCGAAACTGGCCGGCGACGGCCGGGCCGCGGCCGCCGAATTCAACCTCAGCCCCCTGCTACAGGAGCTTGGCAACAACCGCCCGCTGAGGCTGGAGCTGCCGGGGGTGTTCACCGAACTGCCCGTCCCGCCCTACGTGGTGGCGGAATGGAGAAGCCTGCCCAGCTGGAAGGAAGGAGACGAGCGGCGATGAACCCCGCTGCGGCCCGGCCCTGGATGCAACGGGCTCTGCAGCTGGCCTCCCTGGGAAGGGGGGCTACCAGTCCCAATCCGATGGTGGGGGCCCTGGTGCTCGATCAACAGGGGCATCTGGTGGGGGAAGGATTCCATGCCAGGGCCGGCGAACCCCATGCAGAGGTGGGGGCCCTGGCCCAGGCGGGGGACCGGGCCCGGGGCGGCACGCTGGTGGTGACGCTGGAGCCCTGCTGCCATCACGGCCGCACGCCCCCCTGCTGTGAAACAGTGATCGAGGCCGGCATCGCACGGGTGATCGTGGCGATGCGCGACCCCAACCCCCTGGTGGCCGGTGGCGGGCTGCAGCGCCTGCGCCAGGCGGGCCTCGAGGTGATCGAAGGGGTGGCCGAAACCGAAGCCCGGCAGCTCAACCGGGCCTTCGTGCATCGCGTCACAACGGGCCGCCCGCTGGGAATTCTGAAGTGGGCCATGAGCGTGGACGGTCGCACGGCCCTGCCCGATGGCGACAGCCAATGGATCAGCGGGCCGGCCGCCCGCACCTGGGTCCATCAGCTGCGGGCCGGCTGTGATGCCGTGATCGTGGGCGGCGGCACCCTGCGCTCCGACGATCCACTGCTGACCAGCCGCGGGCGCCGCCGACCCGAACCGCTGCGGGTGGTGGTCAGCCGCAGGGCGGAACTGCCGCGGCAGGCGCAGCTGTGGGACACCCGCCCGGCCCCCACCCTGGTGGCCCATGGCCGCTCCGCCACGCCGGAGACCCTGGCCTGGCTGGATCGCCTCGGAGCGGAGCAGGGCGTGGAAAGGCTGGCCCTCGATGCCTGCGAACCCCGGGAGCTGCTGCAGGCCCTGGCGGAGCGGGGCTGCAACCGGGTGCTGTGGGAGTGCGGTCCCGAACTGGCGGCGGCAGCCCTGCGGCAGGACTGCGTGCAGGAGCTGGCCGCGGTGATCGCCCCGAAACTGCTGGGGGGCGTGCCAGCCCGCACACCCACCGGCGACCTCGGCCTGACCAAGGTGGCGGCCGCCGCTCTTTGGCGGGATCGGGGCACACTGCGGCTCGATGCCGACCTTGTATGGCTCCTGGAGGCAGCGGCGATTCCATGGGCGTGAACTTGCTGGATCTGGCCCTGCCGATCCCCCTGCTCGGGCTGCTGCTGAGCCTGTCGTGCTGGCTGGGGCTGGAACTGGTGGGCCGCCGCCTGCCGGCGGCCTCCCTGGCGCGGGCGTTGCTGCTCCGCAGCCGCAGCAGCCTGGCCGCCACGCTGCTGCTGGCCTGCCTGCTGTGGTGGATCTTCGAACTGCTGGCCCGCGGCGGCTGGGATGGCCCCCGCAGCGCCAGGGAACTGCGGGACGCGGTGCTGGTGCTGGGCCTGCTGTGGACCACCTGGCGCGGCAAGGCGGTGCTGCTCCGCCATGCCGCCGCCGATCCCCGCTGGCTGGGCAGCCGCCCGGAGCGGGAACGCAGCCTGCTGCTTGATCTGATCGACAAGCTGGTGAGCACCCTGGTGCTGCTGCTGGGCGGGCTCGAACTGCTGCGGCTGCTCGGCATCCCACCGGCCCTGCTGCTCACCGCCAGCGGCGTGGGCGCAGCGGCGGTGGGCTTCGGAGCCAGGACCCTGGTGGAAAACCTGCTGGCTGGGGTGATGCTTTACATCAATCGCCCGTTCAGCGTGGGGGAACGGATCGAACTGCCGGAACGAAAGCTCGGCGGCACGGTGCGGGCGATCGGGATCTACTACAGCGAACTGCTCACCTTCGAAGGCCAGACCCTCTACCTGCCGAATTCCCTGTTCGCCAGCAGTGCGATCGGCAATGCCAGCCGCTCCGAGCAGCGGCACCTGCTGCTGGACCTGGCCCTGCGCGGAGAGGATCACGATCGGGCGCCCCAGATCATCGAGGACATCGCGGCGAAGCTGGAGCAGCTGCCCGGGCTGCTGGTCAGCAGGCCCCATCGGGTGCACCTGGTGGGCCTCGCCGAAGGCCGCCTGCAGCTGCGGATCGAGGCCGATCTCGTTCCCGACCCTGCTCGCTTCCACGCCGCTCGCCAGCAGCTGCTGCTGGAGGTGGCCGAAGCGGTGGCCCGCCATGGAGCCGCCCTCGCTGGCCCGCTTCCAGGGATCAGACCAGCTCCGGATGGGCAGGATCGCCCTTGAAAGGGCCCTCCACAGCAGAGGTGATCCAGCCGCCGTAGAACCCGCCGGGCTGGGCCGTGACCCCCTCGCCATCCACCCAGCAACCGTGCATCAGGGCGGGGTAGAGGGAAAACCAGCCCGCCAGGGCCCGGAAGGGCTCGGTGGGGTCGGGGTACTGCCACACTGCCCGCGACAGCCGCCGGCCGTCGGGAGCCACCACATCGAAATAACGGGCCACCCCCTTCCATTCGCAGAAGCTGCGGCCGGTGGCGGGGACGAGCAGACCTGCCGCGAAGGCTTCGGGAGGCAGGTAGTAGGTGGGCGGATGGAAGGTCTCCAGCACCCGCAACGACCTGTGGGTCTCACAGAGCAGCAACCCCAGGGCCTCCACCCGCACGTGGCTGTCGCAGGGCAGAAGGGCCGGCGGTCGTGGGTAGTCCGCCACCCACTCCCGGGCAGGAGGGGCCATCAGCCGGGGATGAAATGGCGCAGTCGACGCGCCTGCTGACCCGCCTTCTGCTGCAGTTCCTCGTCGCTCAGGTCGGCTTCGGCCCGCTGCTGGGCCGCGATCACATCCGCTTCCTCCACGGCGAAACCGGCTTCCCTTGCCAAGGCCAGGAAGGCAGGGAGCTCCAGAGGCTGGAGCAGCTGGGACTGCAGCTCCGGCCGCTGACGGGCATGGGCGAGGAAGCCATCCAGCTGATCGAGACTCATCCGCGTGGGATCCGTTGCCGGCAGGCTAACCAGCCGGCCGCGGCTCCAGCCGTACCGCCTCCCAGGCCGCTGGATCCCAGGGCTGCATCAGGGGCTCCAGGGCCCGCAACCCCGGGCCATCCACCACTTCCAGCCAGGCCTCCTCCAGACCATCGGGGATCAACACCGGCATGCGGTCGTGCATGCGGCGCAGGAGGTCATTGGGGGCGGTGGTGAGCACCACACAGCTCTCCAGTTCGCCGCCATCGGGGCCACACCAGCGGTCCCACAGGCCTCCGAGCCAGAAGGGAGCCCGATCGCGACGGCGAAACAGCCATGGCTGCTTCCAGGCCTTGCCCGTGGCCGGATCGGTGCGGCGCTGCCATTCATAGAACCCATCCGCCGGCAGCAGGGCCCGGCGATGACGCCAGGGACCGCGGAAGAAGGGCTTCTCGGCCACAGTCTCGGAGCGGGCATTGATCGGCCGGCGCAGGGCCAGCGGATCCTTCGACCACTCGGGCACCAGGCCCCACAGGGCCAGGGCGCCTGCCTGGCGGCCATGTTCCTGGCGCAGCAGCAGCACCGGCTCGCCTGGCCGCACCTCAGGCCTGGGGGCGTAGTGCTCCGGCAGACCCGCTGGCAGGGAGCCCTGCCAGCGGGTCTGCAGCTGCTCGAGCGGCGTGGTGAGGGAAAAGCGACCGCACATGGCAAGGCAGCGAACAGGGATGCGGGAGAGGGCTGGGCGTTCGGTTCTCCGGCCCCGGGAAAGATCCGACCCGTGGCGGCCCCGCCTAGCTTGGATCGGTTCGATGTTGCCCGCCGCATGGCCATCCGCCAGGACGACAACCGCCCCAGCCGGCGCTTCGGCCTGATCAACCTGCTGCTGATCGGGTTCGGGGTATTGCTGTTGTTCAGTAATTTCCTGCCCAACCCTGCGATGCAGGTGCCTCGGGTGCCCTACTCCCTGTTCATCAACCAGGTGGATGAGGGCAACGTGAAGCGGGCTTACATCACCTCCGACCAGATCCGCTACGAACTCAACAAGGCTCCGGCGGAAGGGGCCCCCACGGTGCTCGCCACCACACCGATCTTCGACATGGAGCTGCCCCAGCGGCTCGAGCAGCACGGCGTGGAGTTCGCGGCGGCCCCGCCCAGCAAGCCGAACTTCGTCACCACCTTGCTGAGTTGGGTGGTGCCGCCGTTGATCTTCATCCTGGTGCTTCAGTTCTTCGCCCGGCGCCAGATGGGCGGCGCCCAGGGTGCACTGAGCTTCACCAAGAGCAAGGCCAAGGTGTACGTGCCTGATGAGGAATCCCGGGTCACCTTTGCCGATGTGGCTGGCGTGGACGAAGCCAAGGCCGAACTCACCGAGATCGTTGACTTCCTGAAGAAGCCCGAGCGCTATGCGGCCATCGGTGCCCGCATTCCCAAGGGTGTGCTGCTGGTGGGCCCCCCCGGCACCGGCAAGACCCTGCTCTCCAAGGCGGTGGCAGGCGAAGCAGAGGTGCCGTTCTTCATCATTTCCGGTTCCGAATTCGTGGAGCTGTTCGTGGGCGCCGGTGCCGCCCGGGTGCGCGACCTGTTCGAGGAAGCCAAGAAGAAAGCCCCCTGCATCATCTTCATCGACGAACTGGATGCGATCGGCAAGAGCCGGGCCGGATCCATGGGCGTGGTGGGCGGCAACGACGAGCGGGAACAGACCCTCAACCAGCTGCTCACCGAAATGGATGGCTTCTCCGCCCAGGACAAGCCGGTGATCGTGCTCGCCGCCACCAACCAGCCGGAGACCCTGGATGCGGCCCTGCTGCGCCCTGGCCGCTTCGACCGCCAGGTGCTGGTGGATCGCCCCGACCTTTCCGGTCGCAAGATGATCCTCGACATCTACGCCAGGAAAGTGAAGCTTTCCTCCAGCGTGGATCTCGACAAGATCGCCCAGGCCACCTCAGGGTTCGCCGGAGCCGATCTGGCCAACCTCGTCAATGAGGCCGCCCTGCTGGCCGCCCGGGCCTACCGCACGGAAGTGGAACAGGGCGATCTCAACGAAGCGATCGAACGCGTGGTGGCGGGCCTCGAGAAGAAGAGCCGCGTGCTCCAGCCCGACGAGAAGAAGGTGGTGGCTTATCACGAAGTGGGCCACGCGATCGTGGGCCATCTGATGCCCGGCGGCAGCAAGGTGGCGAAGATCTCGATCGTGCCCCGCGGCATGAGTGCCCTCGGCTACACCCTGCAGCTCCCCACGGAGGAGCGCTTCCTCAATTCGAAGGAAGACCTCGAGGGTCAGATCGCCACCCTGCTCGGCGGCCGCAGCGCCGAGGAGATCGTGTTCGGGGAGGTGACCACCGGCGCCGCCAACGATCTCCAGCGCGCCACGGACATCGCCGAGCAGATGGTGGGAACCTTCGGCATGAGCGACACGCTCGGCCCCCTGGCCTACGACAAGCAGGGCGGCAGCCGTTTCCTCGGCGGCGCCAACAACCCCCGACGGGTGGTGAGCGATGCCACCGCACAGGCGATCGACAGGGAGGTGCGCGGCCTGGTGGACCGGGCCCACGACCGGGCCCTGGCAATCCTGCGCCACAACCGCGACCTGCTCGAATCCATCTCCCAGCAGATCCTCGCCAAAGAGGTGATCGAAGGGGACGATCTGCGCAATCTGCTGGCCAGCAGCGTGTTGCCGGAAGAGGCCGTCCTGGCCGAGGTGGCGGCCGGCTGATGCAACGAAGCTGCTCCCCCCCTTGACGGGGGGGGGCGTGATCCCGGATAAGGGTTCTTTGAAGTGGGTCGATGGCGTCCCGGTTCACCTCCGATCCTGCAGCTCTCTCCGCCACGCTGGCCGCCCTGGCCGGCAGGGATGTGCTTTCCTCCGCCGACCTGGACAGCGACCAGACCCTGGCCCTGCTGGAACTGGCACGCCAGCTCAAGCAGGGAGAGCGGCAGATCGACCTTGGGGGCAAGGTGCTGGGTCTGATCTTCAGTAAGGCTTCCACCCGCACCCGGGTGAGCTTCACGGTGGCCATGGCCCGGCTGGGCGGCCAGACGATCGACCTGCTTCCGACCGTGACCCAGGTGGGCCGGGGGGAACCGATCGCCGATACCGCCAGGGTGCTCAGCCGCTACTGCAACGCCCTGGCCATCCGCACCTTCGCCCAGGAGGAGATCGGCGACTACGCCCACTGGGCATCGATCCCCGTGATCAATGCCCTCACGGACCTGGAGCATCCCTGCCAGGCCCTGGCCGATTACCTCACCCTGCAGGAATCCTTCGGTTCGATCGAGGGCCTGACCCTTGCCTATGTGGGCGATGGCAACAATGTGGCCCACTCGCTGCTGCTCTGCGGGGCACTGCTCGGGGTCAATGTGCGCATCGGTTGTCCGGAGGGATTTGCCCCCAGCGCCAGCGTCGTGGCCCAGGCCCGGGAACTGGCGGCGGGGCGCTGTGAGCTGAGCGTGCTCCACGAACCCCTGGCCAGCGTGCGCGGTGCCCATGCCCTCTACACCGATGTCTGGGCGTCGATGGGCCAGGAAGAGGAGCAGGCCGAGCGGGAACGGGCCTTCGCCGGCTGGTGCCTCGATGAAGACCTGCTGGCCGAAGCCGACAGCCGCGCCATCGTGCTCCACTGCCTGCCGGCGCACCGCGGCGAGGAGATCAGCGCCGGAGTGATCGAAGGGAGCGCCAGCCGGGTGTTCGACCAGGCCGAAAACCGCCTGCACGCCCAGCAGGCCCTGCTGGCCGCGCTGCTGGGGGGAACCTGAAGCTGGACAAGGCGGCCACCAGGCGGTACATCTGTATCACCGTTCGCCGTCTCCGGGTCGCTCCCCATGCCCGCCTTCCCGCCCTCCCTTCAGGACCAGCCGCACAACCACCCGCAGCAGGAGCTCACCGAGGCGCAACAGGAGCTCTATGACTGGCTGGCCGGCTACATCAGCGACCATCGCCACAGCCCCTCGATCCGCCAGATGATGGAGGCGATGGGGCTGCGCTCCCCGGCCCCGATCCAGAGTCGGCTTCGCCACCTGCAGCAGAAGGGCTGGATCACCTGGCAGGAAGGCCAGGCCCGCACCCTGCAGTTGCTGGGCCAGGCCAGGGTCGGCGTACCGGTGCTCGGGGCCGTGGCAGCCGGGGGGCTGGTCGAAACCTTTGACGACGTTCAGGAACGGCTCGACCTCTCGGCCGTGCTGGAGACCCGGGGACTGTTCGCCCTCAGCGTGAATGGGGACTCGATGGTGGAGGCCCATATCGCCGATGGGGATCTGGTGCTGATGGAACCGGTCACGGATGCGCGAAGACTGCGGAACGGCACGATCGTGAGTGCCCTGGTGCCAGGCAGCGGCACCACCCTCAAGCACTTTCATCGAGAAGGCGAACGGGTGCGTCTGGAGGCGGCCAATCCCGCCTATGCACCGATCGAACTTGCCGCCGACCAGGTGGAAATCCAGGGAAAGCTGGTCGCCGTCTGGCGACAGGTGTGACACAGCGGGACAGGGTGCACCCCTGCGGTGTAAGCTCAGTGAGCGCAAGACAAGGCCTGGGTCTGGTCAAGCGTTCCAATGGGGCCATAGCTCAGCTGGTAGAGCACCTGCATGGCATGCAGGGGGTCAGGAGTTCGAGTCTCCTTGGCTCCATTCTCAACATTCTTGCCCGTCTGGCTAATCAGTCAGGCGGGATTTTTGTTTCCGTGCCTGCTGAACCCAAAAGTGGAGCAGCAACTACACAGCATTCGTAACTAGTTTGAACGGATCCAACTCCTTGAGGTTGTGGCGGCATGAACGCTGACGTCCATCAGCCCGCCCAAGTACAGACGAGTCCCCCAGACGGGGAGCAGCAACGCCTGAGCGACCTGTACGACCACGGCGTTCTCGACGGAGCAAGCAATGAGCAGCTGGATCGGATCGTGAGCCTGGCTGCCGAGATCCTCGGCACCCCCATCGCCCTGATCTCCCTGGTGGACCGCGACCGCCAGTGGTTCCTCAGTCGCCATGGCCTCGAAGTCAGGGAAACCCCCCGGGATGTGGCCTTCTGCAACCACGCCATCCTCAGCGATCGGGTGTTCGTCGTGGCGGATGCGCTCCAGGACAGCCGCTTCCAGGACAACCCTCTGGTGCAGGGGGATCCCAAGATCCGGTTCTATGCCGGCGCTCCGCTGATCTCCCGCTCCGGCCAGCGGCTGGGGACCCTCTGCACGATCGACCGCCAGCCCCACCTGACCACCCCGTACCAGATCGATCTGCTGACGCAGCTCAGCGCCATGGCCATGCACGAGATCAACCATCTGCGCGACCAACGGCTGTGCTCCCTCACCCAGGTGTTGACCCGTCAGGCCCTGCTGAAGGAGGGCGAGTCGGCGTTGCAGAAGGCGCTGTTGAAGGGAAACAGACCTGTGCTGGTGACCTTTGCCGTGACAGGACTTCGGCAGCTCAATGCCCAAGCGGATGGGGCAAGCCAGGTGGACCAGCGCCTTTTGCGGATCGCCGCGGTGTGTCGGGATCATGGTGGGGCGGCCGGCGTCGTGGGCCGCAGCGGCGGCGGCGAATTCAGTCTGATCTGGGCGGATGACCACTTGGTGGAGCAACGGCTCCAGGACCTGAAGCGTGACCTGGAGGCGGTGGCCCCACCCCTGCAGCTGCGCGTGGTGATCACGGCAACGGAACCAGGCACCACCGAGCTGAAAGGGCTGCTTGAACGCGCGGCTGCGGCCCTGCCATGACCGAAGCCATGCCAGTGAGTGTTCCCGAATCTCCGTTGCGCCGCCGGATCAGCCAACTGCCTCAGGCGGTGATGGTGTTGGGCCTGCTGATCACCGCGGGCATCCTCATCCAGAACATCCTGTTCAATCGCCGCTACCACGAACAGGCCGAAATTGCCCTGCTCGACGATGTTTCCGATGCCCTGCAAGGGCAGATGAATGCGATCAGTGCCAGCGTCGCCGGGATCAGCGCCATGGCGGAGGCCAACGGCTCGCTCACCCCGGAGAACTTCCGGCGCTACACCGAGGATCTGCGCAACGCCCATCAGTTGCCGCCGGGAATCCTGGGGTTGGGCTACGCCCGATACGTTCCCCAGGCAGACAAGGCCAGCTTCGAAGCCACCCTCGCGGCGACCTATGGCCAGCCGGTGCCGATCCGCCCTTCAGGAGTCCGGCCGGCCTATGCCCCGGTCACGGTGCTGCAGCCGATGGATCACCGCAACAGCCGGGCGATCGGCTTCGACCTGCTCAGCGAACCGGTCCGCCGGGAGAGCCTGCTTGAGGCAGCCCGGAGCGGCTCCCCCGTGCTCACCGCCAGGCTGCAGCTGATGCAGAGCCCCCAGGGCGATCGGGAACCCGGGGTGATCCTCTACACGTTGATCCGCCGCGACCGCGATGCCCTGCCCTCCTCCCCGCAGGCCATGGAGGAGCAGGTGTGGGGCTGGGCCTCCAGCCCGATCCGCATCAACGATCTGATGGAGGTCACGCTGCGGGGCATCAACAATCCCAACCTGCAGGGCTCCACGGTGCTTCTGTTCGACGGGGAGCGTCCCAGTCGCTTCGGGCGGCTCTACGACCCGACGCAGATGTTCGAAACCCCGAAGCTGAGCGATCCCAACTATCAGCTGATCTCGGTGGGCGGACGCAGCTGGCTGGTGGGCGTGCAGCTGACCCGGGCCCTGCCGGGACCCGACGGCCTGCACTGGTCTCAGGCCGTGATTCTGCTGGTGGGCAGCCTGATTTCGGCTCTGGCCGCCATGGTGGCCCGTGAATTGGTCCTCAGCCACCGCCGCACCCTGGAGGCGCTCAATCAGGTTTCCGAGGCAGCCGAAGACCTGGCCATCGCCGCGGCCGTGTTCGAGGGCACGGTGGAAGGGGTGGTGATCACCAATCTCGAAGGAAGGGTGATGTCGCTGAATCAGAGTTTCACCCAGATCACCGGCTACTCCTTGAACGACCTGCGAGGCAAATCCCTGCGCGTGCTTCGATCCGGCAAGCACGAGGACAGCTTCTATGGGGCCCTCTGGGATCAGCTGCTGAAGGAGGGCAGCTGGCACCGTGAAGTGTGGAATAAGTGCAAGAACGGCAGTATCCGTCTACACGACGTCAGCATCACCACAGTGACCGACAAGCGGCTACAACCGCTGCACTTTGTGGCGATGTATCAGGACATCACTGCGCGCTACACAGAGCAGCAGGCGATCCTGCACCAGGCCACCCATGATCCGCTCACCGGGCTGGCCAACCGCACCCTGCTGGTGGATCGCCTGGAGCAGGCCCTCGCCATGGCCCAGCGCTATGGCTACATGGTGGGCCTGTTGTTCATGGATCTCGACGGCTTCAAGGCCGTGAACGACAACTTCGGTCATGACGTAGGCGATGAGCTGCTGATCGCGGTCAGCCGTCGCCTTGAGGATTTCCTGCGCAAAACCGACACCCTCTGCCGCCAGGGGGGCGACGAATTCGTGCTGCTGCTGCCGCAGGCACCGGATCTGGAGGCACTGATGGGCCTGGCGGAACGGATCCTCGCGGTCGTGCGCGAACCGTTCACCAACGTGCATGGCTGCGCTGTGGTGAAGATATCCGTGAGCATCGGCATTGCCCGCTGGCCGGAACACGGAGCGGATACCGATGCCCTTATGCAGGCGGCCGATCGGGCCATGTACCTCTGCAAGCAGAGCGGCAACCAGCAGCCGGTGCTGGCTGAGCCTCAGAAGGCTGCCGCCTAAGCTGCAATCTCCTTATTCCGGGCATGCCCTGGATGTAGGGCAGCGGGGCATTTTTTTTCATGATTTCTGGATCCACCGTTGAGGCACGGAACCGCGGGGTGGACATCGCTGTGTTCGATGTGGACCACACCCTGCTGGATGGGGATTGTGTGCTGCTGTTGGCGCGCACTCTTCACCCCGTTCCAGCCCTTCTCCTCCGCAGCCTGGGCCTGCTCCCCTCGCTGCTGGCCTGGAGCCTCGGCCGCTGTCCCACCGATCGCTTCAAGGAGCTGTTCCTGGCCCGCTTCATTCTTTCTTCTCCACCGGATCCCCCCGATCCCCGGCTGATGCGCCTGCTTTCCGGGGAGTTCACCCATCGCCTGGTGGCCCGCCTGCGCCCATCCGCGCTGGCTCGCCTGCGCTGGCACCAGGAACAGGGCCACCGGGTGATCCTCTGCTCGGCCTCCCCGCGCATCGTGCTGCAGTGCCTGGCCGATCGCCTCGGGGTGGAGATCGTGGCCACCGAACTGGTGGCAGCAGAGGGGAGATGGCTACCGAAGCTGCAGGGAGCCAACTGCAAGGGGCCAGAAAAAATCAGACGGCTGGAACGCTATCTGGGAGGACTCGATTCGCTTCGGATCGAAGCCTATGGCGATAGCAAGGGAGATCGAGAACTGCTGGAAAAAGCAGCTCTCCCGCACTACAGGAGTTTCCTTCCCACTCCCTCACCCTATCCCCAGAGACGCAACTCCTGAGATCAGCCGCGCGACTTTTCCTGCAGAGGCCGGGGATCAGCACTACTGAGAAAGAAACCCTGTGCCGCCAGCAATGCCTGCGTAGCTTCAACATCCTGGGGCCGACCATACAGATAACCCTGGGCGTAGGAACAACCAAGGCTGGCAAGAACGGCAGCCTGATGCTCTGTCTCCACTCCCTCCGCAATCACCTCGATGCCGAGGGAGCGGGCAATGCCGATCACGGCATCCACGATCACTTCATTTTCCCGGTCCGCGCCCAGCCCAACGGTGAAAGATCGATCGATCTTGAGAATGCCCACCGGAAATCGCTTGAGATAGAGCAAGGAGGAATAACCAGTACCAAAATCATCAATCGCCAGCTTCACACCAAGATTCTTAAGGCGATCCACGGCTTCCGTGGTGGCCTCGATATCCTCCACAAGCATGGTCTCGGTTATCTCCAGATAAAGCGATTCCAGCCCAAGACCCGAATCCTGCAACACCTCAGCAACCTGGGCGACAAGATCTGCCGCTACAAACGTGCGAGCTGAAACATTCACCGAAAGGGTCAGTGCCAAATCCCGCGAGTATCGATTCCAGCCGGCCACCGCCATGCAGGCCTGACGGAACACAGCGGCATCGATCTCCGTGATAAAGCCCGTTTCCTCGGCCACGGGAATGAACTCTCCGGGCGGCAGCACACCCTGAATCGGATGGGCCCAGCGAGCCAGGGCCTCCACCCCACGGATCCTGCCATCAGCAATACACACGATCGGCTGAAAGTGGCACTGGATCTCCCCAGCCTTCAACGCCCTTCGCAACTCCACCTCGGTCGTGGCGCGCTTCTGCACCAGCTGACGCATGCTTTCGTCGTAGGCGGCATAGCAACCCCGGCCAAGTTCCTTGGCTCTGTACATCGCCATATCTGCATTTTCGATCAGAGTTTCCGCCGTATCCTCCGGCGTGGCAAAAGAGATCCCTACCGATGCTGAATGCAAGATATTGGTGGCATTGGCGATCAGAGGGTGACCGATTCGCTCGATGATGCGGGCAGCTAGTGCGAGGGCATCGGCAGGCTCACCGGCCTCAACAATCACCACAAATTCGTCCCCGGAAAGCCTTCCAACCAGATCGCCGGTTCGAACAACCTGACGCAGAACCGAGGAGACCTCAATCAGAAACTGGTCGCCAACTGCATGACCATGTACATCATTGATTTGCTTGAAACGATCAATATCAATGAACAGAACCGCCGTCTTCCCAACCTCCCCATTCTCCTCGGCCAACCGCCGGGAGAGATGCTCCAGCACCTGGGTGCGATTGGGCAATCCCGTCATCGGATCATGGATGGCCTGATGCACGGCAACCTCCCGGGCCATGCGCTCCGAAGAAACGGCCTTCATGATCTGTTGGCTCAACTCAATACTGCGGGCCATCGCGCGCACAAGCGCCCGTTCCTCAAGATCAAAGGTCTCGGCCAATCTGCCGACGAGCAGGGTTTCGCCGTCATCGAGGGGAGCCCAGCAGATCTGGAGTTGACCGGCCCGCAAACGGATGGATTCCAGCCGTTGATCAATGCAGGCCAGCAAGGGGGCATGGTCCTGGGGACTGACCCCGATGCAGGGTCCCACCCCGTGAACTCCGACGATCGCCACCACTTCCGCATCCACAGCTTCCGCGACCCGATTGATCATGGTGCGCAGAGCTTCGGGATCCTCCACGGAAAATGCAGACAGAACCTCCGCCAACAGATGCAGCGACCAGGGAACCTGGTTCATGCGATGGCCAGGGCCACTAGGGTCTGGTTGTGGAAACCCCCTGCCCCCTTGGTGCGGGCGATCTCCCCATAGGTATAGAAACCTCCGGCTGGAATATCTCCAATCACAGCGCTGATGTGATCAATTTCATTGTCGATGTTGGCGGCGTTCAGCACGGTTCGCCTGGCGACGCAATCGAAAAGAAGCATCCCCACCGGCGGCTCCCCCTGCAGACCATGGATGGCCATCGAACAGGAATCAGCGGTGGCATCCAGCACCGATCGGCTATCGCCCTGCATCAGAAAAGCCAACCCACCCTGGGGCACCTCGGCGATCGTGATCAGGCTGCGAAGCTCAAAATCAGCAGAGGACACATAACGAATTTCAATTCGATCCCGGCGCCGGATTCCCAGCGGCCTGGTGGCCGCAAACGCGGAGAAGGCTTCCGGCTCGGTTCTCACATCGGCAGGGGCGTCAAAGGCATCCAGGTACACATCCAGGGCGGGACGGTCGTTCAGGGAAACCACCCGGGTTCCGGAGCTGCCGGTCACCAGCATCGGCTGCCCCAGAGGTTCCCAGCAATGGGAGACCCCGATCCCGAGGGGGGCATCGGAGCTGATCGCGGCCGCCACCACCGCATCCCTCAGCAGGGTGGTGCCAAAGATCTGCTGGGTGAACTGCATGGCCTGATCATCTCCCGCACAGCCCCCCACCAGGGGCACGTCCACCCCCGCAACGTCGTAGGCCCCGCGCACCACCTCCATCTGATCGCCGCAGAGCCCATCGGCCAGAAGAACCAGCACCGTGTGGGCACGCCGCTCCAGGCGATCCAGACATTGGGCCGCATCGGTGGAAGCCTGCCGCAGCGACATCGCTCCCCCCTGCCCCATGCCGGTCGCGACGGTCACCCCCTCTCCCCCCATCGCCCAGAGGGTCAACCCCTTGCTTGTGGAGCGCTGCCCTCCCAGTTCACCGGAGGTGGAGCAGCCAAGCAGCGGCGCGGAACCGATCCTTTCGCTCACCAACCGCGCCAACTGGGGCAGGTCGTAGGCCGGGGAAGCGAACAGAAGCACCAGCTTCGGTTCCCCTGCCCCGTTCGCCTGGATCTGGGCAACGGCCTCCTCCACAGCGGTCGCTTCAGAAGTTGCGGTGGAGGTGCCTACCCGTACCCAACGTCCGCCCTCGGAGCTGTTGGCGACAAAGGGCGCAGGATCAGGCATGGAGATAAAGAGGAAGAGAAAAACTAAATCGATTAGAAAAATCCAATCGCATCCAACGAAGACAGGTCCCAGCGAAAAGGCCAGTCCTTCCAAAACCTAGCCAGAGATTCCAGGGATAGTTTCAACCTTCTCCTTCCTGGCTCTGGGCGGGGGCGGGGGGCCGGGCGTGAGGGTCTCGGTGACCGTAGGGGTCTCGCTGAACGTGGCTGTGCCAGGCAAGCCCAAGGAGCAGCATCAGCAGCGGCCACTCCTTCCACCGTACGTAGGGCGTCAGTCCGGTTCGCTGCTCCAGCACCATCAGCCCCTGGGCAGGCCTGCCTGAGGGAAGCAGGCTCACCAGTCGCCCCCGGGCATCCACCAGCAGGCTGGGCCCGGTATTGGCTGCACTGACCAGCCAGCGACCGGTCTCGATCGCCCGCAGCCGCGCCAGCGCCATGAACTGCCCCTGCAGCAGCCTGGGATAGGGATCAAGGTTGGCACTGGCCAGCAGCCAGCGGGCCCCCTCGTGGCTGGCCACCGCCAGGGCATGGCCATCGGCCAGCTCGTAACAGATGGCCACGCCGATCGCCCCGGCCGGTCGCGGCAGCAGGCGCGAAGCAGCGCCAGGCTCCAGGCCCCCGAGCGCCGAAAACCCACTCCAGGAAAGGAACCGTGCGAAGGGGACCCATTCCCCCAGCGGCACCAGCCGATGCTTGTCGATCCAGGCCACGGGGTCGCGCTGAGACGGCGAAAACCGCAACAGGCTGCTGCGCACCCCCTCCTGCGGCTGGCGGAAACCGCCGCTCAGCACCTCCACCTCAGGGAGCTCCGGAAGGGCCTGCCCGAGGGGCAGAGCCCCCTCCGGCAGCAGCAGGCTGCCGACCGGAGGGACCATCTGGGCGGCCCGACGCTGCCCATCCAGGAGCTGGCCCAGCAGGGCCCGCTGGGAGCCCACCTCGAACTTGTGGCGGGTGGGAATCGAGGGCTGCAGCACCACCAGTCGCTCCTGGGAGCCACCGGCGGCCGGGATGGCGGCCAGCGACAACTGCCCCAGGCCGTGGACACCCAGCAGCGCCCGCACCAGCAGCAGCCACCAGCGGCGGCTCTGGAGCCTGGAGCCGAGCGCCCGCCACAGCAACCAACCGATGCCGAGCTGCACCGTGGCGATCAGGCCTGCTCCTCCAAGGGCTCCCAGGCCTGCCAGGGCCCGATCCCCCGGCAGGGCCGAGGCCCCAAGCCCCAGCCAGAAGAGCGGCCCCTGGGAGAGCAGCACCTCCGCCAGCCCCCACAGCAGCGCCGCCTGCAAAGCAGAGGCAGGGCGCAGGGGGTCCAGACGGCGCACCAGCTTCACCCACAGCAGCACCGCCAGCCCTCCCGCCAGGCCGCAGGCCAGCCAGACCAGCACACAGATCGGCAGGCTGAGGGGAGCGGGAACCCCCACCCAGTCGAGCGGATGGAGCCACAGCAGCCAGCGATGGCTCACCAGCACCAGGGAGAGGCCCCACAAAAGCGCCGGCAGGGCAGGAGCGGGAGCAGAAGCGGCCACGGCCCAGAGCACGGCCAGGCAGGGCCACAGCAGCCAGGGCCAACCCAGGGGAGGCAGCGCCAGACCGGCGCAGGCGCCGGCCCCCAGGGCTGCGATCCACCACACATGCCGGTCATCGCCCATGGTCGGAGAGCCTAGGAACCGGCAACCTTCAGGGCAGCGTCCCTCACAACCATGGACCAGGGCAACCTGCTGCAGATGCTGCTGCTGCGCGGACTCGGAACCACCTCGCTGGTGGCAGACCGGCTGCGGAGCGTCAGCCAGGACTGGGTGCTGAGCGGCAAGCTCGATCCCAACCAGGCGTCAGCCCTCGTGGACGACGTGCTCCGGGCCCTCAAGGGCGAAGCCCCTGAGCTGGAACAGCAGGCGGAACGCCAGCTGGAGCGCAACCGCGACCTGCTCCTCCAGGATCTGGGCCTGGCCCGGCAGCGGGAAGTGGATGAACTGCGTGGCCGCATTGATCGGCTTGAGCGCACGATCAGGCAGCGTGGTGGCGATGCCGGCCCCCTGCCGCCGCTGCAGGATCGCGACTTTCCCCCCGACTGAGAGGGTCTCTCCCCTTCGAGCAGAAAGTCGGCTGCCAGAATCCGGCGGATCCGATCCCTAGGCATGCGCGACATCCTGATCAGTTCGGCGGTCTGCCTGGCCTGCCTGCTGGTGGCCTTCGTGAGCCAGTTGGTGGCTCCCAGTGAAGTGGTGGCCGCCCTCCCGGCGACCGAACCGGCAGCCACCCTTGTGCAGCCGGCGACGGCGGCCGTCCGGCAGGCCCTGGCCTCGCCCCTGGAACTGGATCCCGACGAAGCCAACCCCACCCTCTTCACCATGGCCCCCAGCAGCGGCGACAGCACCGACCCGACGATCGCCCAGGCCAGTGCCCTCGGCGGCGAAATGGTGGCACCGAAGGAAAGGGTCACCGACAGTGGCCTGCGGATCACCGATCTGGTGATCGGCGAGGGCGCCGAAGCCCTGACCGGTCAGAACGTGCAGGTGAACTACCGCGGCACCCTTGAGAACGGCAAGGAGTTCGACAGCAGCTACGGGCGTGGCCCCTTCAGCTTCCCCCTCGGAGCCGGCAGGGTGATCCGCGGCTGGGACGAAGGCGTGGCCGGCATGAAGGTGGGCGGCAAGCGCAAACTGGTGATTCCTCCCGATCTCGGCTACGGCAGCCGCGGCGCCGGCGGCGTGATCCCCCCCAATGCCACCTTGATCTTCGAGGTCGAACTGCTGCGGGTGGGCGGCTGATCGCCTGCTGATCCTGCGGCGGTGCCTCCAAATCGGAAGCGATCGTTAGGATGCCGCCGCCGGAACCCAATCCCTCCCTTCCTCCATGGCTCACACGCTGCCCGCGCTGCCCTACGGCCTCGATGCGCTCGAGCCCCATATCTCCCGCCAGACCCTTGAGTTCCACCACGGCAAGCACCACAACGCTTACGTGACCAACCTCAACAACCTGGTGGCCGGCACCGACCTGGAAGCCAAGAGCCTGGAAGACACCATCACCGCCGTGGCGGGTGATGCCGGCAAGGCCGGTGTGTTCAACAACGCCGCCCAGGTGTGGAACCACAGCTTCTACTGGCAGTGCATCAAACCCGGTGGCGGCGGCACCCCCAGTGGCGCCCTGCTCGACAAGATCAACGCTGACTTCGGCAGCTTTGAGAAGTTCGTGGAAGAGTTCAAGGCCGCCGGCGCCACCCAGTTCGGCAGCGGCTGGGCCTGGCTGGTGCTCGACAACGGCACCCTGAAGGTCACCAAGACCCCCAACGCCGACCTGCCCCTGGCCCATGGTCAGAAGGCCCTGCTCACCATGGATGTGTGGGAGCACGCCTACTACCTCGACTACCAGAACCGCCGTCCCGACTACATCACCACCTTCCTCGACAAGCTGGTGAACTGGGACTTCGTCGCCGCCAACCTGGCCGCCGCCTGAGCCGACCAGCGGGCGGCAACGTCTGCCTTCCTGTGCCCGAAGCCCCCGCATGGCGGGGGCATTTTGTTGGGGGGGGGGGAAATCCCCGCTGTCTTCAGTCCGTGGGAAGGTGTGGTGCAGCTGAGCGGAGCACCGCCTCCGGCGCGATCCACATGGCGTCGCCGTAGGAGAAGAAGCGATAGCCCTGGCGCTTGGCCTCCTCATAGAGGGCAAGCAGGCGGCGGCGGCCGATCAGGGCGCTGACCAGCAGCAGCAGCGAGCTCCTGGGCAGGTGGAAGTTGGTGAGCAGGCCCTGCACCACGGCAAAACGATGGCCCGGCTGGATCACCAGATTCACCGGACCTGTGTGGGGCCTGAGCGCGCCGCCATGCAGCGCCGCCACCGCCTCAAGGGTGCGCACGCTGGTGGTGCCCACGGCAATCACGCGACCACCACGGTCTCGGCAGGCCCGCACCGCCTCCACCGCATCGGAGCGCACCTGCACCCATTCGCTGTGCAGCTCCAGGCCGCGCAGGTCTTCGGTATCCACCGGCCGGAAGGTCCCCAGGCCCACATGCAGGGTCACCGCCGCGATCTGAATGCCCCGCTCCCGCAACCGCGCGAGCAGGTCGTCACTGAGGTGCAGGCCGGCGGTGGGGGCCGCCACCGAACCGGGGCGCTCGGCATAGCGCGTCTGGTAACGCTCCTCATCGGAAGCGTCGTGCTCATGGATGTAAGGCGGCAGCGGCATCTCTCCGTAGCGGGCGAGCAACGCCTCGATCGCCTCGGGGCTGGTGCAGGCCGCCGGGAAGCGCACCACCCGGCCACCGGTCTCGGCATCGCTGGCCACCACCTGCAGCTCGAGCGGCGGCTGGCCGGGATGCTCCAGCTGCAGCGTGTCTCCGGGACGCAGCCGTTTCGCCGGCCGGGCCAGGCACAGCCAGTCGCTGGCCACGGTCGCCTCCACGGCGGCAGGCTCCAGCACCAGCAGCTCCACGGCCCCGCCGCTGGCCCGGCGGGCCCGCAGGCGGGCCTTGAGCACCCGCGTGTCGTTCACCACCAGCAGATCGCCGGGCCGCAGCTCCTCCGCCAGATCCCACACCGTGCGGTGACGGCAGGCACCCGGCAGGGCAGCGGCAGCATCCTGGGGCAGGGCGGGATCGACCAGCAGCAGCCGGGCGGCATGGCGGGGCTCCACCGGCCGCTGGGCGATGAAGGACTCGGCCAGATCGAAGTCGTAGCTGGAGAGCAGCAGATCGGCCGGATCGGGCGAGCCGCTCCACTCAGAGGGCAAGGCTCTCGGGATTGGTCTCGATCAGCTGGGCCAGATCCTTCAGGAAGGCAGCGGCGTGGGCCCCGTAGATGGTGCGGTGATCACAGGTGAGATTCACCTGCATCTGCCTCTTCACGGAAATGGAGCCATCCTTGCCGGCCACCACCGTGGGCCTGGAGGCCGCCACCGCCAGGATCGCACCGGTGCCCGGCGGCAGGATCGCATCAAAGCGATCCACGCCGAACATGCCGAGGTTGGAGAGGGTGAAGGTGCCGGTGCTGTACTCCTCCGGTTTGAGCTGCTTGCTGCGGGCACGATTCACCAGATCGGCCCAGTTGCGCGAAAGGCTGTAGAGATCGGTTCGGTCGGCATCGGCGAGCACTGGGGTGATCAGGCCACCGTCTTCCATCGCCACGGCCACGGCCACGTTCACCGCCGTGGGGTATGCCATCCCTGCCGCCGTGGTGGCCGCATTCACCTGGGGATGGCGAGCCAGGGCCACGCCCACGGCCTTGGCCAGCAGGGCCGTCATCGTGACCCCCTTGGCCTTCACCTGCTTGTAGAAGGCATCCAGCTTGTCGGTGGTGATCGTGTAACCCACCCGGAAGCAGGGAACCTCCAGGCTGGCCAGCATGTTGCGGTTGACCGCCTGCTGGAGGGTGTTGAAGGCCACCGTGTCACCGGGGCGGCCGAAGGCGTCGCCAGCAGGCGCCGGAGCGGCGACCGCACCGTTGGTCGATGGGGCAGCAGAGGCAGGAGCCGTGCCTTCGGCCACCCGGGGCACCGACACCGGTTGGCCGGAGGCAGCCAGCACGTCCTCGGCCTGGATCCGCCCATGGGGGCCGCTGCCGCGCAGCCCTTCCAGGGCCACCCCGAGTTGGTGGGCAAGTTTCTTGGCCCGGGGGCTGACCACCAGGCGACCGTTGGAGGGGGCAGGAGCCGCCACCGGTGCCGGCGCCACCGCAACGGGCGCAGGTTGGACGGGAGCCACAGGAGCGGGAGCCGGAGCGGCCGCGGCAGGGGCCGGGGCAGGCGCCGGGGGTGCGGGAGCCGGGGCCGCAGCGGCAGGAGCCGCCGGTGCTTTCGCCTGGACCTCGGCAATCTCCGCCTGGGTCTCGACGATCAGCCCGATGGTCTCACCAACGGGGGCGGTGCCTCCGGCAGGCATCAGCACGGCGGCCAGGAATCCTTCGTTGAAGGATTCCACGTCCATGTCGGCCTTATCGGACTCGACCACCAGCACCGACTCACCCCGCTCCACCCGGTCCCCGGGCTTCTTGAGCCATTCCACGATCTTGCCCTCCGTCATCGTGGAACTGAGGGCGGGCATGAAGATTTCGTGGGTGGCCAACGGAGGATCGCCGCGCGTTGGCCGGGATTTTAAGGCGCCGGCGGGTCAGACCCCCTCGAAAGCCTCGATCACCCCATCGCGCACCCGCACCGCCACCTGCAGCTTCTCCACCAGGTTGTCCCCCACGGCGATGTTGCAGAAACTCTCCAGCTGGCCCTGGTCCACGATCTGCTCGAACTCCAGATCCCGCACCTGGCGCTGCTGTTCGATCAACTGGCGCTTCTGCTGCTCGAATTCCCCGCCCTTGGCGGCCACCTGCTGCTGCACAGACATGACCTGCTCCTGCACCCGGGGATCCAGGGGATTGGCGCTCTGACGGCGGATTTCCTCGATCAGCTGCTGACCTTCCTGCTCCAGCTGGGCCATCTGCTGGTCAAGGGCAGCCTGGGCCGCTCCCAGTTCACGCTCGGCCTCTTCCTTCCAGCGGGGGGTGACGACCGCCCGCACGGTGATGGAGCGCTTGATGGTGAGCGTGGTGGCGTCGGCCATGAATCTTCGATTGCAACGCCCAGGCTGTCAGCCCGTCCGACAGGGGTCAAGCCAACCTTCAGGGGAGCGAACGGGGGCCGTAGATCGCCTCGATCGCCGACTGGTCGCGGGCCACGATCCTGTCCCGCCGTTGCTTGAGGGTCTGGGTGAGCAGACCGTTCTCGATCGTGAACGGTTCGACCAGCGCCACCCCGGCCAGCCGTTCATCGGGCCGGGAGCCGGTGCGGGCCGCCAGGAGCCGGTTGCATTCGCGGGTGAGGCTGCGCAGCAGGGCCGGATCCCCCTCCTCCGCCCCGGGGGGCAGGCCCGCAGCAGCGGCAAAGGCGGCCATGGCCTCGGAGCGGGGCACCAGCAGGGCCCCCAGTTGCTTGCGATCCTGCCCCACGACCATCACCTGCTCAAACAGCGGACTTGCGCCGAGGGCCTCCTCCAGCGGTCCCGGTTCGATGTTCTCGCCGCTGCTCAGCACGATCGTGTCCTTGGCCCTGCCGGTGAGCACCAGCGAGCCATCGGGAAGCAGCAGTCCCAGATCGCCGGTGTCAAACCAGCCATCGGCCGAAAGCACCTTGGCGGTGGCCTCCGGCTTGCCGAAGTAGCCCGCCATCACCTGGGGACCACGGGCCAGCACCAGTCCACGCTCCCCCAGTGCGAGCGTGCGGCCATGCTCGGGATCCACCACCCGCAGCTCCGTCAGGGGCAGCGGCTGGCCGGCACTGCCGCGACGATTGCACCAGGGGCGACGACAGGTGAGCACCGGACTGGTTTCGGTGAGCCCGTAGCCCACCAGCAGCTCCACCCCGATCGCCTCGAAAAAGCCATCCACATGGGCGGCCAGGGCGCCTCCCCCGCTGATCGCGGTGCGCAGCATCCCTCCCACCAGCTGCTGACGCACCTTCGGCCACAGCAAGGCCTCGGCCAATCGTTGGCCCGGCCAGCGCAGAGCCACCTCCCCAACCGCCGCCAGCCGGCGGACGAGCGGTTCGGGCGCCAGGGTGAGATCCCGGGCGCAGCGCAGGCGGGAGTGATAGGCACGGCTGTTGGCCAGCGCTGTCTTGAGCAGGCTCTGCCTGGAGGCAGGCATCGCCGCCAGGGCGTCCTCAAACCCGGAAAGCAGGGCTTCCCAGAGCCTGGGCACGCTGATCAGGTACTGGGGACGCACCTTCTGCAGGTCGCCGCGCAGCTGCTTGAGGGTGGTGTAGGTCTGGGTGCAGCCACTGGCCAGCAGGAAATATTCGGCGCTGCGTTCGTACGAATGCCAGATCGGCAGAACGCTGAGCACGCGGTCTCCGGGGCTGGGCTCGACCGCCACCCCCAGATGGCGCACCTGGTGCAGCAGGTTGGCGTGGCTCAGCGGCACGCCCTTGGGCTGGCCGGTGGTACCGGAGGTGTAGAGGAGTGTGGCCAGGGCGGCCGCCCCCCCCTGGGGCGCCGGCGGCGGCGGCACCTCGGCCCCTCGCTCCAGAAACGCCTCCCAGCCGAGGCAGGGAAGATCCTGAGGGGTTGCCTCCGCGGCCGGCTGGCCCTCGAGCACGATCACCGCCCGCAACCGCCCCAGCTGCGCAGGGGTCAGGACCAGTTTCTGGAGCAGGGCAGGTGTCTCCACCACCAGTGCCACCGCCCCGGAGTCGTCGAGGATGTAGCGCAGCTCCTCCACCGGAGCACCGCTGCCCCGCACCGCATCGGCGGCACCCGCACGCATCAGGCCCTGGTCAACCACCATCCAGCGCGGACCGTTCTCGGAGAACAGGGCCACCACATCCCCCGGCTGCACCCCCAGCTGGCGGAAGGCGGAGGCGGCCTGGTCGATGCGTTGCCGCAGCTGGCGATAGGTGAGTCGTTCAGGCGAGCGGGCGTGGGGGGCCTCCAGGGCCACCAGATCGCCATGGAGCCGTTCCAGCTCGGGCCAGAGCTGATCGAGGCGATCCAGGCCACTCCAATCGCTGCGGCGGGCCAGGGCCTCCCGGTCCTGGCGACAGCCACTCCAGCCGATCTGGGCCGGCGCCGGCGGCATGACAGAGGCGGAAGCATTCGACCGGACGGAGCTGGACATGGCGGTCAGGAAGGGAAGGCAGCCGGGTTGGGGCCATGGTTACCACCCTTCCAGACTTTCTGTGGGGTGGGGATGCCGTAGCCGCAATCCGAATCGCTGGGCAAAGGCCTCCAGCAGCAGCGGTCTCACCTGGTCAGCCGCCACAGCCGGAAACCAGTCCGTGAGCCGCGCCACCGAACGACCGGCCAGCCCGCAGGGCACGATCGCCGCGAATCCCTCCAGCTCACAGCTCACATTCAGGGCCAGGCCGTGCTGGGTGACCCAGCGGCGAGCCCCCACGCCGATCGCGGCCACCTTGCGCCCTTCGACCCATACCCCCGTCAGTCCGTCCAGGCGTTCCCCCACCAGTCCGAGTTCGCCGATCGCATCGATCACCACCTGCTCAAGCAGACGCAGGTAGAGATGGAGATCGGCGCCATGGCGCTGAAGATCGAGCACCGGGTAGAGCACCAGCTGCCCCGGGGTGTGATGGGTGACCTCTCCCCCCCGATCCACCCGATAGAGGGGCAGGGGAGCATGGTCGGGATCGAACCCGAGGTGAACCGTGCTGGCCCCGCGTCCGAGGGTGTAGCAGGGCTCGTGCTCCAGCAGCAGCAGGGCGCCGGGCGCTCCGGGGTCGTCGAGCAGGCGCTGCTGGAGCGTGCGCTGGGCCTTCAACCCGGCTGGATAAGGCACTGGATGCCTGCTTTCAAAAAGGATTGCATCGAGGTTGGGAGCCATGCTCAGGCGTTCCTAGCCTGGAAATACCCAGAACCGCGGGAGGCGGTTGGCGTCAGATGAAACTGGTGATTCACGGCCGCAATCTCGATGTCACCCCGGCCATCCGGGAGTACACGGAAACAAAACTCACTCGCGCCATCAACCACTTCGAGGAGATGGTCAAGGAAGCTGATGTGCATCTTTCCGTGGCGCGAAACCCACGGGTGCCCCAGCAGACGGCAGAGGTCACGATGTATGCCAACGGCATGGTCATCCGTGCCCAAGAGCGCAGCGAGAACCTCTACGCCAGCATCGACATGGTGGCGAGCAAGGTGACCCGTCAGCTCAGCCGCTACAAGGATCGCCTGCACGATCGCACCCATGGACCGGTGCATCGCTCGGCCGCGGCCGAGGAAGTGGCTGCCGCCGAGCTGCCGCCCCCCGGCGGCAGCCTCATCGAAGGCAAGGAACCCTCCCTGCCCAGCCGGGGCGTGCGACGCAAGTACTTCGACATGCCGGCGATGAGCCTCGACGAAGCCCTGCACCAGCTGGAGCTGATCGACCACGACTTCTACGTGTTCCGCGATGAGGCCACGGGCCAGATCCAGGTGGTCTACCACCGCAACCACGGCGGTTTCGGCGTGATTCAGCCGAAGGCCCAGTGATGGTGTCGTGAGCCGTGATCTGCCCGACCTGGCGCCACTGATCGACCATGCCCTGCTGGACCCCCATCAGGGGGTCGAGGCCGTGCACCGATGCTGTGAGGAAGCCCGCCATTTCGGCTTCGCCGGGGTGTGCGTAGCTTCCCGCTGGCTGGAGGTCGCCCGTGAACGGCTGCCCCTGGGGGGAGCGGTGAAACTTATCTCGGTAGTGGGCTTTCCGTTCGGCGCCGTGCCGCCGGCCATCAAGCGCGCCGAAGCGGAGGCCGCCGCCGCCATGGGGGCCGAAGAGCTGGATGTGGTTCCGGATTTCGGGGCCCTGGCCGATCGGGATGCCAATGCCGTGCTGGCCGATCTGGCCGCGATCACCGATCTGGGCCTGCCGGTGAAGGTGATCCTCGAAACCGGCAGGCTGGAGCCGGAGGCCCTGGAGCTGCTGGTCGAGGTGAGCATCGATGCCGGTGCACGCTTCCTCAAGACCGGCAGCGGCTTCGGTCCCCCGGCACGAAGTGAGGACGTGGCGCGCCTGCGCCAGCTGGCCCGGGGCAGGGTGGCCCTCAAGGCAGCCGGCGGCATCCGGACCCTGGAGAAGGCCCTGGCGTTGGTGGAGGCGGGGGCGGTGCGACTGGGGACCAGCCATGGGGTGAGCCTGATGCAGGCCCTGCGGCAACCGGGAGCCCCGCCCTCGCTCAGCCCTGGCGAACCCTCGGACTGACCCAGCCATGGCGGACCACCTGCTTGAGGGGCTGGTGCTGAGCTGCCGGCCGCTCGGGGAGAACGATCGACTGCTCACCGTGCTGAGTGACGAGGAAGGCCTGACGCGGCTGGCGGCGCCTGGGGCCCGCCGCCCCCGCAGCAGCCTCGCCGCGGCCGTTCCCCTCACCCATCTGCGCCTGCAGGTGGGGGGAAGGAGGGGCCTGCGGCGGGTCCGCCAGCTGCAGGTGCTGCGGGCCTACGGCCAGCTGGGAGAACGGCTGGAAACCCTGGCAGCGGCCCAGGCCCTCGGTGAGATCTGCCTGCAGATGGTGGCCAGCGAAGCGCCGACGCCGGGCATGGTGGGCCGGCTGCTGCTGCAGCTGGGGCGCCTGGAGCAGGTGGTGAAGGAGCGGACGGACCGGTTGGAGGCCCTGGCGATCGCCGTGCAGGGAGGCCTGCAGCTGCTGGCCCTCGGGGGCTACGCCCTGCCCCTGCAGAGCTGCTGTCGCAGCGGCGAGAGGCTCACGCCTCCGGTGGGGAACTGGGAATGGCGCTGCAGCCTGCTGCCGAACGAGGGGATGGCGATCGGGGCGGTGGCCGGCGCCCGGGTGGTGCTCAATGCCTCGGAGCTGGCCCTGCTGCAGCGCCTGATGCGACCTGCGCTGCCCCGCAGGCGCGATGGGGAACTGATGGGACCGGAACCGGTGTGGATGCACCTGCTCTCCCTGCTGGAAAGCTGGTGCGGCGAACACCTGGGCCGCCCCCCTCGAGCCTTCAGACTGCTGCGCGAGAGTTTCGAGCCCATGTACGCCTCCCGGTCGAGCAGGGGAACAACGCCACCATGAGCGAAAGCGGAAGCGGCGAAAAGGATCGGGGGCTCGGGGCGGTGCTCGCCCTGCCTGGGTTCCGGCGCCTGTGGATCGGCCAGATCTTTTCCCAGCTGGCCGATAAGTTCTACATCGTGCTGATGGTGTTCCTGATCGCCCAGTACTGGGTGACCGATACCCCCCAGCAGAACGAGGCACTGGCCGAGGCGGCCGCCGCGATCCGCATGGGTTTCGAGACCCGTGCCCAGATGATCACCCTGCTGGCCACGGGGATCTACGTGGCCAACACCCTGCCGGCGATGCTGCTGGGCACGGTGGCGGGAGTGTGGGCCGATCGCTGGCCGAAGCGCTCGGTGATGGTGGCCTCCAATGCCTTCCGGGCACTGCTGCTGCTGCTGGCTCCGATCTGCCTGCTGCCTGGACCGGTCTGGCTGGGCCTGAGCTGGGGGTACTGGGCCCTGGTGGCGATGACCTTCTTTGAATCGGTACTGACTCAGTTCTTCGCGCCGGCCGAGCAGGCGGCGATCCCGTTACTGGTGCCGTCCCACCAGTTGCTGGCGGCCAATTCCGTCTATCAGGCCACCAGCATGGCGGCCACGATCGTGGGGTTCGCCCTGGGGGATCCGATCCTGCGGCTGCTGCGCACCAGCCTGGCCGAGGTCGGGATCCGAGGCGGGGAGTTCTGGCTGCTGCCGGTCTGCTACGGCGCGGCCAGCCTGGCGATCAGCGGCATCGTGCTGAAGGAACCGCCTCGGGCTCCGACCCAGGCTTCCGTGTGGGAGGAGATCGGTGAGGGGCTGCAGGTGCTGCGGGAACGGCGGGGGGTCCGCCACGCCATGGTGCAACTGGTGCTGCTCTACAGCCTGCTGGCAGCGCTGTACGTGCTCGCCATCAGCCTGGCGGCTTCGATCACCGGCCTGGGACCGACCCGCTTCGGCAGCCTGCTGGCGATGAGCGGTGTGGGGCTGGCCCTCGGTGCCGTGGCTATGGCCCAGCTCGGGGATCGGTTTCGTCGCCGCATGCTGGCCACCACCGGGCTCGGCACCATCGCCTGCTGCCTGGTTCTGCTCGGGCAGCTGCGCGGCAATCTGGTGGCGACGCTTCTGCTCTGCGGTCTGCTGGGTGTGGGGGCGGCACTGCTGGCCATTCCCGCCCAGACGACGATCCAGGAGGAAACCCCTGAGGACCAGCGGGGCAAGGTGTTCGGCCTTCAGAACAATTTGATCAATATCGCCCTCAGCCTGCCGCTGGCACTGGCCGGAGCGGTGGTCAGCCGCTATGGCCTGCTGCCCGTGCTCTGGGGGCTGGCCGCCCTGGCGCTGCTGGCCGCCCTGAGCGAGCAGCCATGGAGACGCTGCTAGCTTTCGGTCTCGAATGCAACCGCGCCCGGTGGTCCACATTGCCTGGCTAGGCAAGAAATCCCCGTTCTGCGGCAACGTCACCTACGGCCTCAGCACGACGGCAGCGCTGCGCGATCTCGGCCACACGGTGAGCTTCATCCATTTCGACACCCCCGCGGGGCTGGGACGTCAGGAGCAGGGGCGTAGCGAAACCCCGGAAGTGACCCTTCCCTACCTGGTGAAATCCCAGGTGTACACGATTCCTTCCCCCGGTGCCCAAAGGGAGCTGCGGGAGTCGCTGGAACGACTGCGGCCCGACCTGGTGCACGCCAGCCTCACCCTCTCGCCCCTCGATTTCCGTCTCCCCGACCTCTGCCAGCAATTGGGCCTGCCCCTGGTGGCCACGTTCCACCCCCCTTTTGATGCGGGCCTTCGCAACCTCACGGCCGGCACCCAGCAGCTCACTTACCAGCTCTATGCCCCGTCCCTGGCGCGCTTCGACCGGGTGATCGTGTTTTCCGAGCTGCAGGCCGAAGTGCTGGAGCGGCTCGGCGTTCGCCGTGATCGCCTCGCGGTGATTCCCAATGGGGTGGACATCAGCACCTGGTGTCCTGCAACGAACCCGGCCCGCTCCGACCTGGCGGATCTGCGCCAACGCTTCGGCCAGCGCCGGGTGTTTCTCTACATGGGCAGGGTGGCCACGGAAAAGAACGTGGAGGCCCTGCTGCGGGCCTGGCGGCTGGTGAGGCCCCGGGGCTGCGTGCTGGTGATCGTGGGAGACGGCCCCCTGAGGGGCTCCCTCCAGAATGCCAACGAAGACGACGTGATCTGGTGGGGATACGAAGCCAGGCAGGAGCAGAAGGTGGCCCTGATGCAGCTGGCGGAGGTTTTCCTGCTGCCTTCCCTGGTGGAGGGTCTCTCGCTCGCCCTGCTGGAGGCGATGGCCTGCGGCACCGCCTGCGTGGCAACGGATGCCGGTGCCGATGGCGAAGTGCTGGAGGGCGGTGCGGGCATCGTGATCAGCACCCAGGGGGTCACCACCCAGCTACGCACGCTGCTGCCGGTACTGCGGGACCAACCTGTGCTGACCGCGGAGCTGGGCCGACGGGCTCGGGAACGAACGCTTGAGAGATACACCCTGACCCGCAACATCGATTCCCTGGAGCGCCTGTATGCCGAGCTCACCCGCCAGCCCATGGCCGCCTGAAGCCAGAGAGGTGCCCGTTGTGCCCGATGCCATCGATCCCATCGTGAGCCCGGTGCACCACCTCAAGCTGCCGAGCAGGAGATTCACCTCCTCCCTGCTGGGACAACTCTGCCTTGCCACCCTGGGATGCGTCCTGCTGGGATTCACGGCTGCCACGGCCGCCACCCTGATGCTCAACTACCGGATGCTGATCCGGGAACATGAACAGAAAGTCAGTGAAAATGCAGACGACCTGATCCGGATCCTGGAAGCCAGACCCCGAAGCGAACCGGGGCAATGGCAGAAACAATTGCGCAATCAACTGGATCAATACGCCAGCGAGGATGGGCTCTACTGGATCGAATGGCCGGACGGGGAGCTGACACTGCCCACGGCCACAACGGATATCCATCCGGAGGACATGAGAGCGATCAGCCAAAACAGAAAAATCGCTTCACCTGGTTTTCTTCAGATCGGGCCCTGGAGACAGATCCCCCGCCTTCCAGCCGCAAAGACAGACAGCAAGATTGCACAAAGTCTCCCCAGCAATTACAGCTTTCTTCCCATCCAAAAGCGCGTCTATCTCGTTCATCCCCACTACCGCACCACCAATCAGGCCGTGATCTGGGCGGGCAAGGATATTTCCTCAGAGATCGCGCTCCTGCACAACGAACTGCTGACCAAGCTGTTGGTGTGGACCCTGTTCTCCGCACTCACCCTGCTGGCCATTTCGCTGCTGGCAAGAAGAATCATCCAGCCACTCAACGATCTGATTCTAACAGCCAAGAACTTCACCACCGAAAATCTCGAAACCCACGCCTTCACTCCGCTTGATCCAAGCCCCCAACTTCGCCGGGCCCCCAGAGAGGTTCAGGAACTGGCGGAAAGCTATAGCAACCTGGTTTCCCGCGTAGCCCTGGCCTGGAGCCATCAGCGGGAATTCGTGAATGCGGTGAGCCACGAACTACGCAACCCCCTCACAATCATCGGCGGCCACCTGCGCAGAGTGCAACGGCGGGGCCAGAATCTCGATCCCGAACAGATCCGAGCCCTCGCCACCGCGGAAGCCGAAGCCCATCGCATCACCCGATTGCTCAACGATCTGCTGGACCTTTCCCGCAGCGAGGCCGGACGTCTGGAGCTGGTGATCAAACCGGTGGCCGTGGATGAAGTCCTTCTCCAGTCCTGCGACCTGGCACGCAGTCAGCTGGCAAGGTCTCTGAATCTGAAGCTCCCCCCGGAAGCTGCCGAAGGACCAATCATGGCCGTGGCTGAATCCGACCGCCTCCAGCAGGTGGTGCTCAACCTGATCGAAAACGCAGACAAATACTCGCCACCCGGTTCACCGATCACGGTGGAACTCCACCAGGAAGGGGACCAGGAGGTGAGGATCAGCATTCACGATGAAGGCATCGGGATCGAAGATGCCGATCTCCCCCTGATCTTCAATCGCTTCCACCGGGGACGCAACGCCCTGAACCACGCCAGGGGCTCCGGCCTCGGTCTCTCGATCGTGAAGTTGCTGGTGGATGGGATGGGAGCCCGGATCAGCGTTGAAAGCCATCTGGAACGAGGCAGCAGCTTTCACCTCCACCTTCCCCTTACCGCCCCCCCCGCGGAATCGCCCGCCGTCAGTAACGCTCCGGAACCGGCCGCTGCCAGTCAGACCTGAGGCCAAGGGCCTGCAACCGCTCCGCCCTTCGCTCCAGGCTGCGGCGATCCAACCGCCAGAGCCGGTAGATCCCCTGCCGGGCCAGTTCCTGGGGTGCCAGATCCCGCCAGTGGGGTAGATCAGCGGTGCCCTGATCGATCACCACCAGCAGTGTGGGCTGCTGATCCACTGAAGTGGGAAGCTGACCCGCCCTGCGCTCCAGCCGCAGGCGCTCCGCCAGATTGAGCAGCGCGGCAGGTCGCTGGCCTTCGTAGATCACCACTCTGCGGCTGTAGTAGTGCAGGGATGGCTTGAGCACCCCCACCATCGCCACGGGCTCCTGCGGATCGGAGGAGCGCACGATTTCAGCGGCTAGCCGTCGCACCGGCAAGCCACGGAGCCGATCTCCCAGGGCCCAGGAAGGCAGCAGCACCGCCACCACGAACAGCACCAGGGGCAGCTGCAGGCTGAGCAGCCGTTCCCTCGGCCAGCGGCCTGGCACGAGCAGGCCTGCCGCCACCGCCGCCAGGAAACAGCCAGCGGCGATCGGCAGCCGCCCGGCAGCCAGCAGTTCGGCCGGCAGGGTGGGAAGTTCGGGCTCCTGGATCAAGGGCACCCACCAGGGCGCCACCAGAAACACCACCCCCAGCACGAGGCTGAGCAGCAGCGTCAGCCCCCAGGCCCTGCGACAGTCGGACTGGGCCACCAGGGCAATCAGCAGACCCGCCGCGGGGGTGGCCGGCAACCAGTAGCTGGGCAGCTTGGTGGCGGCCACGGTGAAGAACAGAAAGACCACCACCAGCCAGCAGGCCGCGAACCGCTCCAGCGAGCCCTCGGCCGGCTGCGGCAGGCGGGGTCTGGGCTTGATCGAGAAGGGACCGAGGGCCCTGCCAAGCCCCAGCAGCAACAGCGGGGTGGCCGGCAGGCTCGCCACCACCAGCACCGGCAGGAAGTACCACCAGGGCTGCAGATGGTGATTGACCACCGCCGTGAAGCGCTGAAAGTTGTGGTAGCCGAAGAAGCTGTCCCAGTAGGGCTTGCCTTCCCGCCAGAGAGCCAGCCCATACCAGGGGGTGGCGAGGGCCAGCAGCAGGGCCAGACCGGGAAGCGGTCGCAGTCGGCGCCAGAGCCGTTGCGGCTCGCCTTGCCGCCAAGCGAACAGCAGCAGCGTGCCGGCGAACAGCACCACGGCCACAGGCCCCTTGGTGAGCACCGCCAGGGCCAGCACCAGCCAGGGCTGCCACCAGCCCCGCCCCGGCGCCACCCAGGCACGCCAGGCCAGCAGCAGGCTGATCGCCAGCAGGCCGCTGAACAGGGCATCGCTGACCGCGATCCTTCCCCAGAGCAGCACCAGCGGCGAGAGGGCAAAGGCGAAGGCCGCGGTCAACGCCGCCACCCCCGGGCGCACCGCCTTCTGGGGCCAGCGCAGCACCGTATCGGCGAGGGTCAGCATCACCGCCACGGTGGCCAGCGCCGAAGGGAAGCGGGCCGCCCAGGTACCCAGAGGGTTCCACTGCTCCTGCCCCGGCAGGGCATAGCCCAGGCCCATCAGCCAGTACACCAGGGGTGGTTTGTCGTAACGGGGCAGCCCGTTGACCCTGGGGATCAACCAATCTCCGGTTTCCGCCATGGCGCGGGCGGCGGCGGCAAACAACGGTGGCGTTTCATCCACCAGCCCCGTCGTCCCCAGCTGCCAGAAATACAGCAGCAGGCCAACGGCAAGGGTGAGCCCCAGCACCCGGGTGCGGCCCTGACCGGCGAAAGGCTCAGCCATGGGTGGTTCCCTCGAGCGGAGAGGCCGCCCCAGCCCCCTGCCAGAGCTGCTGGCGGCGGTTGATCAGCAGCACGGAAAGCAGCGCCAGGACAGCCCCGAGCCACTGGATCGGCAGCAGACGCTCATCGAGCAGCAACAGGCCGCAGAGCAGGGCGAACACAGGGGTGAGGAAGGTGAGGGCCGTGAAGCCGGTGAGATCGCCGCTGCTGGCGAACCAGAAGAACAGGCCATAGGCGAGGGCGCTGCCGAACAGGGAGGCGTAGGCCATCAGCCCCCACTGCAGGGCGTCCCAGTGGGGGAGCAGGGGCACACCCTCCCAGGCCGGGGCAAGGGCCGCCGCCGCCAGTAAGGGCACTCCGCCGAGAACCATGTGCCATCCCGTGGTGACCAGCGGGTCGGTGCGCCGGCTGGCATAGCGGCAGAGCACCGTACCGACCGCCATCGCCGCCGCCGCTCCCAGCATCCACAGCTCCCCATGGCTCCAGGCGCGACCATCGATCACCGCCGGTCCATCCAGCCACCAGTAGCGCAGCAGGGAGGACGGCAACCCGAGCAGCAGGATGCCCAGCAGGCCGATCAGCAGCCCCAGCCAGCCCACCGGATTGATCGCCTCGCCGAACAGGCTGCGGGCCAGCAGCGCCACCAGCAGCGGCTGGGAATCGATCAGCACGGAACCGAGTCCCGCCCCCGTCTGCCCCAGCCCCCGGGTCAGCAGGGCCTGAAACAGGGTGGCATCCACGGCCGCGAACAACAGCAGCCAGGGAAGGTCCGAGCGATCCACCCGCAGCGATCGGCCCAGGGAAAGCGCCACCGCCAGCAGCACCAGGCCCGCCGGCACCAGGCGCAGACTTGCCACCAGAAGGGGGGATCCGCCCTCCAGGAGGGGTTTCATCGCCGCCATCGCCGTGCCCCAGAGGGCGAAGGGCAGCAGCATCAGCGGCCAGCGCAGCACGTCGGGCAGGGCAGGGAGCGGGGCCGGGGGCATCGACACGGGGTCTCCGGGGCCACGGAAGGGCCCTGCATCGTCCTCTTTTTAAGATCCAGCCAACCCCTCGCCCCCTGCCTGATGCCTTGGCCCTGGCGCCGCAAGACCCGCCGCACGCTGGCGCGCATTGCCATCGAAGGGCCGATCGCTGGCCCCACCCGCCAACGGGTGGTCAAGGCGCTGGAGGAAGTGCGCCGCCGGGAGTGCCCCGCCCTGCTGCTGCGCATCGACAGCCCGGGCGGCACGGTGGGAGACAGCCAGGAAATCCATGCAGCCCTGCTGCGCCTGCGGGAAAGCGGCTGTCGGGTTGTGGCCAGCTTCGGCAACATCTCCGCCTCGGGCGGGGTGTACGTGGGCGTGGCCGCCGAGCGGATCGTGGCCAACCCCGGCACGATCACCGGTTCGATCGGCGTGATCCTGCGGGGCAATGATCTCTCCCGACTGCTGGATCGGCTGGGGGTGCGATTCGAGACGGTGAAAAGCGGCCTCTACAAGGACATCCTCTCGCCGGATCGCCCGCTTTCGGAGCAGGAGCGGGAACTGCTGCAGAGCCTGATCGATTCCAGCTACAACCAGTTCGTGGGGGCCGTGGCCCAGGGCAGGAACCTGAGCGAGGAAAACGTGCGCCGCTTTGCCGATGGCCGGGTCTTCAGCGGTGCCCAGGCCCTGGAGCTCGGCCTGGTGGACGAACTCGGGGATGAGGAGCGGGCCCGTCGCCTGGCCGCCGAACTGGTGGGGCTGGATCCGGAGAAAACCAAACTCACCACCTTCGGCCAACCACCGAAACGCTTCGCGGGGGTCCTGCCTGGAAGGGCCATGCTGCGGCAGCTGACCCACGCCCTCAGCCTCGAACTGGCCTGGAGCGGCCAACCCCTCTGGCTCTATCGCCCCTGATCCCGTATGAACCCTGCCCTTGAGCTGCGGGCCCTGCGCGGGGCCACCACCGCCGGCGCCAACACCACGGAGGATATCTCCGCTGCGGTGAGTGAGCTGATCGATGCCCTGATGGAGCGCAATCAGCTCGAAGGCACCCGGGTGCTTTCGCTCACCTTCTCGGTGACGGCGGATCTGGATGCCTGTTTCCCTGCCGCGATCGCCAGACGCCGCGCCGGCTGGGATGGTGTGGCCCTGCTCGACTGCCAGCAGATGGCCGTGGCCGGGGACCTGCCCCGTTGCATCCGGCTGCTGGCCCACGCCTGGCTCGATCCGGCCCAGGAAGTGGTTCACCCCTACCTGCGGGAGGCCTCCCGCCTGCGGCCGGACAGGGCCAGGGGCAATGGCGGTACTCCGGCCAGCTCCCCCTCCGACCACTAGCCGGCGGGGGGGAGTGCGGGCCTGCCGACAATTCAGTGATGTTCCCCCGGCACCCCATGCCAGCCAAGAGCCCACGCTCCGCCCGGGCCCGTTTCCGCCCCTGGCGCGTTGCGGCCACTGCCCTGGCCGCCGGTACCGCCCTCACGGGGGCCTCGCTTGGCCTGGGCCAGCTGGGCCTGACGCCAGCCCTGGCCCAGGGCACCCCCAGCTTGATGGAGTTCCGCTGGGACAACACCAAGGACTACCGCAAGCTCTACTTCTTCATGACCGAGACAGCCCGTCTGAAGCGGTCGGAGTACTACCTGATGCTGCGGCCCAAGGACCGCAAGACCGCGATCCTCAAACTGAGCATCAGCATCCCCCAGTATTTCGATGCCAAGATCGAGCCCCGCAACGTCAAGCTTTGCCGCATGAGCGAAGGGGGCATGCTCAAGCGAACCCGTTGCGAGAAAACCATCCCGGCGACGGTCGAGATCGCCCCGAACGGCAAGTCAATCGAGATTTTTCCTGAAACACCCGTATCCGACAAGTACACGATCGGGGTTTACATGAAACTGTTCAACCCCTTCAATTCCGGGATGTATCAGTTCAATGCCCTGGCTCAGGCCCCGGGTGATGTGCCGATTTCCGGATACCTGGGCAGCTGGCTGATCCAGATCGACCCCAACTGAGGGGGAGGTCGACTGGTAAGGTTTTCAGCTGATCAAGGACGGACATGACCAAGCGCACACTGGAAGGAACCAGCCGCAAACGCAAGCGCGTCTCCGGATTCCGCGTGCGCATGCGGACCCACACCGGCCGTCGCGTGATCCGCACCCGTCGCCGCAGGGGACGCGCCCGCCTGGCGGTCTGAGCCCGCCGCGCGATGGCTCTGCCCCAGAGGCATCGTTTGCGGGGTCAGAAGGTCTTTGATCGGATCTATCGGGAAGGACGCCGGATTCACGGCAGCCTGATGGTGTTGCGGGTGATGGCTGCAGATCCGTCGTTGCTCCGGCCCAGCGAACAACGCCATCCCCCCAGCGCCTGGCGCTGCGGGGTCGTGGTGAGCGGCAAGGGGAGCAAGCGGGCGGTGCAGCGCAACCGCATCCGTCGCCTGCTGCATCACCACCTGCTGCACCAGCTGCTCGACCAGGCTGAGTCCCTCACCCAGCCGGGGAATCCTCCCGGCAACCAAGGGAGCCCCCAATGGCTCCTGATCAGCCTCAAGCCCGGCGGAGCCGAATCGGATTCCGAGCGTCTGCTGGGAGAATGCAATGACTTATTGCGCAAGGCGGGCCTCCTCCCATGACAACTGACCAGTCCTCTCCCGCTCCGGTGAGCCCCTCGACAGGAACCCTGCGCAACGAAACCGTCTTCTACGAAGGGGGTCCTGCCCGCGGCGATCTGATCTTCAATCTGGTGCTGGCCCTCACCCTGATCGGCATCCCCCTGGCCGTGGCGGCCGTGGTTCGGGCCCTCTGGCTGCGGTACCGGATCACCAGCCGCCGCATCTCCGTGAGTGGTGGCTGGCTGGGCAGGGATCGGACCCAGGTGGTTTACAACCAGATCCGCGAAGTGCGGGCCGTCCCCCGCGGCTTCGGTGCCTGGGGTGACATGGTTTTGGTGCTCAACGATGGATCCAAGCTGGAGATGCGCTCCGTGCCCCGCTTCCGGGAAGTGGAGACCTACATCGAGGAGCAGCGCAAGGCCAGCCGAGCCTCGGGCAAGGCCGGAGGCACCCCGGCCGCCGAAAAATCCAGCAACGGCTTCGGCGACACCACGAGACTGAGCGCCTGAGGCCGGATGGCCCTACCTCGCCCGACCGCTTCGGTCAGGCACACTGGCACCGAAAAACTCCCACCCCAGCGAACCCCCTGCCGTGATCGGCTACATCTCCGACAACCTGCTGCTCCCGATCCTCGATTTCTTCTACGGGTTGGTACCCAGCTACGGCCTGGCGATCGTGGCCCTCACCCTGGTGGTACGCCTCGCCCTGTTTCCCCTCAGCGCCGGCTCGATCCGCAGTGCCCGCCGCATGCGCATCGCCCAGCCGGTGATGCAGCAGCGTCAGGCGGAGATCAAGACGAAGTACGCCAACAACCCCCAGAAACAGCAGGAAGAGCTGGGCAAGCTGATGCAGGAATTCGGCAGCCCGCTGTCGGGATGCCTGCCCCTGCTGGTGCAGATGCCGATCCTGTTTGCCCTGTTCGCCACCCTGCGGGGATCGCCGTTCGCCGATGTTCCCTACACCTTCAACGTGAAGGTGCTTCCCGCCGACCAGATCGCAGCCGTTGAGCCCAAGCCTTTCAACACCCCGAGCCATTCGATCTTCGTCACCGCCACCAGCCATACCCCGGTGATCGGCACCCTTGAGAAGGGCACCAAGCTCGGCGTCGGTGACACCGAGACCGTGCAGCTGCACACCAAGGACGGCAAGAGCTTCGACACGGTCCTGGCCGGCGTGGACAACGGTGAGAGCTTCCAGCCCACCTGGAGCGTCACCAAGGGCGAAGGGGTCGTCGAAGTGAACCCTGATGGCACCATCCATGCGCTCGCCCCCGGCGACGCCACGGTGGAAGGCAAGATCCCCGGCCTGGCTGCCCGCAGCGGCTTCCTGTTCATCAAGGCCCTCGGCCAGGTGGGCTTCCTCACCGATGGTTCGATCAACTGGGACATCGCCGCCCTGGTGGCAGCGTTTGGAGCCAGCCTCTTCCTTTCCCAGATTCTCTCGGGCATGGGCATGCCCGCCAATCCCCAGCAGGCCACGGCCAACAAGATCACGCCGATCATGATCACGGCGATGTTCCTGTTCTTCCCCCTGCCGGCCGGGGTGCTGCTGTACATGGTGGTGGCCAACATCTTCCAGGCCCTCCAGACCTTCCTGCTCAGCCGTGAGGCCCTGCCCGAGAACCTGCAGCAGATCCTCGACAAACAGCGGGCCCAGGAGGCCATGACCGTCACCGCCACGGCGGGGGGCACGGCCGGCAGGCTTCCGTTCGAACCCAGCAAGGGCAAGAAATGACCCCCGTGCCACGCACCCAGCTCCGACCGTTGCCGCTGCAGGAGCTGCGTGCACTGGCCGAAGGGGTGTGCTGGCAGGTGGATCAGCGGATCGCCGACCTCAGCAGCCTCACCCCGGTGAGGGGCTCGCTGCAGGCACTCCTCCATGGCCACGTGCTTGAACTGCGCGGCCAGGCCGAAACCATCCTCACTCTCTGCTGCGACCGCTGCCTCCAGGATTTCAACCATCCCCTGAAGATGGAAGCGCAGGAGATGCTGGAACTCCGCAGCCCAGGGGGGGAAGAGGAGGCTCTGGAGCCCACACCGCTGGGCGAGGACCTCGATGACCGCCTCGATCCAGGGGGCACGTTCGACCCGGAACGCTGGATCTTCGAGCAGCTGAGCCTGCAGTTGCCCCTGGTCAACCGTTGCGGCGACGACTGCCCCGGCCCGGCCCGCTGGAGCAGCGATCCGGAAGACACCGATCCCCGCTGGGGCGCCCTGCGGGCCCTGCGCCAGAACTGAGGGCTGACCGGCGTTCCATGTCCCATTCCCTGGCCGACCAGCTGGATCTGCTGATCCGTTCGCGGATTCCGATCCTGTGGATCCGCAGCCTGGAGGAGGAGCGGGTGGAATCCCTGCTCGAACAGACGGCCCGGCGCCTCGGAGGCCGAACCCTTCTGCGCTGGGACTTCGTGAGCGGGCTGCGCGGCGCCCCCAACCGCGAGGGGGAAGCGGCCCGCAATCCAATGGCCGCTCTCGATGCCCTGGCGCCCCTGGGCCCCGAGCAGGGGGCCCTTCTGCTGCTCAAGGATTTCCACCGCTACGGAGACGACGCCGGCATCTGCCGCCGACTGCGCAACCTGGCGACGAGCCTGCGTCAGGTCCCCCACACCCTGGTGATCAGTGCCCCGGACTGGCGTCTGCCGCCCGAACTCGAGGACTGCATCACCCTGCTGGAACTGCCCCTGCCGGACGCCGACGAGATCGGCTCCCTGCTCAGCTCGATCGCTGCAGCCAGTGGCCAGCCCCTGCCCCAGCCCGTGCTGGCCGAACTCACGGCCGCCTGCCATGGGCTCAGCGAGCAGAGGGTGCGCCAAGTGGCGGCCCGCGCCCTGGCCAGACGGGGACAGCTGGGGGAAGAGGACCTGGCCGAGGTGCTGGAGGAGAAACGGCTGGCGATCGCCCGCAGTGAACTGCTTGAGTACTGCCCCAGCGAAGCCACCCCTTCCGACATCGGCGGCCTCGAGGCGTTGAAACTCTGGCTGGAGCAGCGCCACCGAGCCTTCAGCGAGGAGGCCCGCCGCTTCGGGCTGCCCCTGCCGCGGGGGGTGCTGCTGGTGGGCCCCCAGGGCACCGGCAAATCGCTCACGGCCAAGGCGATCGCCCACAGCTGGTCGATGCCCCTGCTGCGGCTGGATGTGGGCCGCCTGTTCGCGGGGCTGGTGGGAGCCAGCGAGGCACGCACCCGGGAAATGATTCAGAGGGCGGAGGCGATGGCCCCGTGTGTGCTCTGGATCGATGAGATCGACAAGGGATTCGGCTTCTCGATGGGGGGAGACGGGCGCAGCGATGGGGGCACCACCCAGAGGGTGCTGGCCAGCCTGCTCACCTGGATGGCGGAGAAGAGCAGCGCCGTTTTCGTGGTGGCCACGGCCAATGCCGTGGATCGTCTGCCGGCTGAACTGCTGCGCAAGGGCCGTTTCGATGAGATCTTCCTGCTGGAACTTCCCGATGCCGAGGAGCGCCGGGCCATTCTCGATCTGCAGCTGCGCCGCAGGCGCCCCAGCCATGCGATCCCGCTGGAAGTGCTGGTGGACCGCACCGAAGGGTTCTCAGGAGCCGAACTGGAGCAGACCGTGATTGAAGCCATGCACCTGGCTTTTGGGGAACAGCGCGACATCGGCGAAGCCGACCTGATCGCTGCCGCCAGTCAGGTGGTTCCGCTTTCACGCACCGCCCGCGAACAACTGGAGGCCCTGAGGCAATGGGCCAGCTCCGGCCGGGCCCGCCCCGCCTCCCATGTAAAGCCGATATGAAGATCTCCCACACCACGTAACAGCTGACGAAGGGGGAGAAGCCCGCCCGGGCCGGGATCCGTAACGTCGGCGCAGTAGAGAACCCCGCCGTGATTCCGAGCCCCAGCCCCCGCTCCCGCGGTGAACTCACCACCCAGCTCGCCGTGGCCTGCCTGGGAGCAGGGGTGGTGACCAGCATCGCCGTGGCCCAGGGCCAGAATCCCCTCACCGCCTTCGGGATCACCCTGTTCTCGGCGATCGCCGCCGTGGCCGTGGGCCAGGTGCTCTGAAGCCGCTGCCATGCTGCAGGAAGTCGTTTCCTGCCGTTGATGCCAGCCGCTCCGCACGCCGGCACCGAAAGCGAAAAATCGCCATGGACCGAGCTTCGGGCCCAGATGCCGGCCCTCGCCAACAAGACCTACTTCAACTACGGCGGCCAGGGTCCCCTGCCGGAGTCCTCGCTGCAAGCCATCGTCGAGTGCTGGCAGCGGATCCAGCTCCTGGGCCCGTTCACAGGCGACGTCTGGCCCTACCTTGACCAGGTGAGCTCCGGCCTGCGCCAGAGGCTGGCCCATTGGTTCGGCGTGGGCTCCCACCGGATCAGTCTCACCGAAAACGTCACCAGCGGCTGCGTGCTGCCCCTGTGGGGGCTGCCCTGGCAGGCAGGGGATGAACTCCTGGTCAGCGATGGGGAGCATCCCGGCGTCGTGGCCGCCTGCCGGGAACTGGCCAGGCGCCTGAACCTGCAGCTGCGGGTGTTCCCTGTGATCGAATTGCGGGGGGACACCGCCAGCGCCGCCACCGGAGCACTGGCCGCCCTGGAACGGGGACTGAGCCCGCGCACCCGGCTGGTGGTGCTCTCCCACGTGCTCTGGAACACCGGTCAGTTGATGCCGATTGCCGCCGTGGCCGAGCGGCTGCAGGCCGAAACCTCTCCGCCCTGGCTGCTGGTGGATGCCGCCCAGTGCCTGGGCAACCTGGCGGTGCAGGAAGCCGCGGCGGCGGCGGACATCTATGCCTGCACCGGCCACAAATGGTGCTGCGGACCGGAAGGCCTGGGGGCGATGGTGCTCTCCGAGCGTCTGCTGGAACAGGCCAGCCCCACCCTGATCGGATGGCGCAGCCTACGGGAGGAAACCAGCGCGGGCAGCAGCTTCCACCGGGATGGACGCCGCTTTGAGGTGGCCACCTCCTGCCTGCCGCTGCAGGCGGGCCTGGATCGCTCCCTGCAGCTGCTGGAGGGCTGCGGCGATGCCCAGGTCCGCTCCGCCCGGATCCAGGAGCTGGGCAGCAGGCTCTGGCATGGCCTTCAGGAACTGGAGAACGTGTCGCCCCTGCTGGAGTGCCCACCACCGGCAGGCCTGGTGAGCTTCCGCATCGAAGGCTCGGTGCCGGAAGAAGTGGTGGGCCGACTGGGTGCGCAGGCCATCTGGCTGCGCACCCTGGCCCACCCCCACTGTCTGAGGGCCTGCACCCACATCACCACCACCGAAGCGGAGGTGGAAAGGCTGCTGGAGGCTCTCTGCCCGTGAAAAACCGCCCATGAAAAAAGGGCCCCGCAGGGCCCTTGGCTGGCTTCGGGCCAGCTCCGCAGACAGCCAGGATCAACCAGCTGCGTCGGAATCGAGGAAATTGCTGTACACCCAGCCGGCCAGCAGCGCACCAAGGATCGGAGCGAACCAGAACAGCCAGAGCTGACCCACGGCCTCACCGCCGGCCCAGAGGGCGACGCCGGTGCTGCGGGCAGGGTTCACGGAGGTGTTGGTGATCGGGATGCTGATCAGGTGGATCAGGGTGAGGGCCAGACCGATCGGCACACCGGCGAAACCGGTGGGGGAGAGGCGGTCCGTGGCGCCGAGGATCACCAGCAGGAAGAAGAAGGTGAGAACGACTTCGATGATCAGAGCGGACCAGAAGCCATAGCCGCCAGGGGAGTGGGCACCCCAGCCGTTGGTGGCGAGGGGGTTGCTGCCGCCGAGGGTGAACCCTTCACGGCCAGCCGCCACCCAGTAGATGAGACCGCCGGCGATGATCGCTCCGAGCACCTGGGCCACCACGTAGGCGAGCAGGTTGGAACCGGGGAACTTGCCGCTGGCCCAGAGGCCGAAGCTGACGGCAGGGTTGATATGACAGCCGGAGATATGACCGATGGCATAGACCATGGTCAGCAGGGTGAGGCCGAAGGCGATGGACACCCCGAGGAAGCCGAGACCCAGGGGGTTGGCTGCGGGATTGTCGTAGGGGAAGACAGCGGCGAGCACGGCACTGCCGCAGCCACCGAGAACGAGCCAGAAGGTCCCGAACAGTTCCGCAAGGAACTTCTTGGACAGTGGAACACCAAGGGCCATGAAGGCGCGAGGAAAAACGGTCGCTCGGATGATGACATTCAGAACCAGATTGGCAAGCTTTTGTGACAGTTGCATGACAAGACTTGGCCGAAAAGGCCAAGCCGGATCAATACTCCGCAGGCTTTGGTAATAATCCGACGACAATCGCCGTCGCTCGCCTTTCTCGTCCCGGCGGCGTCAGCCCGGAGCAAAGAGCAGCCCCACGCCCTTTCCTCCCGGAGCGCGCCTTCCCCCCCTGGCAACAGCGAACGACCATCAGTGTCCGGGAACACACCACCACCCAAGCCCTCCGGGCGACGGGGACAAAGGCGCAAGTGTCGTTAACACTTTCTGACAATGTTGCCAATTCCCAAGGTGTCGATAGGGTGAAGCCCGTTGGCCGCAATGTTCTTGAAGTTCGATTCCCTGGGAGTCGAGCTTTGAAACGAAGAGGTCAATATTGCCTCATTTCATTCCCTTTCCTCTTTTCCGCCCCCTGACGGAGCTCCTAAGGATGCCCACTACCCGCACGACCCTCGGCCGCTTGGTGATCTCCTCGGCCGCCGCCCTGAGCCTGGCCACGATCGCCGGCAACGCCATGGCGATGTCCAGCGAAGAAATGATTTCCACCGCCAAGACCGCCTGTCTGGAAAGCGCCGCCAAAGATGGCTGGAAGACCGATCTGGCCAAGGTGATCTCCTCCAAGGTCATCGATGCCGACAAGGTGGAAGTGGTCTTCGACCTGACCAAGGACGGCACCAACACCGCCCGCCTCACCTGCCCCTTCAGCCTCAGCAAAGGTGTGGTGGGAGCCCTGGGTGAAGCCGTCAAGACCACGACCGAAGCTGTCCCTGCGGTCGAAGCCCCCGTTGCCGAAGCTCCCGCCGCCGAACCCGGCGCCGCTGTGGACCGCAACCGCGCCTGGTGGCTGCTTCTCCCCCTCGGCCTCGGCCTGGCCTCCTGGGCTGCCCTGCGTGGCGGTCGTGAAGCCGATACCGCCGAGGGCTTCCGCGGCACCTACGGCACCACCACCACAACCAGCACCACCTACACCGGCACCACCGCCGGCAACGGCATCTTCGTGGAAGCCAACGCCGGCGATGGTCTGCTCGAAGTGCGCGAACAGCCCGACGCTCTCTCCACCGTTCTGCGCCGCGTGCGCAACGGAGACTCCGTCGGCCTGACCGGTCACCGTCGTGGCGACTGGCTGGAAGTGGCCCAGGGTGGCTGGGTGCGTGATGCCGAAGTGCGTTACGACCGCGCCAACGTGCGCTTCAGCTGAACTCGATCGCTCCACCAGGAGAATCCTCACCCCCCTTGCCTCCCGGCCCTGCCGGGGGGCTTTTTTATGGCCTCAGCTCAAGGCTTTCTGGCTCGCAGAGCCTTCTCCGCTTCCTCGCGGTCGTCGAAGTGAACCTTCGTGGTGCCGAGGATCTGGTAGTCCTCATGGCCCTTACCGGCGATCAGCACGAGATCGCCGGGAGCAGCGGCAGCGATCGCCGCTGCAATGGCGGTGGCCCGGTCCTGTTCCACGGAGAACTCCGTATCCGCCGGGATGCCGGCCACCACGTCCTGAAGGATGGTCTGGGGGTCCTCGGTGCGGGGATTGTCGGAGGTCACGACCACCACATCGGCGAGCCGGGCAGCGATCTCGCCCATCAGGGGACGCTTGGTGCGGTCCCGATCCCCGCCACAGCCGAACACGCACACCAGACGCCCCCTGGTGAACGGCCGGCAGGCCAGCAGGGCATTCTCCAGACCATCGGGCGTGTGGGCATAGTCCACCAGCACCGCAGGGGCATCCGCTGCGGACGCCGTGCGCACCTGCTCCATCCTTCCTGGTACACCGCGGAACGTGGCCAGAGCCTCCAGCAACTGGCCCAGGGGCACCTCCTGCTGAAGCAGTACGCCCACGGCCTGCAGCAGGTTCATCAGATTGAACCGACCGACCAGGGGCGAGGCGAAGGCCCCGCTTCCCACGGGGCTCACCAGGGTGCCCCGCACCCCGTCGGCCGCCATCTGGAGGTTGGTGATCGTGAGCTCCGCCGCGGGATCCTCCAGGGAACTGCGCCAGCACAGACGGCCCTGGGCCCTCAGCTCCTCGGCCAGGCGCCGGCCCCAGGGATCATCGCCGTTGACCACCGCGCCGCCGACGAGCAGGGGCGACCGAAACAGCTTGGCCTTCGCGGCGAAATACTCCTCCATCGAGGGGTGGTAATCGAGATGGTCCTGGGTGAGGTTGGTGAACACCGCCCCGGAGAAACGACAACCGGCGACCCGGCTCTGATCGAGCGCATGGGAACTCACCTCCATGGCCCCGATCCGGGCACCGGCCTCCACCGCCTGGGCCATCTGCCCCTGGAGCACATCGGCGAAGGCCGTGGTGTGCTGGGCGGTGACACTGTGCCCGGGCCAGCGGTTCACCAAGGTGCCGAACAGGGCCGGCGGTCGGCCGGCGGCGGCGGCGAGATGCTCGATCAGATGGGTGGTGGTGGTCTTGCCGTTGGTGCCGGTCACGCCGATCAGCTGGAGGCGCTCGGTGGGGTGCTGCCAGTAGGCGGCAGCCAGCAAACCAGCCCACTGGGCCACCGGATCGCTCACCACCACGACGGCATCGTCGGGGCCGGGGGGCCGGGCCGCCGCCGCCGCCGGCCCGATCACAGCGGCGGCGGCACCGCTGGCCAGCACCTCGGGCCAGAAGGTTCCCCCATCCACCTGGGTTCCAGGAACCCCCACGAACACGGTGCCGCGACCCACCCGCCGCGAATCACAGCTGATGCTCAGCACCTCGGCATTGGCAAGGCTGGGGGGAATCTCCACGCCCACCTGTTGCAGAAGCGAATGGAGCAGCTGGGCCATGGACGGGCGGTGGTGGGATGGGCGTCTTTCTAGTCGCGGCTGAACTCCGCCTGGCGGAACGTGTGACGGCTCGATCGCCAACCGCCGCCCGGGCCGCTCAGGGGGAGATGTGCTGCTGCACCCAGGCCTGGAGGCGCGCCCCATCCAGCCGCGGCGGAACCCGCGGCAGCAGGCGCGGCGGCCCGTCCTCCGTCAGCAGGGCCAGCACCGGCACCAGCAGGTCATAGCGGGCCCGCAGCTCCGGATCCGCGTCGATGTCGAGGGTCTGCAGGGCAGGCGCGGGATCGAGCTGCCGCAACCGCTCCTCCAGCCCCTCGCAGAGGCAGCAACCGCGGCGGGTATAGAGCAGGAGCCTGGGGTGGGGGGGGCGCGGGGCGGTCATCAGCGGGGCGGTCATCAATCGGGCACCGGATCGCAGCCACAGGGCGTGAACGGATGGCACCGACCGAGGCGGCGCAGCGTCAGCCAGCCGCCCCGCCAGGGCCCATGGCGCTCGATCGCCTCCATCCCGTAGGCACTGCAGCTGGGCAGGAAGCGGCAATGGGAACCGAGCAGGGGCGACACCCAGCGCCTGTAGGTCCGGATCAGGCCCAGCAGCAGGGCGGAGAGGGTGGCGTTCAGCCAGCCGTTTAAGATCGCGAGTTGGCGCTGCAAGGCAGAGGCAACGGGGTTCCCCCAGCATGCCTTCCGGCCGCATCGTCCGCTTCCACCTGCAGAATTCCCTATGTCTCGCTACCGCGGCCCTCGCCTGAGGATCACGCGGCGCTTGGGGGACCTTCCCGGTCTCACCCGTAAGTCCGCAAAGCGGGCTTATCCCCCCGGTCAGCACGGCCAAGCCCGTCGCAAGCGCTCTGAATACGCGATCCGTCTCGAAGAAAAGCAGAAGCTCCGCTTCAACTACGGCATTTCCGAACGTCAGCTGGTGCGCTATGTGAAGAAAGCCCGGGCCCAGGAGGGTTCCACCGGAACCAACCTGCTCCGGCTTCTCGAAAACCGGCTCGACAACATCTGCTTCCGCCTCGGCTTCGGCCCCACCGTGCCCGGCGCCCGCCAGCTGGTGAACCACGGCCACGTCACCGTGAACGGCCGCGTCGTCGACATCGCCAGCTATCAGTGCAGGGCCGGCGATGTGGTGGCCATCCGGGAACGCAAGCCCAGCAAGAAGCTGGCGGAAGCCAACCTGGAATTCCCGGGTCTGGCCAACGTGCCTCCCCACCTCGAGTTCGACAAGGCCAAGATGTCGGCCAAAGTGATCGGCAAGATCGAGCGCGAATGGGTCGCCCTCGAGATCAACGAACTGCTGGTGGTGGAGTTCTACAGCCGCAAGGTCTGAGCTCCCGCCTACCTCCGGGGTCGCCCCGGTCTCGCCCCCGCCCGATGGCGGGGTTTTTTTGTGGCCAGGACGCAGCCTCAGCCGGCTGGGAAGAAGGGCGTGCTCACCAGGGCACCCCCAGGCAGGACGCCACACCCCTGGCTGATCCCACCCACCATCAAGTACACCTCGGAGCCTGCGGAAAACGGGGTCAACGGCTGGGATCCTCCGGGCAGAAAGCCCTTGCCAGGGGTCAGGGCGCTGACCATCAGATAAACCTCCCCCTGACCTGGCCGGAGACCCTGCTGCTGAAAGTGATATCACCACTACCGGTCCGCTGGCCAGTGAGGGGATCTGTCATCGGCTGGCAACACGAATTCTCTTAATTTTAGCCGGGCCCAGCCAGCCCGTTCTGGCTACAGATGCCCCTGGGTTCAGCCCCCGATCAGCTTTTCCAGGGCGGCGCTCACATCGCTCTGGCGCATCAGCGATTCGCCCACCAGCACCGCATCGGCGCCGGCGCTCTGCACCCGATCGAGATCCTCGCGAGTGAACAGACCCGATTCGCTCACCAGCAGGCAGCCCTTGGCGCGGATCTGCGCGCCGAACTGTTCGGTGAGCTGCTCGGTGGTGGCCAGATCGGTGTGGAAGGTGCTCAGATCGCGGTTGTTGATGCCGATCAGCTGGACCCCCTCCAGCGCCAGCACGCGCTCCATCTCCTCGGCGTCGTGGACCTCCACCAGCACCGCCAGCCCCAGGCCCCGGGCCACCTTGAGCAGGTAGGCCAGATCGGCATCGGTGAGGATCGCCGCGATCAGCAGGGCGGCATCAGCTCCGGCGGCCCTGGCCTGGAACAGCTGATAAGGACTGAGGATGAAGTCCTTGCACAGCAGGGGCAGATCCACCACCTGGCGCACCTCCACCAGCACCTCAAAGCCGCCTTGGAAGAAGGTCTTGTCGGTGAGCACCGACAGGCAGCTGGCACCACCCGCGGCATAGCCCCGGGCGATCGCCACGGGATCGAAGTCCTCGCGGATCACCCCCTTGCTGGGGCTGGCCTTCTTGACTTCGGCGATCACCGCGGGCTTGCGGCAGCTGGCCCTCAGCGCCGCCACGAAATCGCGCGTGGCAGGCAGGTCGGCCACCTGACGCTTGAGCTGATCAAGCGCCACCCGCTCACGGGCAACCGCCACCTCCCGATCCTTCTCCCACACGATCTCCTCGAGGATGTGCTGGGGCTTCTCTTCGGGATGGGGAATCCCGTATTCGAGGTGGGCCACCTTGACGGAGGGATTGGGGGGGCGGCGGCGGATCTGCAAGACAGGCGAGCGAGTCTGTGACGATGCTACGGATCCGGAAGCTGGCTCAGGCCAGCGCCATCGCCGCCTGTTTGTAGGCCACCTCCACCAACTCACTGAGGGTGGGATGGGTGTGCACCTCATTCACCAGCTGGCGCACGCTCTGACGGCGGGCCACCGCATTGGCGATCTCCTGGATCAGATCGGCGGCATGGAGCCCGTAGATATGGGCCCCGAGCACCTCACCGGTGTCCTTGCGGAACAGGAGCTTCATCAGGCCATCGCTCTCCAGCTCGGCCAGGGCCTTGGTATTGGCCTTGAAATAACTGCGCACGCTGCCCAGCTCGAAGCCTTCCTTGGCGGCCAGTTCCTTGGCCTCCGCTTCACTGAGCCCCACCGAACTGATCTCCGGATGGGTGAAGGTGGCGGCCGGAATCGAGCGGTAATCGATGCGGCGCGAATGGCCGAGGATGTTGTCGATCGCCACCGCGCCCTGGGCGGCGGCCGTGTGGGCGAGCATCATCTTGCCGGTGACATCCCCGACAGCCCACAGGTGGGGAACCACCGCCGCACCGGGCTCGCTGCTGGCCAGCACCCGCATGGTGTCATCCACGGGCACGAACCCGCGCTGGGTGGTCACCCCCACCGAGGCGAGATTCAGATCGGCGCTCACCGGCACGCGGCCAGTGGCCACCAGCACCGCGTCCACTTCCAGGGTCTCCACCGGTTCGCGGGTCTTCATGTCGACGAGCTCAATCTTCACCGGGCAGCCAGGCGTGATGGTCTTGGCGAGCACACCGGCGCGGGCATCGATATCGCGGCCCTCGATCAACTTGCGCGCCGCCAGCTTGGCGATGTCGGGATCAAAGGTGGGCATCACCCGATCCAGCGCCTCGATCATCGTGACCTCACAGCCGAGGGCGGTGTACACATCGGCGAACTCAAGGCCGATGTAGCCGCTTCCGATGATCGTGATCCAACGGGGCAGCCATTCGAGGTTGATCGCCTCATCGCTGGTGAACACCGTGCGTCCGTCGGTCTCGATGCCCGGCGGCACGAAGGGATCGGATCCGGTGGCCAGGATCACCTCCCTGGCGCTGTAGACCCGCTCCACCCCACTGGCCTCCCGCACCGCCACCCGCTGGGGACCGTCCAGGCGCCCCTTGCCCCGCAGAATCGTGGCCCCGGAGCGCTCGAGCGTCTTGGTGAGATTGGCCCGGATCGTCTCCACCAACTGGCGGGCATGGTCGGCGATCTTCTGACGCTCGAACCGCACCGGGGCGGCATGGATGCCGAATCCCTGGAGATGCTCGGCATCCGCCAACTCGCGCACCCTGCCGCTGGCCGCCAGCAGGGCCTTGGAAGGCACACAGCCACGGTTCACGCAGGTGCCTCCCATCTCCCGCGCTTCGACCACGGCCACCCGGAGGCCGTGCGCGGCCCCGTGCTTGGCGGCATCGAAGCCGCCGTAGCCGGCGCCGAGCACGATCACGTCGAAGTCGAAGGAGCCGTCGAAGGAGGCGGGAGCTGCGGTCACCGGAGCCTGCTGCGCTGAATGGGGGGCATTCTCCCCTGTCGCCAGCGTTCAAGCAGCAGCGGCGCCGCCGCCACCGCCACATTCAGGGATTCCACGGCGGGGCTGTGGGGGATCGTGACCCGATGATCCGCCTGGCCTGTGAGGGCGGCCCCGAGTCCGGCGCCTTCATTGCCGAGCAGCAGCACGGTGGGAAGGGTCCAGTCCAGCTGCCAGTAGGGCGGGGGTACGGGAAGCCCGGGGCCCGGCACCACCGCCGCCACCACCTGAAGGCCCTGCGCCCGTGCCTGCTGCAGGCGCTCCTGCAGCCCCGCCCCATCGAAACGGATCAGCGGCAGGGCCAGGGCAGCCCCGCTGGAGGCGCGAAGCACCTTCGGCTGCAGGGGATCGGCCCCTTCCCCAAGCCACACCTGCTCCACCCCGGCCGCCAGGGCCGTGCGCAGAAGGGTGCCGAGATTGCCGGGATCCTGGAGTTGGTCCAGGGCCAGCACGAAGCCTGGCAGCGGGGCGGACGCCGGGGGGGGCGGCGGCGGCGCCAGAGTCAGCAGCACGCCATCGGGATGGCGGGAGGTGGCCGCCACCTCCAGCACTTCGGGGCTGGCGGTCTGCCGGCGGGTGGTGGCAGGCAGGGCAGCCAGCAGGGCCGGATGGCTGTCCAGCCAGGCCGGTGTGGCCATAAGTAGTTCGGGCTGCAGACCCAGAAGGAGAACCTCCTGGAGGAGGTGGGTGCCTTCCAGCAACAGCAACCCATGCTCCCGCCTCCCCCTGGGTTGATGGAGCTCCCTCAGCCGAAGCACCAGAGGATTGCGACGACTCGTGATCGCGGCTTCAGACGAGTTGCTGAACTCAGAACTGCTGCTGACTGCGGACATGCAGGCGGTCGTGGAGCACCAGCTGACTGTGGTCCAGATCCAACCCACGCACGGAGGCAACTTCGCCGTGCAGACCCTCGGCGCTGAGATTCTCGATCAATTTTTTGATCACAATATCCTCAACCTTCGCCTGATCGAAGCCATCCGGCGTAAGACTTTCAATGAACTTTCCAACCTTGGTGGCGACCACCTCGGAAGCGTTGCTGATCTTGAGGACGATCATTCGGAGAAAAAAGTGCGGATGGGGAGACTTGAACTCCCACGACATTGCTGCCACTAGTACCTGAAACTAGCGCGTCTACCAATTCCGCCACATCCGCGGGCGTATCGCCGTCACGAAACCGCGACGACCTCTCCACCATAAAACATCGCGGCGCCCTCCCCACACGACCCATCCCGAAGTCCCCCGCAACGCAACTGAGCGCGGCGTGAGACAGTTCAGACGGCGACCCCTAGACGGTGGAGCCAAAGGTTGTCAATATGCCCCTGATCAAAGGATCGAGCTGGGCTTCATGACCGTATCCGCCGTGCAGAGAAAGGCTCTCGTGGATCCCAGGCTCGAGGTCAGCGGCGGCAGGCAACTCAGCGGTGAACTCCGGGTCAGCGGCGCCAAGAACTCAGCCCTGGTGCTGATGGCCGCCTGTCTGCTCACCCGCGATTCCTTGCGGCTGCGCAATGTGCCGCCGCTCACCGACATCGCCGGCATGGGTGAGATCCTCGCTGCCCTCGGCGTGCAGGTGGTGCGCAGTGGCAACGCCATCGAACTGAACGGCGACCACATCACCCAGGTGGCCCCCCCCTACGAACTGGTCAACAGCCTGCGGGCCAGCTTCTTCTGCATCGGCCCCCTGCTGGCCCGGATGGGCATGGCCCAGATCCCCCTGCCCGGCGGCTGCCAGATCGGCTCGCGCCCGGTGGTGGAACACGTAAAAGGCCTCAAGGCCCTCGGTGCCCAGGTGACCATCGAACACGGCGTGGTCACCGCCGTTGTTCCCGGCCGCAGCAAGCGTCTCACCGGTGGCCACATTCACCTCGATTGCCCCAGCGTGGGCGCCACCGAGACCCTGATGATGGCGGCCGCCCTGGCTGACGGGGAGACCGTGATCGAAAACGCCGCCCTTGAGCCCGAGGTCACGGACCTGGCCAATCTGCTGGTGGCGATGGGGGCCCGGATCGATGGTGCCGGCACGCCCACCATCACGATCCAGGGGGTCGACCAGCTGCACGGAGCTGATTACGCCGTGATCCCCGACCGGATTGAAGCCGGCACCTTCCTGCTGGCGGCGGCCATCACCCGTTCGAATCTCTACGTGGGACCGATCATCCCGGAGCACCTCGGCGCCGTGATCACCAAACTGGAAGAGGCGGGCTGCCGGCTCAGCTTCGACGGCACCGGCATGGAAGTGAGTGCCCGCGAGATCAAGGCGGTGGATCTGCGTACCCAACCCTTCCCGGGCTTCCCCACCGATCTCCAGGCTCCGTTCATGAGCCTGCTGGCCACCGCCAACGGCACCAGCATGGTGGTGGAGAACATCTTCGAGAATCGCCTCCAGCACGTGGCCGAGCTGCAGCGGATGGGGGCCTCGATCCGGATGCAGGGCAACACCGCCTACATCGAAGGCGTGGCCCGTCTCAGCGGCGCCCCCGTGCAGGGAACCGATCTGCGGGCCTCCGCCGCCATGGTGCTGGCCGGCCTGGCCGCCGAGGGCACCACCACCGTGAGGGGCCTGGAATACCTCGACCGGGGCTACGCCGATCTGGAGGGCAAGCTCAATTCCGTCGGGGCCCGCATCCACCGGGTCAGCGACGCCAGCGTCCTCGAGACCCCGTAAAGTCGGCGCTACGGGAGCGTGCCGGAATTGGTAGACGGACTCGACTCAAAATCGAGCGCCTTCGGGCATGTGGGTTCGAGTCCCACCGCTCCCATCTCCCCGTTTCGTCCATGACGATCAGCCAAACCCCGGTGCGATCGCCGGTGATGGACACCTACGCCCGCTTTCCGCTCGAACTCGTGCGGGGCAAAGGGGTGTGGCTGTACGACAGCAACGGCACCCGCTACCTCGATGGAGTGGCGGGGATCGCTGTCTGCACCCTCGGCCACAGCGATCCGGTGCTGCGGCGCAGCCTCAGCCAGCAGCTGCGCAAACTGCAGCACGTCTCGAATCTCTACCGCATCCCTGAACAGGAGGCCCTGGCGGCGGCCCTCACGGCCCGCAGCTGTGCCGATCGCGTCTTCTTCTGCAACTCCGGGGCCGAGGCCAATGAGGCGGCGATCAAGCTGGCCCGCAAGCACGGTCATCAGGTGCGGGGCATCGAGCGCCCGGTGATCCTCACGGCCCAGGCCAGCTTCCATGGCCGCACCCTTGCTGCGGTGACCGCCACCGGCCAGCCCAAGTACCACCAGGGGTTCGAACCGATGGTGGAGGGCTTCCGCTATTTCCCCTACAACGACACCGCCGCGTTCGAATCCCTGCTCCACGAATGTGAAGCGGAAGGACCACGGGTGGCGGCGGTGCTTCTGGAACCGCTCCAGGGCGAAGGAGGCGTCTTCCCCGGCGATCCCGACTTCTTCCGACGGGTGCGCGAACTCTGCGATGAACGCAGGATCCTGCTGATCCTCGACGAGGTGCAGATCGGGGTCGGCCGCAGCGGCCGCTGGTGGGGCTACGAACAGCTGGGCATCGAGCCCGATGCCTTCACCATCGCCAAAGGGCTCGGGGGCGGGATCCCGATCGGTGCCCTGGCGGTGAAGGAAGCCTTCGATCACTTCCGACCCGGCGAACACGCCAGCACCTTCGGCGGCAATCCCTTCGCCTGCCGCGCCGGGCTGACGGTGATCGAGGAAATCGAACGGCGGGGCCTGCTCCAGCAGGTGGAGGCCATGGGCGAGCTGCTGGCCGAACTGCTGGACGACCTGGTGCAGCGGCATCCCACCCTGCTGGCAGGCCAACGGGGCTGGGGGTTGCTGCGGGGCCTGGTGCTGCGCCCCGACGGACCGGATGCCCCCGCCGTGGTCAAGGCCGCCATGGCCGAGCGACTGCTGCTGGTGCCGGCGGGTCCGCAGGTGGTGCGCTTCGTGCCGCCTCTGGTGATCCGGCCGCGCCACCTGCGCAAGGCGGTGAAGCGGCTGGAGCGGGCCCTTCTGACCCTCGCCTGAGCCCCGATGACCGGGCTGCCCGAGCCGGTGGAGCTCGATGATCTGCTCGAACCCTTCGCCGTGCGGGGGGTGGACCTGGGGCTGTATCGCCTCAGGACCGCCCTTGCCGACGGCGGCAACCCTGAGGCGGCATTTCCCGCCGTGCAGGTGGCGGGCACCAACGGCAAAGGATCGATCTGCACGATGCTGCACGCCATTCTGCGGGCGGCCTCCCTGCGGGTCGGCACCTACCGATCCCCCCACCTGATCAGCTGGTGTGAACGGATCCAGCTCGACGATCGCTGGATCACCTCCGGGGAGCTGCGCACGGATCTGGCCCGATGGCAGGAGATCGGATGCCGGCATGGCCTGACGCCGTTCGAGCTGCTCACCGCCGCCGCCTTCGATCGCTTTGCAGCCGAAGCGGTGGATCTGGCGGTGCTGGAGGTGGGGCTGGGGGGAAGGCTGGATGCCACCACCGCCCATCCCCGTCGCCAGGTGCTGGGTTTCGGCGCCATCGGCATGGATCACCGCGAACACCTCGGCTCCACCCTGGCGGCGATCGCCGCCGAGAAAGCCGGGGTGATGACCCCGGGCGCCGTAGCGATCAGCGGGCCCCAGGAGCCCGAGGCGCGCCGGGTGCTGGAGCAAAGGGCGGCGGAGCTGGGGTGCCGGCTGCGCTGGGTGGAACCGCTGCCGGCCGCCGCGGCCGGAGGGCCGCTGCTGGGGCTGCAGGGGGACCTGCAGCGCAGCAATGGGGCAGTGGCGGCAGCCATGGCCGAGGAACTGGCCGCCCTGGGCTGGTCGATTCCGGAGACGGCGATCCGCAACGGCCTGGCCACCGCCCGCTGGCCGGGCCGGCTCGAGCGCTGGCAATGGCAGGGCCGGGAGCTGCTGATCGACGGGGCCCACAATCCCCCGGCAGCGGCAGCGCTGCGGCAGGAGATCGATCGGCTCGATGGCGGTGGTGGCCGCCGCTGGCTGCTGGGCATCCAGCGGCACAAGGATGGACCGGCGGTGGTGAACCACCTGCTCCGACCCGGTGATCAGGCGGCGATCGTGGCGATCGCCGGCCATGCCAGCTGGTCCGTGGAGGAACTCACCAGCGCCCTGCCGGATGGCGCCGGCCAGCTGAGGTCGGTGGCTTCCGTCACCGAAGGCCTGGCCTGGCTGAAGCCAGCGGGGCTGCTGCCGGTGGTGGCAGGTTCGCTCTATCTGCTGGGGCAGGTGCTGCCGCTGCTTGATCCACCGCCGCAGCCCTGAGCCCTGAAGGGAACGGAGCAGGAGGAAGAGAAGAAGATGGAGAGGAAGTCGGAGAAAACGAAAGACTTCGCTGACAACCCGCGGTATCAGGGGGATCCTGTAGGGGAAGGAGTAATCCTCGACACCAAATCTGATCCCAAAATGACTGTCGAACTGACCAACGACGAGCGCAACAAGCTGCTCGGTGGAGCCCTGAGTGCCGCCATGGCCGTGATGAGCGTGGATATGGGCATTGTCTCCAGCGCCCAGGAAGCCCTGGCCCTGGGCAAGGAGCTGGCCGCCGCCGCCACCCGCTACGCCTCCAACCCCCTGATCTCCAGCCTGTTTGATCCTGAGGCTCTCAAGCAGGGCATCCGGCCCGAGAAGCTGGAAGTGACCCCCGATGACGTGCGCAACGGCAAGGTGCTCGACCGGGCTCTCGCCGAGGTGGATGAGGCCATGACCCTGGCCCGCAGCAAGACCGACGAAGCCACCGCCAACCAGTTCGCCCAGATGATCGTGGACGGCTGCCAGGCCGTGGCTTCGGCCGCCGGCAAGGGCCTGTTCGGCAGCGGCGAAAAGGTGAGCGCCGAAGAGACCGCATGTCTCAACAGGATCCGTCAGCATCTTGGTGTGACGGCCTGATCGTCACCCCCTCCGCCAGCTTCGCCATGGCCTGCACCCGTCCCGCGGCAGTCGCCGTCCGCCCCCCTGCCCGCCGGGCAGCCCGACTGGTGCAGGCCCTGGCCCTGGTGCTGGGGCTGGGAATCGCCATGGTTGGCCTGGTGGGGGGAGCGCCTTCCCCGGCTCTGGCTGATTTTCAGGACCGGGTGGATTACACCCTCACCAACCAGAGCGGCCAGGATTTCCATGGCCAGCAGCTGGCCGATTCCTCGTTCGCCGGCGTGAACGGCCGCCAGGCCAATTTCGCCGGCGCCGATCTGCACGGCTCGATCCTCACCCAGGCGAACTTCGCCGAAGCTGATTTCAGCGGCGCCGACCTCAGCGACGCGCTCATGGACCGGGTGGACTTCAGCGGCGCCGACTTCACCGATGCCCGCTTGCGGGGGGTGATCGCCTCGGGCAGCAGCTTTGCCGGCGCCACCGTGACCAATGCCGATTTCACCGACGCCCTGCTGGATCGCTCCGACCTGAGGACGCTCTGCCGCGACGCCAGCGGCACCAACCCCGTCACCGGTGTGGACACGCGCCTCAGCCTGGGCTGCGGTTAAGGCCCGCAGGCTCCCGGCCTGGCCTGCCATCCCCGCAGCTTGCCGGGGTTGAGCAGGCCCCGGGGGTCGTAGGCCAGTTTCGCGGCAACCTGATCGGCATCGATCACGCCGAGGCCGCCGTCCTCGACGGTGATCACGTGGGGATTGAACAGAAAGGCCCCCAGCTCGCGGCAATCCTCGATCAGCTCCTGCAGGCGTTCTTCCCCCCGCCAGCGCAGCAAAGGCAGGCAGGCGAGGCGCTGCTGCCCCTCCTGCCGCACCGCCTCGAGGTGCCAGAGCAGCTCCTCCCCCCAGCGCCGCCGCAGGCCCTCCAGGCAGGGCGCCTCAGGACGGGGCAACAGCAACTGCAGATAGGTCCAGTCCGGTTCGTGGCCCCGCCAGTGCAGGGTGGTATGGGTCCACATCAGCTCGCGCAGCGGCAGGCCCCGGGATTCGGCCTGGGAGGCCTGCCAGCGCAGAGCGCCCCCATGGGCTTCCAGCCAGTGGGGCAGCACCGAGAGGCAGTCGGGGGCGGCCAGCAGCAGCAGCCGGTGCTCACCTGGCTCAGGGGGAGGACAGCCACCGGGCCAGGGCATCCTCGCCGCCACGGGCGCCTCCAGCAGGCAAAGGGCGTTGAGCAGAAAGGCCGTGGCCGGCAGGGCCTGGGCCGCCGCCAGTGCCTCCTCCCAGCGCACGAATCCCACCACCATCTGCTGCCAGGACACCGCTTCAGAGGTGGCCATCTTCACGGCGGTGAGGATGCCGTTGGTCCCGTAGGCATGGTTGAGGGGGGCGCTGGCGGTGGCATCGAGCTGCAGCAGGCGCGGCTCCGGCTCCACCGTGACCACCTCCAGGCCCAGCAGCTGGCCGGGATCGCGCAGAAACCCCCATCGTATCGAACCGATGCCACCGGAACCACCGGCCAGAAATCCACCGATCGTGGCGGTGCGATAGGTGCTGGGTGCCAGACGCAGGGCCCGGCCATGGGCAGCCAGCTGGTGATCCAGATCGGCCAGCAGACAGCCCGCTTCCGCCGTGACCACCCCACTGCCCGGCTCCAGCTGGCGCAGGCGATTCAAGCCAGTGAGTGCGAGCACCATCCCGCCGGCCAGGGGCACGCACTGGCCGTAATTGCCGGTGCCGGCCCCCCTCAGCGTCAACGGCACGCCGTGGCGGGCGCAGGCACCGGCCACCGCCCGCACCTGCTCGACGCTGGTGGCATGCGCCACCAGCTGGGCCGTGCGGCCCTGCAGCAAGGGCACCAGCACCGGCGAATAGTCGTGAAAGTCGCGGGAAAGGCGGGCACATTCCCGGGGGTCATCGCTGAGCACCAGCTCCGGATGGCTCTGGCGCAATTCCGCCGCCAGGGCAGCGATCGTGGCAGGGTCCATGGCGGCGGGAAGATCGCCGGGGGCGGATAAGAACTGGGTCATCGAGGCAAAGGATGGCCGCAGAAATCGGCAAAGGCAAGCAGGGGAGACGGCGCCTCCGTGGGGGGCGGAGGCAGCCAGACCCCACCGCGCAGCACCCTTCGCCGGGGCGCCACGGCCAGCAGCTCGTGCCAGGAGGAAACCCCCAGCACCACCAGATCGGCGGGGGCCCCGAGCCGCAGCACCCCATCCCAGGCCAACCCCATCAGCTGCGCCGCCGCCGTGGTCATCGGCGCCAGCCCCAGTCGCTGCCAGGGCACCAGCTGGCTGAGCACCGGCAGCTGGCGCAGCAGCGCGATCGGATCGAAGGCGCCACCGGGAAACCAGGGATCCTGCACGTTGTCGCCCCCGAGGGCCACGCACACCCCGGCCGCCTGCAGCTGGCGGATCGGGGCCTGGGGCCGCAGGCAGGGGGTACGGCGCCGCCGTTTGCCCAGCAGCCAGAGGTTGGTGGTGGGGAGGGCCACCACCCCCACCCCTGCCGCGGCGATCTGATCGGCCAGACGATCACAGGCCCCGGGCGGCAACAGCCCCATGCTGCTGGCATGGCTGCAGGTGAGCGGCCCGCTCAGGCGGTGCCGAAGCCGCAGGCGACTGACCAGATCGACCCCGCGCCCCGGCTGCTGATCGCTTTCATCAATGTGGAGATCCACGCCGCAGCCGTGGCGTTCCGCCAGTTCCATCATCGCCACCAGCGCCTCCTCCTCCGAGGCCCCACCGCCGGCTCCGGGTAAGGACAGGGAGAAAGGAGGGCCGATCACGCCGCCGAGCAGGCCGCCGGCGGCCGCGACGCGAGCCGCGAGCCGCTCCCCCTCGGGCGTCAGCCAATGATGCACGGGCACCAGGGCCACCAGTTGCAGCTCCAGCCGCGAAGCCCAGTCCCGGCGCAGGCTTTCCAGGGCGTCCCAGCTGGCTGCCGCCCCGGGCCCGAGGCTGTCGATGTGGCTGCGCAGGGCCCGCATGCCATGGCACCAGGCGAGCTGGAGGGCCCGTTCGGCCCGGGCATGCACCGCTTGTTCGTCCCGTTCGAGGTGCTCCCGCAGATTGGCCGCCACCGCCCCGGCCACGGTGCCCTCGCGATTGGAAAAGCGGGGAGCGGTGAAGGCCTTGTCGAGATGGACGTGGGGATCCAGCAGCGAAGGCAAGGCCAGGGGCAGGGGGCCGGCGGCGGCTTGCTCCTGAAGCGAAAGGGGCCGGAGCTGCGCGATCGTTCCCTGGCGGTGATGGATCTCCACGGCCACGAGACCATCGAGCTCACCACCCACCAGGCCCGGGAGGGTGGGATCAACCAACGAACGGGGAATCCGCAGCGGCGGCAGCCGCTGCACCGGGGCCGTCATGGTTGCCGCCCGGAGGATTCCTCCCGATCGGTGGTCAACACCAGAAAACGACCGGCCGCCGCCAGGGTGAGCGTGCGATAGCGCGGCAACGTCCATCCGGAGAGGAACGTCTGTCCGCCCAGATCGGTGCGGTACAGGGTCAAGATGCCGAAGTCACGGCGCCGGGACTGGAGACTGGCCAGCCGACCCAGGGTGCGGGACTGGGAACGCACCAGGGAGCGGCAATCGCGGATCACCAGCCGGATCATCATCGGCAGATTGTTCTCACCGCAGAGCTCCTCGGCCAGCACGGCCGTGAGCCGATCGCCGGCGAACTCCTCAAAGGCGGCCGGCCCTGGATTGGTGAGGAAGAGCCCGAACCCGGTCGCCGCCACAAGGCCCAGCCCCAGGGCCACCCGGCTGGCAGCGGAACGGGCGGCCCTGGCCCGCAGCTGCGGGGTACGGGAGGCGGTGGCAGGAGGAAGCAAACCGGAGAACCGAACCAGGAAACAATGGCAAGAATCGTGACGCGACGGCGTCCGTAGGGTCAATGACGCGAAGCACGGTCACAGGGAAACCGCCGGAGCGGCGTCGGCAAGCAGCCTCAGCTGCGCCAAGGCCCCACCCACGGGGAGGTTCTCCCCGTTCTCCACAAACACCCGGGTCACCACACCCCGGCAGCGGCTGACCACAGGCAACATCCGGGCAGCATCGTCGTAGACATAACAAACTGGCTGGTCCACCTCCAGCAGATCATCTTTCTTGATGCGCAGGAAATAGAGCATCCGCGGTTTGCCGTCATTGCAGAGATCGGGCAGGGTGATGGTCACCAAGGCACCGGAAAGGTCGAGGGAGGGGGCAGGGCGGATCGCAGGATGCTGATCATCGCCGTTGATCAGGGTCTCCACGCAGTTCCAGAAGCGTTGCTCACCGGAGCTGGCGGTTGTGTCTGCACTCCCGTCCACTCCTTCCTGGCTCAGGCACTCGGCGAAGCGATAGAGAATCAGGCGCAATCCCTGGAGGGCCCGGCCCTGATAGGAAGGATCGTGCCGGCGGCATTGACCCAGTTTCTCAAGGGCGATGCGCTCGAAATCCCCCAGCTGCAGGCTCCCTACCCGCAGGCGCTCCATCTCCCTCCCTGCGAAATGGGGTTTGGCCAGCTCCCCCAGCAGATAGACCTGATCCACCTGACCACTGAGGAAAAGCAGCACATCCGCCACTGGCTCGGAGATCCCCGGCTCCAGGGGGCGACCGGTCTGATGCAGATAGGCTGCCAACATCGCCAGCAGGGTCACCTGCAGCGATTCGGAATAACGGGCACGTTCGCGACGTTCCTCCTGACGCCACACCTCCCGTTCCTCGATTGCATAGTGCTCAAGGATGCGAACCACCACCGGCAAGTCGTCCTGACAGGAATCGACAAACCGCTGAGCCTTGGGATGCACGCTGGCAAGCCTTCCTAACGGCAAAAGGGTAGCCACACTGGATTCAGGCCGATCCAGGCCGCCGTGGCGGATTCCAGGCTTCGGCCCCGGTGGTGTAGGTTGGCTCCACCACGGCGGGCGTCGCCAAGTGGTTAAGGCAGCGGCTTGTGGCGCCGCTATTCGGGGGTTCGAGTCCCCTCGCTCGCCCTTCTTTTCTCTGCAGGTTCCCCTGCGGAATTTCGGCTCAGACCGCCGGAGTCTGGCCCAGTGTCTCGTTACCACTCGGCAAGAGCACAGCTTTGAGGAGTTCCTCGGAGCCATGGCGCACGGGATCCCTGCAGGGCAGCCCTGTTTGCCGGCTGGTCTCCCGGCAGGCCTCCTCGGCCTCGGCTGCCTCCAGCAGGGCGGTGTTGAGGGCGATGGCCGCCACCCGGGGCGCCGGCTGGGCGGCCTCCGCAGGGCGGGCCAGGGCGGCGATCGCCTCCACCGCCCTGATCAGGTCCGGCAGGGAGGGCAGGGGGATCTGGGGTTGGTTGTGGATCGAGACCTGGGAAGCCCGATGCACCATCAGCAGGGCCGTGGGCTGGCTGCCGCGGATCAGGGGCAGGGTGGCAGTGGAACCCGGGTGGCAGAAGGAACCCTGCCCCTCCACCAGCACCAGGGCTTCTGGGCCGGCACCGGCGGCGGCGGCGAGCACGGCCTGCTCCACCGCACCGGCGGCGTAATCCACCCGTACGGCATCCAGGGCCACGCCGCTTCCACTAATCAGGATGCCGGCCTGGCCGGTGCCCACGAACCGGGCATCAAGGCCGCGGCCCAGGCCTGCGGCCTGCAGTTCCAGGCAGGCGCTCATCTTGCCCACGGACATGTCCGAACCGACGGCCAGCACCCGGGCGCACGGCAGGGAGGCCGCCCGGGCCGATGCCACGGCCAGGGCCTCCGGTTCACGCCGCAGGTCCCAGATCCAGCGACCGGGCTGCACGAGCGCCGCCAGCTCCGGATCCTCCCCGAGCCGGGTATGCAGCCCGCTGGCCACATTCAGGCCGGCCGCCAGGGCTGCCTTCACATC
>JBKDOV010000012.1:0-4645 GCA_046342815.1 Cyanobacteriota bacterium
TGGCCATGTACCGCTCCTTGATGCGCAACGACAGAGGGGCGGGCATCGCGGGGCTCCAGACCGGGATCGGAGCCTTGTTGTCGCGTCCTGAGACCCGCCTATGTAGTTGCGCAGTCCCGCCTATCTAATCGTCGCCGGACAAGCTGATCTTGATCTCCTCAGCTTGCAGCCTGGCCACGAAGTCACCAGAGGTGAACTGACAACCCTGGTCGGAGTGGAAGATCTCTGGCCTGCGGCCACGTTCCAACGCCATCTCCAGGGCATCGAGACAGAACTCCGTATCAAGGCTGTTGGGGAGCTTCCAGCTGAGCACGGTCCTGGAGAACAGATCCACGATCGCCACCAGGTAGAGGAATCCTTTCTGTAGCGGGATGTAGGTGATGTCGGCCGCCCAGACCTGATCCACCCTGGTGACCTGTTTGAGGTCCACCAGGCAGGGAAACCGCTCAGAGGGAGATCCTGGAACAGTGGTGCGCGGTTTCTGGTAGATCGCCCGTAAACCCATGCGTCGCATGAGGTTTCGCACCCGGTCACGGCTGATTGGGATCCCTTCCCTGGCCAGATAATCCACCATCCGGCGGCTGCCGCTGCAGGGATCCTCCAGATACAGAGCGTCGATCCTGGCCATGATCCGGAGCGTCGATTCACGCACCGCCGTCGGCCGGTAGTAGAGCGTGGATCTGGGCAGGCCGAGCAGCGCACATTGGCGGTTGATGCTGAGCCCAGGGTGGTCGTGATCGACCAGCTTGCGTCGTTCACGGGCATCAGAGCAGCTGAGATTTTTTTTTGAGCCACTCCAGCTCCATCTGCAGCCGCCCGATCTGCTGGAACAGCTCAGCCTCCTTGGCCTGGCTCTCGCCAGTGTCCTTGCTCTTCTTGCCTCTGGTGAACAGCTCGCTGGCGCCATCCAAGAGCTGTCTCTTCCACTGGCTCACCTGGATCGGGTGAATGGCGTGGTCGGCAGCGATCTCCTGGATCGTCTTGCGGCCACTGATCGCCTCCATGGCGACCCTGGCCTTGAACTCGGGGCTGTGGGTGCGGCGCTTGCTCATCGGTGGGAGCCCCGATCAGGGGCGGTACCCCGCCTCAGAGACTAACGATGGGGCCTGTCCAGAAAAACCAGTCCAACTCAGGGCGCACTGCACCTTCGACCAACGCAATGGACAGGCCCTCCAACCTGCTGACCTGCGCTTCCTGCAGTCAGGTCAGCTTGGACAGAAAGCACCGACGCCATCGCCCTCTGGCACCGCCGGCATTGTGCGCATATCTCCAGACCATGGCCAGCGCATCCCCACCATCAGGAACATGGCCACCGACTGGGCCCTGGTCGTGCTTTGAGCCCCCCTCCCCCTGTGCGCCCCATTCTTCTGCAGGTCGCCAGGCTCCCCGACAGCCATTCGATCGCCCCGGCTGGATTCAGCGGAGGTGTTCGTCTCACGCTGGCGCCGGCCTGCCGGATCCTTTACCGCGATCCTGGGGATCGGTTCTGGTTCACCGACTGCGATACCTTCGCCGGCGATTCCGGCTCTCCTGTACTTGCCGATCAAGGGAATGGCATGGCCGTGGTGGGAGTCACGTCCGGTCTCCTGAAGGACAACCGGGGTAGACCCGGCAGCGTGGTGGTGCCAGCCCGCATGGTCTGGACTCGAATCCACAAGTTGAGGATTCCAGGATCGAACCAGGAGCTCTTGTCCTGGCTGCCCCATCAGAAGATGGCCAGTGAGGACAAGCTGCCGGCATAATCGGTGATCTCGATCACACTGTCGCTGCTACTCTTGAAACCAGCTGTGTCGTCGTTGATGGCTAGGAAAGTACGAAGTTCACTGCCGGCACCGAAGGTAAAAGTAGCGGCTCCGTTCTTGACAAGATTCCGACTGGTCAGCAAGCCTTCGATCCCAGCAGCGTCCAGGCTCTGTACCAAACCGAGCTGTTTGGCATAGATGGCATTGGTTCGACGGAAGGGACTATCGATGGTGTCGACAACAGCCTGAAGGTTGGTGATCCGATCCGGTGTGGAGCTCCACAGGGCATCACTGTGACGACTCAACACGTAGTTATCGGCACCGGTTGTTCCAGTCAGGATGTCGGTCTGGGTGGTGAAAACCAGCGGCTTGGGGGTGAAATCATCATTGCTGATGATGCCCGTCGTGGAGCTGGGGGTTCCGATGGTGTAGCCCGTGCCAATGGCCAGTGACAAAACCACAGTTTCATCGGCTTCCACAGTGGTGTCGGCGGTCGGATTAATCACAACACTGGCCGTCGCAGCATTGGCGGCAAAGGTTACAATTTGGCTGTTCCCGGCCAGCAAACCAGTGTAGTCGCTGCCATTGCTTGCGGTTCCCGACACCGTGAAATTCACGCTTAGGGGATCAGCGGTGACTAGGGAGCGGGTGAATGTGAACACAAGATTGCTACTGCCATCCTCACTCACGGCGCCTGGCGTGAGGGCCAGCGTGATCACGGGATTGGCGGTCGAGTCGGTAGCCGATGTGATCGTGCCGCTGATCATGTAGTTGCCGATACTGGCGTAGTCGGTGTAGCCGGTCGGCGTGCTGGCGGTTGGGTCGCCGAACCCTACGCCATCCAGCTTTAGGTAGTAAGTGCCCGCCGTAAGCCCCTGCAGAGAGATGGCCGTGGCCAGGCCAGCATCGTTGGAGGTGTACAGGACACGGCCTTGGCTATCGAAGAGCTGTACCGCGAGATCGATGTTGGAAGCATTATCGGCGTAAGGGGTGGTGGAGCGGATGTCACTGGTTTTGGCGAGGTAGGCAAGATTGGATCCTCCCCAGATGCCATCCCCATCCACAAAGGCCACATACCAGTAGGGATCGAAGCTGAGGTTGAGATCACCATTGGCAACCAGGCTGAAGGTGTAGCAGTCCGTATCGAGGCGGGTTTCGATCGTGCCGAATTGCCCAACGGCTCCGCCCGTGATCGCAAGCGGAGATGCCGTGAAGAGGTCATTGCCAGCCAGATCAGGCTGATAGGAGAATCCATTGTTGCTAACGATTACAGCAAGGTCATCGGCGCCCTTTCCATAATTTGCTGTGCTGCCGGTGTTGTTGCTGCCGGTGTAGCCGCCATCATCCCAAGTGGTGACATTGCGGTTGTAGCTGCCTCCCATGATTGGGGCCCAGCTGGTTTCACCTGTGCCGCCATGCCCTGTGTAGTAGCTGGTGCTGGCGGTGCCATCGTGCGAAAGCCCCAACGAATGACCTACTTCATGGCTGACTGCCTCACATACTCCTTGCACTGATTCATTGTATATAAATACGGGCGTATCAGCGCTGGAGTTGAAGCTTCCGACAAAAGCTATCCCTGCTGCCGTTGAGGAAGAAGGGCCGTAGCTGGTGATCACAGATCGTACGCCCCAGTTGCCATCGCTGCTACCTATTCGCGCCAGCCAATCGGCTAGTGGCTCCTGCAAAGTAACGTTTACATCAAACGGCGAGAAATCCTCCGAGACGCGTTGCCAGGCTCTTTGAATGTAGCCAAGCTCGGTGTCGCTAAATGTGTTCGGATCGCCATCAATGTCATATGCAGGCGAATAGAAGGAGGCCCCCATCGTTGAGTTATTCCACGACGTGCCGGTGGTGGTGTGGCCGTTGAAGTCCAGATAGATAACTTTGCTTGCGCCAGGGTTGGACTGCAGGCGGAATGTGAGGGCCAGATCGAGCAGTGGGGTCGCTGCTAGCTGCATATCCGTTGAACTCAGCCCCAACGCCTCCTCTGGCAGCAGCTCATCGCACACTTCGCCGGAGTAGCAATCCCCGGGTGTTGCTCCCCCCTTCCCGCCGGGACCATCCGCCCGGGTTGGGTCCTGGCTCGCCTCCGCTGCGGCTCGGTGCGCACTCCGGAAGGCCCCGGATCGATCGATTCCCTCCACCGCACCGCTATCGATCCGCTCGTTGCGCAACGCCACCGGCGGCGCCGAGTCCAAAGGCTGCTCCGTGGCCGTCGCCTCTTCCCTCTCGCTGAGGGCGTCGGCACTGGTGAGGCTTGTGCGGCGGCTGGTCTGGATCGGATCCAGCTCCCAGGGCATCGGAACGATCGGAGCTGCGGGGCGGCTGGCCATCGGAGGGCCCCGTCAGGGGACGGGAAGATCGGTGGCCTTCACCCTCCGGCTGGCCGCAGCACAGCGTCAAATTCGCCTCTGTGGTGCAGCAGCTTGCATCGGCTCTGCGGCAACCTCAGTCCATTGCGCTGCAACGCTCAGCGGCGTTCGTGCCTCTTCTGTAAATCGCATTTGCTCCGTAAATCGATTTACAGGCGCCCCCTCCCCCTTGCCCGTTGCCGGCGGCAGAGCACAAAAAAAACCGGGCCTGGGCCCGGCTCGATCACTGGTGGATGTTGCGCTGCGGCGCGCGGCCCTCAGTCGTCGTGGTTGTGGTGGCCGTGATGGCCGTCCATGCCTTCGCTCGGATGCTCCGCTTCCTCTTCGGCCATGGTCTTGCGCAGGCTGGAGCCATACACCTGCCGCGCCGCCTGCAGATGGCGCAATTCGTATTGCAGTTTGCTGATCTGCTGGTCCATCTGCATCATGTCCTGGAGCAGCAGTTGGGCCGTGCGCGGTAGATCGGAAAACTCGTAATCCTTGTTGTTGAAATTGAGCTTCAGATTCGTCGCCTGGGGCGTGGTCGTTGTC